>JAQICJ010000308.1 GCA_027858615.1 Deltaproteobacteria bacterium
GGTTTTTTCCTTTACCAAGCTGGCCAAGTTGACTAATTCTTTTATATTGAATACTGCAGGTATTCAGGTTTTTGCAGTTCTTCGGTTATACTAAATCAAATTAGATTGAATTTTTTTCAACAGTTCTCGTAACAATAACCAAAATTCATGTCCATTGTTTTGCCGGAAAAATAATTTTCCGGAATATTTTATTCAGGTTTAAATCTGATCATACAGAATTATTCCCTTATTGAGGAGTTTAATTATCATGAAAACATCTTTTCTGTCCCTGCTGGTATTATTTGTTTCTTTTTTTGCTTTTCCCGAAGTTTCTGAGGCTTGTGTTCAAAAGCTGGAGCCTTCAAAAAAAGTTGTCAAAAAGGGTGATAAAATTACTGTAAAGGCATCTATAAAGTGGATTCATCATCCTTGCGAATTAGAGCCCGATGACATTAATTTCAAATTTATCGGTGTCAAAAAGCTTTCCCTCACCAAATGGAAAAAAAAGGGCAGAGGCAAATTTGAAGCAATTTTAAAAATTAAAATCACCAGTTCCAAAAAAGCTGTGATCAAAATGTGGAAAGAATGTTCCCGCAGTGGAAAACACGGAACAGATCTAAAATTCAAATTCAAAAAAAATAAATAACTGAAAAAACAATTCAAGGGGGATTAAATTACACTGGTTTTTTTGTGTTTGTGGTAAATCAAAGATTATTATGGTAATAATATTTTAAGTATTCAGTTCCAATTTTAAAACGGGAACTGGGGAACTGGTTTTTTTTAATATTTTTTTATCCGGATATCAGTCAGAATGCAGAACAAATATCTTTTACTTTTCCTCTTTTTTTTAACTGCTTCCTGTTCCTTTGATAAATCAGGCCTTGAAATCGAATTGATCGACGAATGTGCAGAGGGTACCCATGATTGTGATCCCAATGCCTTGTGCACAGACAGGGAAACCGGATATGAATGTACCTGTAAAGAAGGCTACATAGGTGACGGTAAAACTTGTGCCGATATTAATGAATGTGAAGAAGAGCTGGTTCATTGTCCCGAAAATTCCCATTGTCTGAACACACAGGGTGGTTACCAATGTGAGTGTGATGACGGCTATTACGAATATGAAGGTCTCTGTGTAGATATTGACGAATGTGCTGCCGAAATCGACGAATGTGACGAGGTTGCGCAGTGCATCAACACTTCTGGCGGGTATTTATGTGAATGCCCCCCTGGTTACACCAACGAAGATAATAATTGTATTGATATCAACGAGTGTGAAGATGGAAATGCTTGTGGATATGGCTTCCAATGCATAAATACTTCAGGATCATACGATTGCCAGTGTTTTTCCGGCTTCAATTTCATTGATGGTGAATGTTTTCCAAACTCCTGTCGGTCTATAATTCTGGCTTATCCCGGAACAACTGACGGAACCAAAATTATTGATACCGGTAGTGGGGGACAGATACCTGTATATTGCGATATGACCACCGACGGAAAGGTGGGGTACACCATGTTCAAGGTTGTCGATTCCAATCTCGCAGGAGATCAGGATGATTATCGGGAAGTTTGTGCCAGTTACGGCATGGAGGTGATAGTTCCCAGAACCCGGGCTCATGCACAGTCCATTTATAACTGGAATGGTTTTTATCCCAATCTGGTAAATATTTTTCCAATTAACGACGGGGCTACCGGATTGGAGAATTTCCAAGGGATCTGCCAGGGAAATCCTTGCAGTTTTTATCTTGCCGATACCAGAAATTCCTGTGTTCCATCACAATTTGAACCAAATGGCAACAATTCCACGGCTTATTCTCTGTTTTTATGGTATGTTTCCGAGGATTCTTCCTGGGGCTGCCATGATGACAGTAATAACCGGGTTGAGGGGCAGTATCAGGGATGGGTTATCTGTTCTGCCAACGATACCCCTGAGCCTTCTTCTCTCAACGATTGTCTGCAATATGTTAACCGGGATCGGGTCTGGAACAAGGGTGTCCATGGAATCAGTGGAGAGTATACAATCAGGATTGACGGCAATCCTGTTAGTGCCTGGTGTGATCAAAATACAGATGGAGGTGGCTGGACCTTGGTTCTCAACTATCTGCATCAGGGTGAAACCAATCCGCAATTGAATCCTCGCAATATTCAACTTCCCATCAGAGGTGCGGATGAACTTGGGGAAGACGAATCGGGAACCATCTACTGGGGGCATGTATCCAACCAGCTTTTTGCAAAATTGCCGGTGACAGAGGTTCGTTTCTACAGCAGAACCAACCAAAATAACAGTATTATCGATTTTTCAACGGCTGATGCTGGTTGTATTGATTATTTTTCCACAGGAACAGGAAGTTGCAGCACTCAACTCAAGGTCAACTATCACGCTTTCAAAGAACATTATGGCTATTTGCCCCGAGACATTGATGCTTATGGAGTTGATCAGGGTGATGAAGCACTTGCAGCTTCTCCTTTCAGTCATGATCAAACCAGAGGCTGGAGTATGCAGGCTGAAGGTAACCGCTGGCAGTCTGATTCTGTGGCGGAGGATCAATACCATACTTTGCACCGGGTTTATGTGCGCAACAAACCGAGGAGACGCAGCTGCCTGGAAATTCTCAACAGCGGCAATTCCATGGGAAGTGGCTTTTATCCTGTAGATCCGGACGGACCCGGTGGCGAGCAACCTTTTATCACTTGGTGTGATCAGGAGACTGCAGGTGGCGGTTGGACTCTCGTTGCCCTTTATGGCAAAAGTGGAGGCAGACCTGATAATTTCAGTGGTGATTATCCTCGTCCGGGAGCATCTTTTTACAACACTTCCACCCTGGGGACCACCATCGAAATGCACCGCTTTTTCAACTTCGATAACAATTCCACGGGATTTACCAGTTTTTCTGTGGATGCTTCTCGTCTCTGGCATGAATCCGACCAGGAGATACTGGCCTGGGTAGGTGGAGCCACCGATAACTACATTTATGCAGATTTACCTGCTGGTTGCAATTATTTTGATGGTTCCACCTGGTGTTTGGAAGACACCTATGGACCGTTTACAATTTTTACAGCCGATGGCAGTGCTCTTACCACCAATGCCTATGCTTGCACCACAGCTCATAACTATCCACCCTATGAAGGAGATATTTATAATGAATTTGGTCTTCACCTTCTGGATGGACTCGATAATTCAGAACCCTACAATTGCCATCTGACAACTTCAACTCTGGGAGTCAGTTCCATCGGCAGAATTTTCACTTCCTTCGAAAGCAGCAACGGTTCCTATTGGAACTCCGGGGTTACCCAACATTGGAACAACAGTGGTGAATTGTTTGTTCCCGGTGCCCTTTTCATAAGGTGAGTCAGTATTAGCCCTATGCCTGAATTCAGTCTCGGTGTAACAACTTTAGTCAATACTGTTTTGAGATCCGGTGATCTCAACGGATTTTCTGCCTTTTCAAAGCGAGGAATTGAGGGGATTAAAGGTCATCAGTCCTGGCAAAATTCCCGTACTGAGTCCTACGAAAGTGAAGTTTCCCTCAATTTCAGATTCAGCGAAGATGATTTCAGTTTGCAATTGCAGGGACGCATTGATGGGATCTACAATGATAGTAATTCCGGATATACTCTGGAGGAAATCAAAACCACCACTCTTTCTTCTTCCAGAGTAAAAAGAGACAGCAATCCTTCTCATTGGGCCCAGCTTTATCTTTATGCTTTCATGTACAGCAAGCTCAATAATCTTGAAACAATTCATCTTCAATTGGTATATCTGCATCAGAAAACAGGGGAAGTAAAAATCTTCAAGGATCAGAAAACGACTACTCAACTTGAAGAGTTCTGCAGCCAGTAGATTTCCCGTTTTTTTGAATTACAAAAGCGTCATTACCGTTATCTCGAAAAACGAAATAAGAGTCTGCAGAAACTGGCTTTTCCCTTTGCCGACAAAAGGGAGGGGCAGGCCGAATTAATTGATAAGGTGGAAGAAATTATTTTACAGCGGGGACAATTGCTGGCCGAAGCTCCCACTGGTACGGGAAAAACCATATCGGTACTTTTTCCTGCTCTCAAAGCCCTTCTTGCCAGCGGGGCAAAAAAAATTTTCTATCTCACTGCCAAAACCATCGGTCGCAAAACTGTTCTGGATACCATGGTGTTATTGCAAAAACAGGGATTGGAATTGAGAACAATTGCCCTTACTGCCAAAAGTAAAATCTGCCCTTGTCCCGATCGGGTCTGTTCTCCCAAAGCCTGCAAATATGCCAAAGGTTTTTTTGACAGGATTGATTCTGCCATTGAGGATATTCTGGAACACAACATTTTTGACCGTCGTTTGATTGTAGAATTTTCCCGCCTTCATCAAGTCTGTCCCTTTGAGTTAAGCCTGGAACTGGCCGAGCATTCAGATCTGATAATTTGTGATTTTAACTATGTTTTTGCCCCCAGCGTATATCTCAAGCGTTTTTTTGATTTCAATCCCGAAGATTTTATCCTGCTGATAGATGAAGGTCACAACCTGGTTGCGCGAGGTCGCAACATGTTTTCCGCCTCAATTTCCAAAGAGGAAGTACTCCGGACAAGGCGCAAATTAAAAGGCTACAACCAGGCAATTTATCGGGCGCTTGGTCGTTTGAACAGGGAGCTGCTTTCCTGGAGGAAAAAATGTGAAAAGCTGGAAGACCAAGATAAAAAAGGGGTTATTCTGGCAGAAGCAATCCCTGATTCCATCCTGGACAAAGTTGGTAAAACTCTTGCGGTTTTCGAAAATGAATTCATGGACTACACTAAACCCAAACCCAAAAAGGATCCTCGTAGAATAACAGCCCGCAACTACTATTTTGAACTTTTAAAATTCATTAAAATCAACAGCATTAAAGGCAAAGAACATGTTTTTTATCTGGAAAAAGAAGGTAGAGAACTCAAGGCCAGATTATTCTGCAGAGATCCAGCTCCTTTTTTGGCTGAGAGGTATAGCCAGATTCATTCATCCGTTATTTTTTCAGCTACTCTTGCTCCTCTCGAATATTTCAGAAACAGTTTGGGAATTTTGCCGGAAAGCACATCTCAGGTTCTTTCTTCTCCCTTCCCCAGAAAGAATTTTCTGCTTCTCGTCAATGATCGCATTCGCATGACCTATAAATACCGTCGGCAGGAGATTCCCCGGGTGGTGGATTCAATTCTGGCAATGACGGCGGGAAAAACAGGCAATTACATCATCTATTTTCCTTCCTACGGTTATATGGATAAAGTATTGCAGGTTCTGCGCAAACAAGCTCCTGGACTTGATTTGCTGGTGCAAAAACCCGGGATGTCCGAAAGCCGGCGGGAAGACTTTCTTGCTGAATTTATCGCCAATAAAAGCAAAACTCTGCTTGGTTGTGCTGTAATGGGAGGAATTTTCAGCGAGGGCATTGATTTAAGCGGTGATCGACTCATAGGAGCGGCAGTTTTGACAGTATCTCTTCCCGGAATCAGTCTGGAGAGGAATCTCATCAGGGATTATTTTGATGAAAAATACAACAAGGGTTTTCAATTTGCCTATAAATATCCAGGTTTTAACCGGGTTCTGCAGGCGGCAGGCAGAGTTATCAGGAGCAATAAAGACCGAGGGGTTGTGTTTCTGATCGATCAGCGTTTTGGCAAGGCCCATTACCGGCGGCACTATCCCGAACACTGGAAAGAGTATCGCAGAGTTCGTCGCAGTTACGAGCTTGAATCAGCCTGTCGGCTTTTTTGGCAGGAAGACTAGTTTTCTGCTCTATGTGAGGTGTAGCTCGGGAAATTTATATTGAGGCAGGTAAATTTCTTTTATAGTTGTTATGTTTTTTTTTTTGATTTATACACAAAGGAGGGGAAGACAACAAGTTTATCCGGGTTACTTGTTGTTTTACACTGAGAGCGTTTGTTGCAGCAGCAATTAGAATGAAAAATTATTTTACGTCAAGATCCGGTATTCTGGGAGGATAATTTCAATGGATGCAATGCCATATGCCGAACCTTACAAAATAAAAATGATTAAAACCATCAGGCAGAATACGAGAGAAGACAGAATTAAATTGATCAAAGAGGCTGAATATAACCTTTTTGCATTGAATGCTGATGATATTTATATAGATCTGCTTACTGATTCCGGCACCGGCGCCATGAGCGACAAACAATGGGCTGCCATGATGGAAGGCGATGAAAGTTATGCCGGTTCCACCAGTTTCCGAAAAATGAAAAACTCCATCAATTCTCTGCTTGGTTTTGAATATGTATTGCCAACCCATCAGGGACGAGCGGCAGAAAATGTTCTGTTTTCGGCTATTTTGAAGGAAGGTCATATTGTACCGGGCAATGCTCATTTCGATACTACCAAAGGGCATATAGAATTTCGCAAGGCGGTGGCAATTGATTGTACAATCAAAGAGGGCAAGGATCCCAATTTGAATCATCCTTTCAAAGGCAACGTTGATATCGATGCTTTTGAGTCAGTTATTAAACAATACGGAAGCGAAAAAATTCCTATTTTTATCCTCACCATTACTTGTAACAGTGGAGGGGGACAGCCGGTTTCCCTTGAAAATATAAAAGCAGTAGCCGAAGTCTGTCGCAAACATGAAATAAAGTTGATATTCGATGCTGCTCGTTTTGCAGAAAACGCTTATTTTATCAAGAAACGCGAAGATAAATACAAAAATAGTACAATTCGTGAAATTGTTGCCCAGATGTTCAGTTATGCCGATGGTTGTACAATGAGCAGCAAAAAAGACGCCATTGTCAATATGGGAGGTTTCATCGGGTTGAGAGATGCTGAGATCTACAGAAAATGCAGCACTTTCAATATTATTTTTGAAGGCTATCTTACCTACGGTGGTATGTCAGGAAGAGATATGGCAGCTTTGGCACAGGGGCTTTATGAATCCACTACCTTTGAATATCTTGAATCAAGAATTGGTCAGACGGAATATCTCGGCAAGTTGCTCAAAGAAAGGGGAATTCCTGTTCTGGAACCTTTTGGAGGTCATGCAGTTTATGTTAATGCCAAGGAATTTCTGCCTGAGATGGATCAGGAACACTATCCTGCTCAGGTCCTAGGAGTTGAGCTTTATATTGAAGCCGGAGTCAGAGGTGTGGAAATAGGAACTGTGCTGGCTGACAGAGATCCGGTAAACAGAAAAAACAGACCACCTGAATTGGAATTGTTGCGTCTTGCCATTCCCAGAAGAACCTATACCAATAATCACATGGATGTTGTAGCCTGGGGATTGCAAAAGGTGATGGAACGCCGGGATAAACTCAAGGGTTTGGAAATTACTTATGAAGCTCCTATTATGCGACATTTTACCGCTAAATTCAAAAGACTGGGAAATTGATTGTTTTTCAAGTTGCTTGAATACAAATTCCTTAAGGCACCCAGGGTTTTCTTTCCTTTGAAAAAATAGTTCAAGGAGTTACACATGAATATCAGGGAAAAAAGGGAAAAGTTGGAGTTGAAAACTTTGCATCCTCGAGCCTGTAAATCTGTTCAAACTCGCGGCAGGGAAGTTGCAGAAAAACCCTGTCCTGTCAGGACGGTATTTCAGCGCGATCGCGATAGAATTATTCACTCCAAGGCATTTCGTCGTCTGGGGAGAAAAACCCAGGTCTTTTTGAATCCAGACGGTGATCATTATCGTACCAGGCTGACTCATACTTTGGAAGTAACTCAGATCAGCCGAACAATTGCCGGGGCTCTTGGGCTTAATGAAGTTCTGGCTGAAGCAATTGCTCTGGGACATGATCTGGGTCATACTCCCTTTGGCCACTCAGGCGAATCGGTGCTGAATTCTCTTCGCAGGGAAAGGGGCGGTTTTCATCACAGTATTCAGTCCCGCCGGGTTGTGGAGAAAGTTGAAAAGGGAGGCCAGGGGCTCAATCTTACTTACGAAGTAAAGAACGGAATTGAAAAACACAGCAAGGGAAGAGGCCCTATTCTCAGCACTAGCAAGGAAATTCTGCCGGCCACCCTGGAAGGACAGGTTGTTCGTCTTTCCGATATTATTGCCTATGTCAACCATGATTTGCTTGATGCTGTCAGAGCTGGGCTGTTTTGTCTCGAAGACGTTCCTGGGGAAATTCTCGATATTCTTGGAAAAACACACAGCGAAAGAGTTGGCAAATTGGTTCTTTCGGTAATCGAGTCCACAGATCTGGAAAAAGATGAAAATTTGCAGATCCATCCGGCTATGGTGGCTGCTCTCTCAGAATTGCGCGAATTTCTCTATGAAAATTGCTATGAGTCTCCTCAATTAAGGCGTGAATTTGAAAAAGCCGAAAGGTTGTTCGCCGATCTGTGGAAATTTTACCATGAGCACAATCATCTTATCCCCCACTATAAAGAAGATGAAGATCTCATCGACAATCTCACCGATTTTCTAGCAGGAATGACAGATAAATATGCAATCAAAATCTGGAAGGAAATAAGTGTTCCCCGTTCTTGGTTTGGAAGTACTCTGCCGGTTGATTGAGTTTTGCCCCTTTACATGTACAAAATTATTATCACCATTATGCACCAGAATATGGAAGTGGACATGAAAAGTGGATCTCTGAGCATTGATTCGGTGGGACTTTTGATATTTTTTTTGTCCGTAGTTATTTGATAAAAACGGAAAAGGGAGAGAAGAATAAGGGGGGAAGAAAAGGTAAACAGATAATTTTTGCCGTTATTTTTATGAGCAATAAAAGAATAAGATATGAACACAACGGGGATAATCAGAATAAGACCCAGCAGGAGAAGCTTGAGAATAGGAAGCGAGTATTTTTGAAGAACCTGACGGTGGAGATGTGCTTTTTCTTTGAAATACAAGAGTTCGTGGGTTCTTTTGCCAAAACCGAGGAAAAGTGAAAGTAGTAAGGTCATAACCAGAAGCCATTCTGAAGGATAAACCCCGATGGCAGCAGACCCCCCGGTGACACGCAGCAGAAAACCCGCTGAAATTGAGAGAACATCAAGAAAAACAATTTTATTAAGATAATTGGACTAGGCAATATTGAGGATGATATAGGCAATCAGGGAATAGATTGCTCCAGAACCGCTGATGAGAAAAAGAGCAAAGGCCAGAATCAACAGGGTGGATAAAATGAAATAAGCGTTGATAATGCTTATTTCACCGGCTGCCAGGGGACGATTTTTCTTATCAGGATGAAGGCGGTCATTGTCTATGTCTACGATATCATTAAAAAAGTAAACGGCACTTGCTGCCAGACAGAACTGAATGAAAAAACATAAAGCATTGAGGACGACCTGGGGGTTTTGGAGCTGGCGGGAGAAGATAAGGGGGAAGAAAATAAAAAGATTTTTTATCCACTGCTGGGGCCTTGATGTAATAAAAACTGCTTTAAAAAAGTTCATTAGGATTTATGATATTCTGTAGCAGGTTAATTGCTGTTAAATGGATTTGTAGCTTCACCTGTCCAAATTATCATAAAAGGATCGAAAATAAAATGAAACTTGAACATTATTTTTATCAAAGGAATGCTCTGGAGGTAGCCAGAGATCTTATAGGTAAAAAACTGGTGAGAACTCTGAATAACCAGGTAATTACCGGAAGAATTGTTGAGACCGAGGCATATGTGGGTCCCGAAGATAAAGGTTGTCATGCTTTTAACAACAAAAGGACTGCCAGAACCGATGCCATGTTCCTGCCGGGCGGGGTGGCATATATCTATTTGATTTACGGAATGTACAATTGTTTCAATGTTGTAGCGGGGCAGCTTGATAAACCGGAAGCGGTTCTGATCAGAGCACTGGAACCACTGGATAATCTGGAACTGATTAAAATAAACAGGAAGACGGTGGTCAGGAAAGTTGAGAATCTAACCAATGGACCAGGTAAATTGTGTCAGGCTTACAAGATAGATCGCGGCTTGAATAAATATGATCTGGTGGAAGGAAAAGAATTGTATCTGGTTGATTCGGGTTACAGAGGGGAAATTGCAAGTGGTCCCAGGATTAACATTGATTACGCTGGTGAATACAAGGACAAGCCCTGGCGGTTTTATTTGAAAGGCAGCAGCTTTTTGTCCAGATAGTTCCATTTCCACCGTAACTTTTAAAAATAGCTTCTGATTATTTCCGATTTTTACTTGATTTTTTAACTGAGAGGTTGGATTGTGTCTTTTAAAGGAGATTTGTATGAACATTTTAAAAAGATTATTGTTTGTCCCTGTCAATCAGAAGTCGTTTCTGTTTTTATTTGTTTTTGCTTTTTTTGCTGTTTCCAACGGTTGCAGGAAAACCGAAGAGGGAGATACAGTTGTGAAAAAGACTGAGAAAAAAACTGAAAAACCTGATCCAAAAAAGACTCCTGCTCAACCCAATCCTTTCCTGGTTGCAAAATATGATACTACATATGAAATTCCAGCCTTTGAAAAGATCAAAACAGAGCATTATCTGCCGGCTTTCAAAAAAGGGATGGAGGAGCATATTGGTGAAATTGACAAGATAGTCAATAATAAAGATGCCCCTGATTTTGACAATACAATAACTGCTCTTGATCTGAGTGGAAAACTTCTTGCCAGAGTAAGCAGAGTATTTTTCAACATAGCTTCAGCCGATACCAATGATGAATTGGAAAAGATCAAAAAAGAAATAACTCCTCTCCTTTCCCAACATGAAGATAAAATCAAATTCAACAAGGGGTTGTTCAAAAGAATAAAAACCATCTACGACAACCGGGACAAGCTTGAGTTATCTCAAGAACAGCAACAAGTTCTTAAAAAGTTTTATCAGGAATTTGTTCGGGGCGGAGCTTTGCTCAACTCTGAGGAACAAAAACAGATCGAAAAGATCAACAAGAAGTTATCCATGCTGAAGTTGAAATATCGTTCCAATTTGCTGAAAGAAGTCAAAAAATTCGAAATGGTAATCGATAAAAAAGATGATCTCGCCGGACTGCCAGAAGGGGTAATTAATGCCGCAGCTGATACTGCCAAAGCAAGGGGTCATGAAGGCAAATGGGTTTTTACCCTTGATAAGCCCAGTTGGATTCCATTTTTGCAATATTCTCCCCGGAGGGAGTTACGGAAAAAGCTATATCTTGGCTACATTAACAAGGGAAACCACGATAACAAACTTGATAACAAGAAAATTATTTCTGAAGTGGCGGCTTTAAGAGTCGAAAAGGCAAAACTTTTGGGATTTGATAATTGGGCAGCTTATATTTTAGATGTAAATATGGCTAAAAATCCAAAAAATGTAATGAAATTCCTCAATAAATTATGGAAACCGTCCTTGCGAGTGGCTAAAAAGGAAGCCAAAGCATTGCAGAAAATAATCAAAAAAGAAGGCAAAAAATTCAAACTCCAGTCCTGGGACTGGTGGTATTATGCTGAGAAATTGAGAAAACAGAAATATAATCTGGATGATGAACAATTGCGTCCCTATTTCAAACTCAAAAATGTTCGCGAGGGAGCTTTTTACGCTGCTAAAAAACTCTATGGTCTGGAATTTGTCGAAAGGACCGATCTTCCCAAATATCACAAAGATGTAAAAACTTTTGAAGTCAAAGACAAAGACGGTAAATTAATTGGTATTTATCTGGTGGATTATTTTCCCAGACCCGGAAAAAGAGGCGGAGCTTGGATGAGTGCCTACAGGCAGCAGGCTAAAGTAGGTGGCGAAAGAATTGTCCCAATTATTGTCAATGTTTGTAATTTCAGCAAGCCCACCGGAGACAAACCTGCTCTTCTGAGTTTTGATGAAGTAACAACTCTTTTTCATGAATTTGGTCATGCTCTCCACGGCTTATTATCCAACTGTACCTATTACAAAGTTTCAGGAACCAATGTTCCCCGCGATTTTGTGGAACTTCCTTCGCAGATAATGGAACACTGGGCTCTGGAACCCGAGGTTCTCAAAGTTTATGCCAAACACTACAAAACCGGAGAAGTTATCCCCCAGAAACTGGTTGACAAGATTATCAAAAGCAAAACTTTCAATCAGGGATTCAAAACCACCGAATATCTGGCTGCTGCATTTCTGGACATGAAATATCACACCTTGAAAAAATCCATCAAAGTTGATGTGCCGGATTTTGAAAAGAAATTTATCAAGGAGTATGGTTTGATTTCCTCAATTGTTTCCCGTTACAGAAGCACCTATTTTGCTCATGTCATGGGTGGATATTCAGCCGGTTATTATTCATATATTTGGTCGGCTCTTCTCGATAATGACGCCTTTACTGCTTTCAAAGAGAAAAAAGATATTTTCCATCAGGAGACCGCCAACAAATTCAGGAAAAATATTCTGGAAAAAGGATCTTCCCGAGAAGTTAAAAAATCATATCTGGAATTTCGGGGAGCCGAGCCTGAAATCGAACCTCTGTTGAAAAACCGGGGATTAAAGTAAAAGAGAAACTGCTTTTCAAATCCTGTATTTTTTTCCAAACGGCAGGGAATTTTTACTTTCACCAGTTGCCTTTTGTTGCAACTATTCAAATAATAAAAAATCTTCTGCCCGGTTTATTTTTTCCAATCACTTCATTTTAAATCTCCGGGCAAAATCAAAAGGATATCTGCATGTGTCTGGCAATTCCTGTTCAGGTAAAAGAAATTAAAAATAATAACAGAGCTGTGGTTGACAACAACGGGGTTAATTTCGAAGCTTCCACCAATCTGGTGGAAAATCTCAAAGTTGGAGATTTTGTTCTCATCCATGCCGGGTTTATCATAGAAATACTCACTCGAGATGATGCCAGGGAGAAACTTGCTTTGCTCGAAGAATTTTATCAAAAAACCGGAAGAGGTAAAAATGGCAGAGAGTGATAAAAACAAAATTAAAAGCCTGGCCGATGCAATCAGGGATCTTGTCGATGATACTCCCATTACTCTCATGGAAGTTTGTGGTACCCACACCATGGCCATTGCTCGTTATGGTATCAAAAGTCTGCTTCCTGCTTCTCTTGATATTGTAAGTGGTCCCGGATGTCCCGTTTGTGTTACTTCGGCTCAAGATATTCAATTTGCCATTGATCTGGCCAATCAGAAAGATTGCCTGGTTGCCACTTTTGGCGATATGATCAAAGTTCCCGGTGAAAGTTCCAATCTTGGGTCCGCTCAAAATGTTGAGGTTGTATATTCTCCTTTTGATGCTCTCGAGATGGCGAGACAAAATCCCGGAAAGGAAATTGTCCTGCTGGGACTGGGATTTGAAACCACTACTCCTTTAATCGCATCACTTATCAAAAGCGCAGCTAGTAGTAATCTGGGTAATTTCAGCGTTCTTCCCATGCATAAACTGGTGCCGCCTGCCTTGAAACTCCTGGTTGCAGATCATGATTCCAAACTGGACGGTTTTATCCTGCCTGGTCATGTCAGTGCAATTACCGGAACCGGGTATTTTGAATTTCTGGAAACAGCCGGGATCGGAGGTGTTGTTTCCGGTTTTACTTCCCTGGATATTATGGAATCCATCTATGTGCTGATTGCCGATATAATTGCAGGTAGAACCCGGGTACTCAACAACTATGAGAGGGTTGTCAGGAAAAATGGAAATCCAAAAGCTTTTAACCTGATTTGGGAGGTATATGAGCCGGAAGATTCAAAATGGCGAGGCATTGGAACTATCCCGGCAAGCGGACTTCACATCAAGGATAAATATGAGGATTTAGATGCCAATTGCAAATTTGAACTCAAAAAACGTGAGGTTGAAGAACCAAAAGGTTGTATCTGCGGGGAAATTCTTATGGGACGCAAAAAACCAAAAGATTGCAGACATTTTGGCAAGACCTGTACTCCCCTGTACCCCGTTGGCCCTTGCATGGTTTCTTCCGAAGGAACTTGTGCAGCCTGGTACAAGTATCATAAGGAGTAAAATGGAACCAAAGATAATTACCATCAATCATGGTGCCGGCGGCAGGCTTATGCATGAGTTTATCCACGACAGTATTGTTGCCCACCTTGGTAACAGCAAACTGGACAAGATGGATGATAGCAGTGTTCTGCAAAACTATCCCCATAAATTACCGGTGCTTACAACTGACAGTTATGTTGTTCACCCTGTTTTTTTCAGTGGTGGAGATATCGGAAGATTATGCGTGTGCGGTACGGTAAATGATCTGGCAGCCAGTGGAGCGGAACCTCTGGCGTTGACGTTGAGTTTTATTCTGGAAGAGGGTTTTGAACTGGAAAAACTTGATAAAATCATCGCTTCCATAGGTAAAACGGCCAAAGAAGCCGGCGTCGAAATTGTCACCGGAGACACCAAAGTTGTTGAAAAGGGTAAAGGTGACGGGATTTTTATCAATACAGCCGGATTGGGATTTGTTGATCCGGGGGTGTCAATTTCCAGTCACAATACCTTGCCCGGAGATCTGGTGCTGGTTACGGGGCCTCTGGGCAACCACGAGATGGCTCTGTTCAAAGACCGGGAAAATATGAATTTTCAATATTCCGTACAGAGCGATGTGACTCCCTTGAATCTGAAAGTGAAGGAGCTTTTGGCTCACACCAGAAATATTCATACCATCAAAGATCCTACCAGGGGTGGATTAGCCTCGGCTCTCACTGAAATAGCACAAAACTCCCAGGTAAGAATCGAGCTGGAGGAAGAGAAAATTCCCGTGGATAAAGAAGTGAAAGCCATGTGTGATCTGGTGGGTTTTGATCCTCTTTATCTTGCCAATGAAGGTAAATATATTATTGTATGTCCTCCTGAAGAAACTCCAAAAGTAAAAGCCGCCTTTGGCTCTGAAACCACTGTAATCGGCCAGGTAGAAAAAGGACAGCCAGATTTGATTCTGAATACTGCTTCTGGCGGAAACAGGCGCCTTATCATGATGGAAAATATCCAACTTCCCCGCATTTGCTGATACCCTCAATTTAGTTTTCAACCGGGAACTAATCATTCTCTCTTTAGAAAATTGCTATTCCCAGAACAAAAAAAATCAAAAGCACCTTGACTTGAAAAGAAAAGCGAATACAAAGTGGGTCATAGTGGGTCACGCTGGAGTGCCCAGAAAGAGAGTGGGTTAGTATGGCAGACAAACAGGAGAAAAAATACGATATTAAAATTGAGAAAAAGTCACCTGTCCCGGTATATATGCAATTGGCTGATCAAATAATTGAGAATATTGAAAGGGGACTATTTTATCCCGGAGCTAAACTTCCTTCCACCAGGGAATTGGCAGAATGCCTTGATATATCGAGGGGAACGGTAAAGAAGGCTTACCTGAATCTGATTAATAACAAGAAAGCTGCAAGTGTGAAAGGACGGGGAACTTTTGTGACCGAAGCTGTAAACCATCTTCCTGTTAACAGGCTCGAACAAGCCAGTGATACTATTGAAACAACAATCTCCCGACTGGAGGATATGCACTTTTCCCATTTTGAAATAGCCACCTTGTTTAATTCCATCATATCCCTGCGCTCTGAAGCTCTGGCTAATTTTGCAATTGCCGCTATTGATTGTAATCCTGAAGCTTTAAATGTTTATCAAAGGCAAATAGCATTGTTGAACAATATAAAAATTGTAAAATATTTGCTCCGGGACATAATTTCTGGGGAAATTTCCCTTAATCAACTGGAAGTATTTGATTTGATAGTAACAACCAATACCCACTACCAGGAATTGCAAAGCAGGTTGCCTGATCTGGATGTTGAAATAATTCAGGTTGGAGTTGCTCCTACTGCTAAAACTCTGGTGGAAATGGGAACAATCAACTCCAGTCAGAAAATTGGGATTTTATACAATAGCAAGAGATACAAAGAAATCATTGAAAAATGGTTGGCAAAATTTCATTCAGGATTGAAATTGAGTTATTTTTCCTTGCAATTGGAAGAAAAACTTGAAGATTTTGTCAAAAACATTGATCTGCTGATTATCCCACCTTCTTTTTCACTGGGGGGAATTCAACAGGAACGAATTTTTGCAATCAGGGATTTTCGCCAGCGAGGTGGTAGAATAATTAATTTTGAATACAAGATTGAACCGGGTTCGCTTGTTTATCTCGAAAATAAAATCAAAATAACTATCAAAGAAAAGAGAAAGTCGGGAAATAAATTATGAAACCAGAAAATATAGTACTGGGAGTTATCGGCTACGATTGTCACAGTGTGGGTAATAAAATTCTTGAAGTGTTTTTTGCCGAGAAGGGTTTCAATGTCACTAATCTAGGGGTGATGGTCAGTCAGGAGGAGTTTCTCAATGCTGCTCTGGAAACAGATGCCAGAGCAATTATGGTTTCCTCACTTTACGGACACGGAGAAATTGATTGTGAAGGACTTCCCCAGAAATCAAAGGAAAAGGGACTTGACGATACCTTGCTCTATGTGGGAGGAAATCTGGTTGTGGGCAAGACTCCCTTTGCCGAAGTAGAAAAAAAATTCAAGGGTATGGGGTTTGACAGAGTATTTTCTGCCGATGTTGATTTAGAGAAAGTAGTTGAAATTCTGCGTCAGGATCTTGAGAAGTTTGCAGGAAAAACATCATGAAGGGCAAAGATCAGGTTATCAGTATAGATATTGGATCTACCTGGACCAAAGGTGCTGTTTTTGATTTTTCCGGGAGTAACGCCACAGTAGTAAAGCGCAGCACTTTGCCTACCACAACTGATTATCTGCCTCGAGGAGTCTGGAGCTTAATCGCACAATTGCTGGAGTTTCCGCCTGATTTTCCCAGGGAAAAATGGGAGTTGCCAGCTATCTATTTCTCTTCTTCAGCCAAAGGAGGCTTGAAAATTGCCGTTTTGGGATTGGTTCCGGAATTGTCTCTTACTATCGGGCGTCTGGTTGCCTGGTCCTCAGGAGCTAAAATTACCGATGCCTTTGCTTATAAGTTGACTCGGAAGAAGGTAGCCCTGCTTGTGGAAAAAAATCCTGATATTATTATCATTTGTGGAGGCACTAATGGCGGCCACGAAGAAACAAATCTGCACAATGCCGCTGAAATAGCTGCCTCTGATTATGACGGGACTGTTCTTTATGCCGGGAATGAAGCAATAACAGATGAAATTACCCGGATTCTCTCTGGGAAAAAACTGATTGTAACCGACAATGTAATGCCTGACATAGGAAAATTTCAGGGTGAATCAACTCGCAGTGCCATCAGAGATGAATTTCTGACCTCTATTGTCAAAGGCAAGGGGTTGGATGAACTTGTCAAACATTTTGGTACCGAACCATTACCTACCCCAAAAGCTGTTTTGAACCTGGTAAAAACAATCGCTCATACTCAAAATTCCTGGGAAAAGATGGTTGTAGTGGATATCGGGGGTGCAACAACTGATGTTTACTCCCATTGCCAATCAATCCAGAATTCCGAAAAGATTTTTCTGCGCGGAGTTGAAGAACCGGAATTGAAAAGATCTGTTGAGGGAGATTTGGGTTTGAGGATAAGTTCAGCTTCTTTGTTTGAAATAATCGCTAAAGACCCGGCAGGGGCCAACATCAATTTGGACAAGGACTTGGAAAATCTTGAGAATTGGGTTGAACTGCTGCAGGAGAAACCGCAATTGTTGCCCGACAATTCCAAACAGAAAGAATTTGAACAGATTCTGGCTCAAACCTGTATTCGTCAAAGTATTGCGAGACACGGGGGAGAAATTCGTCAGACTTGGACTCCTCAGGGAAAGGTGTGGCTACAGGAAGGTAAAGATCTGCGCCAGATACCCAAAATTGTATTTACCGGAGGATACGCCGCTGCCAATTCAGGCGTTGATCTGTATGAGGTCGCTTTTCCCACCAGTAAACCGGCTGATCCAGAAAAAATCAAATTGATTCCCCAAAAGCCGCAATCTTTTATTGATGTTGATTATATCTGGCCGCTTCTGGGAAATCTGACTGGAATTTATCCGGAACAGACTGCCAAGTTGGCTGTTTCAAGTTTAAACTAAGGAGATTATTTTATGGTAGATACTGCCAGATTGACTTTTAAACAATTTAAATCCATTCGCCGGCAAGTATTGCAAGCTTGGCCCACCGGTGCAGGTTTGACACTGGAAGATGGCTTGGCTGCCCAAAAATCAATTCCGACGGAGAAAAATTTTGCCCAGGCCATGAAAAATGCCGGAGAGCAGGGTCGGGTTCTTTTACAACCCCGGGCAGGTGTGGCTCTGGTGGAGGAACATATCAAACTGTTGCAATTTCTTGAGGAGCAGGGCGAGGCTGATCTTCTGCCCACAACCATTGATGCTTATACCAGACAGAATCGCTATCAAGAGGCAGAAAAGGGAATAGTCAGATCCAGGGAGGCCAAGACCTCTTTGCTCAATGGTTTTCCTGCTGTCAATCATGGAGTGGAAGCCTGTCGCCAGGTAGTGGACAGGGTGAATTCTCCCATTCAGGTACGCCATGGTACTCCAGATGCCCGACTGCTGGCAGAAATTACTCTGGCCGGCGGTTTTACTTCTTTTGAGGGCGGCGGTATCAGTTACAATATTCCCTATGCCAAAAAATTTCCCCTCAAGGATTCTGTCGATCATTGGAAATATGTAGACAGACTGGTGGGCTGGTATGAAGAACAGGGTGTTTCCATCAATCGAGAGCCCTTCGGCCCTCTTACTGGTACTCTGGTTCCGCCGTTCATAGCAATTACCATTGCAATTCTTGAGGGAATTCTGGCTTTGAGACAGGGAGTTCGTTCTCTTACCCTGGGTTATGGTCAGGGAGGCAATCTCATTCAGGATATTGCAGCTATGAAAGCCCTCAAAGAATTGGCTCACGAGTATTTTGCCATGGAAAATTTCAGCGATTACGAATTGAGTAGTGTTTTTCATCAATGGATGGGTGGTTTTCCCGAGGATGAAGCCAAAGCCTTTTCGGTGATAAGTTGGGGTTCTGCAGTTGCTGCTCTGGCTAAAGCAGAAAAAGTAATTGTGAAAACCCCCCACGAGGCCATGGGGATTCCTACCAAGGAGGCTAATGCTCAGGGACTGCGGGCAACACGACAGATGATAAATATGCTTGAAGATCAAGTGTTTCCTGCCAGCAGAGAATTGGATATGGAAATAGATGTCATAAAAAAGGAAGTCAAATGCCTGATGGATAAAGTTTACGAACTGGGGCTGGGAGATATAGAAAGCGGGCTTCTGGCTGCATTTGAGATTGGAGCACTGGATGTTCCTTTTGCTCCGGCCCTTTGCAACCATGGCAAAATCTTGCCCATGAGAGATAATGACGGTTTTATCCGAGTTTTCAACAAGGGCAATTTGCCTTTGTGTTCCGATATATTGGATTTCCATCGGGAAAAACTTGAATTGCGAGCCAAGGCTGAAGGTCGGAGCGTTGGTTTTCAGATGGTAACTGATGATATTTATGCCATCAGTAAAGGAAAGTTGACAGGTAGACCCAAATGAAAATAATTAAAGCCCTTTTCAGTCCCGGAATTTCAGCTTTTTTCTTTGATGATCAGAGAGCAATCAAGAAAGGAGCTCTCAATGACGGGTTTATCTATGAAGGAAATACTGTTACTGCAGGATTCAGAAGGATTCGGGAAGCCGGAGAAAGTATTTCCATTCAACTCCTGTTGGAAGATGGTCAGATTGCCCGAGGGGATTGTGCTGCTGTTCAGTATTCCGGAGCCGGTGGCAGGGATCCGCTTTTTCTGGCTCGGGAATATATTCCCTTCCTGGAGAAACATATCCGTCCTTTGCTTGAAGGTCGGGAAGTAAGTTCCTTTCGTCAAATGACTGGTGAATTGATGGGGATAAAAATAAAAAAACGCAGATTACATACAGCTATTCGTTACGGGTTATCTCAAGCTTTACTCGATGCCAGAGCAAAGGAAAGGCATTTATTGCCCACTGAAGTTATTTGTAATGAATATGATTTACCGATTATCCCCCGCAGAAATCAGATTTTCGGGCAGTCAGGAGACAATCGCTACGAAAATGTGGACAAGATGATTCTGAAAAATGTTGATGTTTTGCCCCATGGTTTGATCAACAACATTGAAACAAAACTGGGATATCAAGGGGAGAAATTGCGGGAATATATCAGGTGGCTGGTGGCCAGAACCAGGAAAATCAGGCTCAAAGAAGACTACAGGCCTGCTCTCCATCTCGATGTTTACGGAACTTTGGGGATTGCCTTTGATTACGATATTCCGAGGATTGTCGATTATATTGCCTCCCTAGAACAGGATGCCGATGGTTTCCCACTCTATATAGAAGGTCCGGTTGATATGGAAGACAAGCCGGGAACAATTGAGAAAATGGCTGAAATTACCAAGGGTTTGGAAAATTCAGGTTCCCCTGTCAAAATTGTAGCTGATGAATGGTGCAATACCCTGGAGGATATTAAAGACTTTGTTGACGCCAGAGCCGGACATATGGTTCAGATAAAAACGCCCGATCTCGGGGGAATCCAGAAAGTAGTGGAAAGTGTTCTTTACTGCAAGCAACATGGAGTGGAGGCTTATCAGGGAGGAACCTGCAATGAAACTGATCTGTCAGCCAGAATCAGTGTTCAGGTAGCAATGGCGGTCAGGTCTGAAAGGGTTCTGGCCAAACCGGGAATGGGCTTTGATGAAGGCTTCACTATTGTAAATAACGAGATGGAAAGAATAATTTCAGTGTTAAAATATAAATACGGGGAGAAAAATCATGGTTGAAAGCAAAGAGTTCAGAGTATTGTCACCTACGGCAATTTTGGGATACGGATTTCCCGAGGCTTCCTTTCAGAGGGGGTTGAACCGCAACCCGCATCTGATTGCTGTAGATGCAGGTTCCACAGACCCGGGTCCATATTATTTGGGAATTGGAAAATCATTTACAGACAGAGCTTTTGTCAAAAGGGACTTGCGTTATTTGCTCAAAGCGGGAGTGGAAAAGAAAATTCCTGTTGTTATCGGTAGTGCCGGAGGCGCGGGAGCCAGCAGTCATCTGCGATGGTGTCAGGAAATTATTGAAGAAATTGCCACAGAAGAAAAATTGTCTTTCAAACTGGGGATTATTCCGGCTGATGTGGAAAAGAAAAAAGTACTTTCAGCTCTCTCACGAGATAAGATTTCTCCTTTGAAATATGTCCATGAATTGACCCCTGTCCATGTAAAGGAATCCACTGCCATTGTTGCCCAGATGGGAATCGCTCCTCTCCAGCAGGCATTGGAGAAAGGTTGCGATGTGGTTTTAGCAGGTCGCAGTTATGATCCTGCTGTTTTTGCGGCTTTACCTGTCATGCTGGGTTATGATCCGGGATTAGCCCTTCATATGGGGAAAATATTGGAATGTGCTGCCATTGCATCTACTCCTGGTTCCGGAGCTGATTGTGCCCTGGGTATTCTGAAGTCTGATTCCTTTGTTCTTGAACCTCTCAATCCCAAGCGGCGTTTTACTACTGAATCAGCTGCTGCTCACACTTTGTATGAAAAGGATGATCCATACCATCTTCCCGGTCCGGGAGGAGTTCTTGATCTTACGGATTGCAAATTCAAGCAAGTTGATTCCTCCAGAGTTGAGATCAGGGGAACCAGATTTGTGCCTTCGGAGAAACCCAATGTGAAACTCGAGGGAGCAAGATTGGTTGCTTACCGCAGCATCAGTATTGCTGGAACTCGCGATCCCATCATGATCAAAAATATTGATAAGATCATCGGAGAAGTAAGAGAACAGATAGACGAGATGATGAGTCGGGATAAAGTAGAGGGAGATATTTATTTCCATATTTATGGAAAGAATGGAGTCATGGGGGAAATGGAACCTCTGGACTTCTCTCAAACCAGTTCACATGAACTGGGAATAATCATCGAGGCTCTCGGTCCAACTCAGGATAAGGCCGATACTCTGTGCAGTATTACCCGTTCCACCCTATTACACTATGGTTATGAAAACAGAATAGCCACAGCCGGCAATCTCGCTTTTCCCTTCTCTCCCTCTGATTCATCTTTGGGGAAGGTGTTTGAATTCAGCATTTATCATCTGCTCGAATTGGAAGAAGATGAAGCGGAGATTTTTCCCTGCGAGGTAAAAGAGATTAACTGCAACTAACCAGGTTTGCCGGAAGGAAAAAAATGAAAAAAAATATACGAGAAGCAGCCCGAGTAATTCGTTCCAAAAATGCAGGTCCTTTTGAGTTGACCTTTGATGTCATCTTGTCAGACGAGAAGTGGTATGACTATTTTATCAGCCATGATATCTTGAACAGGGAAAAAATCTGTGAAATATTTAAAATACAACCAGAGAGAATTTTAAGCATTGTCCATTTCAAACCGGCAAATGCCATTAAATTCACCATTAAAAGGGAAAGAGTGTCCGGCGCTCCCGGAGAGACGGATATCTACGGAGCCCAACAACATGCTCCCTTGCTGGATCTGGAATTTGAATATACCGAATAGAACTGTCCAATTCTGACCAGTTCCAGTTTCAAAAAGGCAGGCAACCATGAAACCGACCCCCTTCAATTTTAATTCAGATCATTTTGAAACTTTGATCTACTCTGCATATTATGCCCCTCGCGGACGCCAGCGGCTTTATATGTTGGCCGGAGAGCTTTCCAACCGTTATATCTATCCGAATGATCTGCTGATTGGGATAATTGGAGCGGAAGGTTCCGGGAAATCTACCCTGATCAAGGGATTGTTTCCCGGGCTTGAACTGACCAATGACGATGAAGGGGTCAACCTGCGTCCAACTCCCATCTATGAATTTCAGGCTGACAATTATTTTGCCGGCCACACTTTTCATCTTGATGCCCGATATGAATTGGCTTTCAAACAGAAGTGGGAAATTGTGGAAGCTGTAAAAAAAGTTGTTGCTTCCGGAAGACGGGTAGTGGTGGAACATTTTGATCTGCTGTATGCTGCTCCTGGGACCAATGCCTCCATCCTTTTCGGGATCGGAGAGGAAGTTCTGGTTGCCCGTCCTGATGTTTTCGGTCCCGAACCTGACAAAATCAAATCTGTGGTAAACAAGACCATCAGGTTCAGGAAAATGGCTCATACTGCCGAAGATTTGATCAATTACATTCTGGTGAGTGATTATGATTATCAGCAACAGGTTTATCACAGCGATGTCAAACATGGCTTTATCATTAAATTTGTTGAAAAACCCGAGATCAATATTGAAGAACTTGAGGCCAAAGCCAAACAGGTAATTGCAAAAGATTGTCCTGTTACTATTGTGCAGGAAAACAAAATAGCAATTGGTGATTATCAAATTTATTGTTCCGGGACCCGTACCCATGTTAAATCCACAGGGGAGATAGAAAATTTTTCTCTTTTGAAAAATTTTGTCTATGATCCTCTGAAAAAAGTATACATGTTGGTTGGCGTGGTAGGAAGACCGGAAACTGCCGGTTATGAAGATTTGAGTTATATTAGAAAAAAATATGAACCGGAAGGTCAAAAACGTGATGAGTAAAGATGCAACCAGTTACAGATTAATCAGCAAAGATGGAATCGAGAAAATTGAGCTGGCAGGAAAGGCTTTTTTGAAAATAAAACCCGAGGTAATAGTCGAAATTACCCGGGAAGCTTTCAAAGATATGGCATTTTATCTGCGAGATTCCCATCTGCATAAATGGCTGAAAATACTCCAGGATACTGAAGCTGACGATAATGAAAAATTCGTTGTGGGAAATCTGCTGAAAAATGCAATTATCGCCAGTTCGGAAGAGCTGCCTCTCTGTCAGGATACAGGAACAGCCACAATTATGGCCCGAAAAGGAGAGAGGGTTCTTTCTGACTCAGACGACAAACTTCTGTTTGAAAAAGGAATCATGGAAGCATACCGGGATTATAACCTGCGTTATTCCCAAGTAGCGGCAACATCCATGCTGGTGGAAAAGAATACGGGTAATAATCTTCCTGCTCAGATTGAGATAAATTCTGTCCCCGGTGAAGAATATGATTTTCTGTTTATGGCCAAAGGAGGCGGTTCCACCAACAAGACTTTTCTTTCCATGGAATCAAAATCATTGTTGACAGATGAAAATCTGGAGAAATTTTTGCGGGCACAAATTGGTAAAATTGGAGTTGCCGCCTGCCCACCTTATTATTTGGGGATTGTAGTGGGAGGAACTTCTCCTGAAGCAAACCTCAAAATTCTAAAATTGGCAACAGCAGGAGCCCTTGATAATTTGCCCACCAGGGGCGATGGTTCCGGAAAACCTTTCAGAGATCTTAAGTGGGAGAAAAAAGCTGCGCAAATTGCTCAAGAAACCGGACTGGGAGCACAGTTCGGGGGTAAATATCTGGCTATGGATGTAAAGGTGGTCAGATTGTCCCGACATGCAGGTTCTTGTCCTGTATCTCTTGGAGTTTCCTGCAGTGCTCATCGTAATCTCAAAGGCCGAATAACTGCTGATGGTGTATTTTTGGAAGAACTTGTGAAAGATTCGGTAAAATTCATGAATAAACTGGCCAAATTGCCCGAGTTGGCGGCAAAACGAATTAATCTGGATCAGCCTCTGGACAAAGTTAGAGAAAAACTATCGAAATTAACAGCAGGATCCTTAGTTTTGCTGAATGGCTCCCTGATTGTTGCTCGGGATATCGCCCATGCCAGAATTGCTGTCGAACTCAGAAAAAACGGTCATGTTTCATCCTGGTTTAAAAATTATCCAGTCTATTATGCGGGTCCGGCTAAAACTCCAGAAGGCCAACCCATTGGCAGCTTTGGTCCAACTACGGCTCAAAGAATGGATGTTTATCTGCCTGAATTGATGGCAGCTGGCGGTTCCCTCATAACCCTTGCCAAGGGAAACCGCAGCTCCAAGGTTACCGCAGCCTGTAAACAGCATGGTGGATTTTATCTTGGAACTATAGGTGGAGCAGCCGCTTTATTAGCTCGGGAGAATATCAAAAGCAGTGAAATTATTGCTTTTCCTGAGCTGGGAATGGAAGCGGTCAGAAAGATAGAAGTTGAAGATTTACCTGCCTTCATAGTAGTGGACGACAAGGGTAATTCCCTGTATTAAAAAAAACCTAACGGGGTTATTCTCAAACCCCCGAATCAGGCGAACATCCATTGTTGTGGATGATAAGGGAAATTTGCTGTATTGAAACTTTACAGCGGAGATGGAACGATATGAAAAATCCAGACAGAGATAAAGTATCACGCTTGGTCGCGCTTCCAAACATTGGAAAGGCGATTGCCTCAGATCTTCATTTGATTGGCATCGACCATCCTAAGAAGTTGATTGGAAAGGACCCATTCAAAATGCACGAAGATTTATGTGCAATTACAGGTAAAAAGCATGATCCATGCGTGATTGATGTGTTTATGTCGGTTGTTCATTTTATGGAAGGTGGAGAACCTCTTCCGTGGTGGTCATTTACTCAAGAACGAAAAGAAAAAGAAAAAACCCAACGGGGTTATTCTCAAAACCCCGAATCAGGCTAACTCTTATTATTGTAGATGAAAAAGATTATAACTTTGTATTGAATTGATAGTTGCCAGGGGAGGAAGAATCAGTTGCCAGAAACAAGTCTGGCAAAATTGAGGGTGGTGCTTCCTGGTGAATCAAACCAGGCCCAGACTATATCATCGTTATAGTGTCGACGCATGGGGTCGTCTCGTCTTCCCCATTGTGCCAGGGAACTGATATCTGTCGGACCTTCCAGTATATTGCCGTCTGTATCTGTTCTCGCCAGTTTGTAAACATAGGGATAACCAGGTTCAGCCCAGCCCACCACATATTGTTCCGTACCGGATGTATCTTCCACTGGATTCCATTGTACTACCGAAGAATCAGCCTCATTAATGTCGGGAGTGTCTGTGAGCCAGACAATATCTCCCCAGGAGAAATTCTGTTCGATAGATACCCAACCGATGTCTTGATTCATAGAAGCAGGATCGTAAGAACTTTGTCCCAGAGTCATCGGTGCCTGATGGGAGTTAAAAACCAGCTTCCAGCCAGAAGGTGCCAAGGCGGCTCCCCCGAGTTCGCCGGCTACACTTCCGTTGCAACCAGCATCAATATCTACTACGGGCCCATTATTATGGTTGAGGTAAATTCCACCCTGTGACTGAGTGGAAAAATCCCCGGATGTTCCTGGATAGCAGTCAGTGACACAGACAGGGAGAAAACTCTGCAGATTTGGGTTGTAGCGCAATAAATTGCTCATGCTGTGGGAACATCCCCAGACCAGCCGGTAGATTCATTTCCATCCGTGTTTACCCATTTCAAAGTATCCCCTTCGTGTCCTGAATCGGAATGGACGTGATAATAGGCACCATAAGTACTATTGCCGAATTCAAGGCGACTGTCACCTATGGTAAAGTCATCGGGTTTATTGTCGACGTTAGTCAACTCGGTGCTCCATAATTCATTTCCGGTGGAATCATATCTGTTAACAAAAATTCTATCCTCGCTATTGCTCCAGAGCAGAGTACCAAAATGTCCATCAGATTCAGCAGCCAAGCCTCGGCATTCAAGACCGGCTGTCAGGGAGTAAATTTCCACCAACTGGTCCTGGGCATCAATTCTTGCCACCTTCGGGACTTTTTGAGTTGAGTTTACTGTGTAGCAGACAAGGGTTTGACCATCAGTCAGAGGTGCAGTGAAAACCGGGGCAACATTTAAGGAACCCATACCCCAGATGCGCCAGTTGCTGACACCACTAGCCACTCCATCATTGATACTCATAGTTTAACCTAACGGGGTTATTCTCAAACCCCCGAAACTGCTGTTAAAATAAATGCATAAAACCCAACGGGGTTATGTTCAAAATGGAAGGTCACTGTCTGAATACGGAATTTGAATTGTTCTGCTTTGTTGTAACTTCTTGAAATAGTATCAACTATGTCTGCGAATTTACTCCGCGCATCTCAATCCAACTTCTTACTCAGCCAATAACCCCCATTCTGGAATGGGAACTAGTTAATCAGGGGACTGAGATCAAAAGACAGGGAAACCAATAAGCAATGTTCTGTCTTTTCAACAGTTTGGGGGGGAGTTGAATTATATTCTATTGAATAGGAAAAGTTTATGCCAAGGATTTTGTTAATCGAGACTGTTAATTCTGATTTTCCAAGGAATAAAAAGTTATTGAAATTAATAATCTCCGGTTGGTAATAAAATGTGAAAACCAGACTGAGTTTTTTCTGGAGTTGTGCTCTCAACATCAGGTAGGTATTAATTCGATTGTAATTGTAATATTCCCCACTGTCAGAGTAATCGTTTTCAGAATCACTTTCTGAATATTTTAAGTAGGTAGACATGAAAGAAGTGCCAAAAATAAAATTTAATTTGTTTGATAATTCTACCGAAATGGAGGGACCAGCTCCAATCAGAGCTCTAAGAGTTAACCTTTTAAACTTATTGTGTTCATGTTGTGCAAAAACCTCCAAGTAAAGAAGTTTATTGAATTTATATCTGTATCTGCCATGTTCTTTATAATTGTAGAAAAATGATTCTCCACTTTTTTCTGCGTAATTATACCCACCGAATAATAAAAATTTATGATTCTTGATTTTATATGTGAAAATACCTTCAAAGATTAATTTCTGGTAATCAACATTGCCGCGTTTGTAGGTGCCTGCTCCAGATAGTTGAAGATTTACTCCATTTTTATGTTTCTGAAACATATATGATTGGACATTGATGATTTGGCCAAAACTTTTGCCAGAAAAGGAAATAAAAAGCAGACAGATAATAAAGATGAATTTTATCTTGAGCATATAAATGTATTTTTATCTACTTCATTAATATTTACAACAAAAACTTAAAAAACCAAAAAAAAACCACCTAACGGG
>JAQICJ010000057.1 GCA_027858615.1 Deltaproteobacteria bacterium
ATATGAAATTTCCCTCCATCCTCTGCTGTTTTTTGGCTACCCCAACCTTAAATTCAAAAAACGCTGGTATCGTAACCATATTTTCAATTTTGCCCATAGCACCTCCATCAGTTATCCAACTCTTCTGCTGAAAGCCTTCTCTCGAGAAGGCAGCGGCGGTTTGCTACCAGCTGATTCCAAAATTCCCCATATTTACCAGGCAACTCACAATCTCATCTTCAGTTTCCGACTTCCCCGTCAACTCTACCTTTCTTTTCTGGCGGAAATATCCCGTTCTCACACTCTGGGGAAAAATAATTTTCCTGAAATAGAACTTCCCCTTATCTATCCCCGCAGTTGGCACTACCAGGAAACCTTTACAATTCGAAACGGGATCGATTTTCAGGGCAAATTGTATAAAGATTTTTCATTTTTACTTGATTTCGACATTTTCTACGTACCGGGCAATGCAGAAAAAATCCACTTCGAACACAAACTTGCCCTTTCCTGGGCAGTAAATTCCAAATTATATATTCTGGCAGGATACAAACTCTCAGCCGGTCGCTACCCTTTTGGAAACCGTTTATATTTTTTTCCCCTGATCGATTTACAATGGATAATTGATTTTTGATTTTTTTGTCGTATATTTAGATCAGATTCACAATTGAATAGAATAATAATAGTACTTTTCAAACTTTTTCTTTGTTAGAGGATATCATGAATTTAAAATCTCATTTTTACCTGCTGTTTTCTGTTTTACTCTCCTTCTATTTCGTTTCACTGCTCAATTGTGCCGGCTCCGGCGGCGATAGCAACAATAATGTAGAACTCTGCGATAACGGAACTGACGACGATGGAGACACCTTGGTAGATTGCGAAGATGCCGACTGTTATTCAGCCCAGGCATGCCAAAATCTCGAAGACGAAATCTGCAACAACGGCATTGATGACGACGGCGATTCCGCCATTGATTGTGATGATGCAGATTGTGTCAATCACAACAATTGCAAAGACGATCCCGAGATCTGCGATAATAACATTGACGACGACGACGATGATTCCGTCGATTGTGACGATGCAGATTGCGTTGATGATCCTGCCTGTGAAGATGAAACCCCTGAAATCTGCACCAACGATATTGATGACGACAGCGATGGCGACATAGATTGTGACGACAGCGAATGTAACGGCTCCATCTATTGCGAAACCGAAGAAATCTGTGACAACGACATGGACGACGATGGTGACGGCTTAGTTGACTGCGAAGATTCTGAATGTTCTTCCGATGCTGCCTGTGTTTCCAATTGCTCGGTAGACTACCTCTATTATGATACAGCAACTTCTTGCCCTACCGGTGAAGAATGCGGTCTTTATATTGATACCAACGATGATATCCAAGTGGACTGCCTCAGTGATTCCAACTTTTCCGGCGGTTCCTTCTATGGCGCCTGCGGCACCAGCAACGAATGTCCCTTTGGCTCGGTCTGCAACTCAAGTGTCTGCATGCCATTTTGTGACATTGAAAATGATCCTCCCCAACATACCTGCCCCACTACCAACGGCGGTGGAGTCTGCCTGTATGTGGTTGAAACAGTAAACCTGAATGAAGTTGGATTATGCAAAGGAATCGACAATTGTGACATTGTTTCCAACAGTTGCTCCGTCGGCATCTGCAGAATGACAACTTCAGGCACAATCTGCCTTGAAGGCAGCAACAACTATACAGAAGGTCAAACCTGTGAATTTCTTGACGACTGTGCCGAAGGTCTAATTTGTGTCGGCACTTGCGAGTCGGCCTGCTATCTCGGCTCCGGCACCGGTTGTACTACAGGGCAAACCTGCGTGGAACTGGTAGATCCAGATGACAATCCCCTCCCCGATTACGGTGTCTGCATCGTACAAAAATAATTCTCATTCTTCTTCAATTTATCCTTTTCCAACTATTTAATCAGTCGGGGTTGCATTTACCCACTTTTTAATTCATTATTGAACGGAATTTCGGGACCTCTCAATTTCTTCTTCGAGTTCAGTCCAGCGAGGACTGCAGTTCGTTGAATCTCAAGGAGTAGCTAATAATGAAATGCCCACTGGACGGAACAAAACTGGAAAAAAAGATTTACGAAAAAAATATCGAAATAGACAAATGTCCGAAATGCGGTGGAATCTGGCTTGATCAGGGTGAGCTGGAGCAAATCCAGGAAACCTACGAAAAAGATCATTCTGGCACCCTTTCCCAACAACCCGAATACAGCAGAAAAGCCTATGAAATGGAATTGCAGAAAAATCTTCCCGATCTTGATTGCCCCAATTGCAACGAAAAAATGATCAAAAAAGAATATGGGCTTTCTTCTCAGATTATTATTGACACCTGCCTCGATTGCCGGGGCATCTGGCTGGACAAGGGCGAGTTGGAAGCACTGGAAGTTTTTTATGAAAGAGTACGTAATAATACTCCCGAGATTTCCAGAATTTCTCTGCTTTGGATGGGTATTCAATCCTTTTTCTCCAAAGGCAAAAATCACTGATCTTTTTTTCCCAGAATCACACTTCATTACAATAATCCGGTTAAACAGGTAAAATCCATGCCGCAAATTCTGCTTATTGTTTCCATCCCCGCAGGGCTTCTTGCAGTCTACCTTTTTTACAAATTATACAAAAAATCCCGTCGACAGAAAATTCTCAAACTGCCTTTTCCTGAAAAATGGGAGAAAATTCTCAAGGAAATCTTTCCCATCTACAATCTGTTGCCTGCGGCCAAGCAAAAAGGATTAAAAGATCTGATCAAAATTTTCATTCACGAGAAAAACTTTGAAGGTGCTGGAGGGCTGGAAATTACCGACGAGATCAAAGTTTCTGTTGCCTCCCAGGCTTGTTTTCTGATTCTCAACAAAAATTTTGATGTCTATCCAACCTTGCAGTCAATTGTCATCTATCCTTCCACCTACAAACACCAGGGTCAAGACATCCCGGGAATGATTGTGAAAGATTCCATTCAAGTCGCCGGGGAATCCTGGGATCGAGGGCTGGTTGTTCTTGCCTGGGATCAGGTCAGCAAAGGAGTAGCCAACCTTCACGACGGCCACAATGTGGTTTTTCATGAATTTGCCCATCAACTGGATTCACTCGACGGCAGTACCGACGGAGTGCCTCTCCTTGACGGCAAAGCCAGTTACCAAGCCTGGAGTAATATCTTATCCAAAGATTTTCTCAAACTGGTGGCAAAAAAGAAAAAGCACCAAAAATCTTTAATGGACAAATATGGGGCCACCAATCCCCAGGAATTTTTCGCTGTAGCCACTGAAACTTTCTTCGAAAAACCGGCGGCCCTCAAGAAAAAACATCCGGAACTCTACCGGCAGCTTCAAGATTTTTATGAAATCAATCCCATCAAAGAATTAGAGGATCTATGAAAAAAGAATATCTGAAAAATAAAACCCACATCTATGACAAGTTATTCAGCCTGCTCAAAGGTGGAGGTGGCTCCATTTTTCTTGTGGATACTCTTTTCAGCCTGAATTTCGTTCAACTTCTGTCTCTGGGAATTCGTCCCTTTTCCAAACCAAAGTTCCGCAAAATCAACAGTTGGACAGCTTCCAAACACTGGGGTCTTTATGTAACCCTGAGCAAATTACTCAACCAGGTGGAAGTTCTGGCCAGCGGCGATCGCATCCCAGCTGATGAAAACGCCATCGTTTTTGCCAATCACCAGGAAATGACCGACATCCCCGTCTTGCTTTTCCTGGCCAAACAAAAGCAAAGACTGGGCGATCTGAAATGGTTCGCCAAATACCCCATCAAATATGTCCCCGGAGTCGGCTGGGGACTTATGTTTCTCGATTGCCTCTTCGTCAAGAGAAACTGGTCACAGGACAAGGATTTCATCAACAATCTTTTCAGCAAATTCAAAAAGGAAGATATTCCCCTATGGCTGATCTCCTTTGTTGAAGGCACCAGAATCACAGATGAAAAACTGGAAATAAGCAGAAAATTCGCCCGAAAAAAGGGATTTTTTCTCCCTGAAAATGTCATGATTCCCAGAACACGAGGTTTCGCGGCCAGCGTCAAAGGATTGAGAGAACATGTTGATGCAATTTACGATATCACGATCGGCTACCCCGAAGGAGTTCCCACACTCTTGCAATTCATCCGTGGCTATGCCAAAAAAATCCATATCCATATCCGGCGTTTTCCCCTTGCCCAACTTCCGGAAGATGAAGAACAACTCAAGCAATGGCTGGTAAACAGGTTCGAAGAAAAAGATCAACTTCTCCATGAATACAAGTTGAACGGTTTTTTCTCAAAGAACACCAGAGAGGTATAAAATGCCCCGCCAAGTATATTTTCTTGTTTTTCTGCTCATCGTACTCTCGGCTTTGACTCTGGCTCACTATTTTCTCTACCGAAAAATCTGCAAAACTTTCTCTCCCGGCAAAAAAGCCAGAACCACACTACTGGCAGTTTTTGCCGCTTTCATCTGTTCTCCTCTGATCATCGGAGCCTTTTCCCTCTATACCATCCCCTATCTTTCTTATTTCACTTCCCTTACTATTTATCTGTGGTTTGCTTTTTTATATTACCTTTTTATTTTCCTTTTTATTATCTTCATTTTCAATTTTATCAGCAAAAAATTCACTGCAGCAATATACAACCAGCACCATCAGGCTTTTCTCTTCATTCCTGCTTTATTGTCAATTCTCATCGTTCTCTACGGTATTTTTGAA
>JAQICJ010000096.1 GCA_027858615.1 Deltaproteobacteria bacterium
AAAGTTAAACTATCTGATGAACTGGAATAAATTATATTTTCCCCGGTTTTACTTTCCCGGTCTTACTAGTATTTCATTTTCCATATGATGCAGGTATAGGTGTGAACAGCAATTTTCCTGGATACGGAGTTTCATTTTGAACAAGATTGAAAATTTCAAATTGTTAAAAAGAATTGGAAAAGGGGGAATGGCAGAAGTCTATCTCGCCAAAGCCGATTACAACGGACTTAAAAAGATAGTGGCACTCAAAAAAATTCTCCAGCCCCTTTCATCCAATGATCATTTCCGGGAAACATTCAGACATGAAGCCGGCCTATCAATGGAACTGAACCATCCTAACGCTGTTCAGGTTTTTGAATATGGTCAAACTGCCGATGGAAAACATCTTTATATGATCATGGAATTCATCAATGGAGTCGATTTGATGAATTTGATGAAAACCATGAAAAAGGAAAATCAAACAATTGAACCAGGAATTGCTATTTTTATAATCAGTGAAGTACTCAAAGGACTAGATTATGCCCACCGACTCATTGGCAGCGATGGCCAGCCCCTGGAACTGGTTCACAGAGATGTAAGTCCTCAGAATATCCTTCTTTCCTTTGAAGGTGCAGTCAAAGTTACCGATTTCGGTATCGCCAAAGCCCTCAATAAAAAAGAAGAAGAAGAAGGAGTTCTCAGGGGAAAAATTCATTATATGTCTCCAGAACAGGCTTATGCCAAACCTCTGGATAAAAGATCAGATATTTTCTCAACTGGTTTAATTCTCTATGAAATGTTAACCGGCAGCAATCCATATAAACAATTTAAAGGTACTCAAGCTTTGGAAAAAGCTAAAAAAGCTGAAATCAAACCACCATCCATGTTGATTGATATTCCTATTCAACTGGAAAAAATCCTTCAAAAAACTCTTTCTCCTCAAAAAGAAAACCGCTACCAAAATGCCAGGGAGATGCAAAACGATTTGTCCCTGTACCTGCACAAACTGCCAGTGCTTTACGACTCCAACAAATTAATTTCCATTCTCGATCAAACATTTTCAGACAAATCCAAAATCAAGCTAGCCGGACTTGAGACCCCTACTATAAATAAAAAATCCGACAGCAATACCGATTTTGGTTTCACCAGCGAGACACATACTGGGAATTTTTCCATCCGAGAAAAGAAAAATCTTGTTTCCATGATTATTCAGGTTGGAGGAATGAAAAAAGCACTACAACGGCATAATCGCGACAAGGTTGAAGGTGAGCTGGAAAATTTCATGAATATGGTGGAATATATTCTGATCAAAGATAAGGAACAAAGGTATCGTTCCCGTCGCCTGACCGACAATAAACTGCTGGTTGTTCGTGGAATTCCCTACACTGGAGAATATGACGAAACTGAACTTCTCATGGATGCTCATAAAATAAAAAGAGATTTCAAAGTTTATCAAGAAGAGGTTCCTGAATTCAATATTGGAATCGGGGTAGATCGCATCAAGGTCAGCATAGTTTTCAAAAAATCTTCAATAAATTGGGATATTCTGGATAATTCAGAAAGAAAGCTTTCTCTCCTTTCACGCAGCAACCCCAATGAGATCATGGTTTCAGCCCAAATCCATTCAGCAGCCAGGTACAATTGGAAATTTGAAAAAATCAAAAATGATTTTGGTCTTTACAATTACAAAATAATCAATCTCAAAAGTGATCACGAAATTAAAAAAACAAGAATGGCAAAAAACACTGTAGGGCGTTCATTTGCTCTAGGTAGAATGCAACGTGAATTTCAGGAATCGGTCAAAAAATCTCGTTTTGTTATCATGCCCATAATCGGTGATATGGGAGTAGGCAAAACCACCCTGATCCAGAATTTTATTCAAGGCATCAAAAATAAAAACAGGGTTTTCAGTACCGAAGCCAAGCCATTCAACAGTTTCTCTCCTTTTTCACTTATTATCTCTCTTTTGAAAGATATTTCACGTACCCGCGGCGGTACTGGAGAAGATTTTGCCAATATAATCCAAAAAGAACTCAAAAACCTGTTAAGTGAAAAAACCCTGACTGAAATTATCAAAACCTTGGAAATACTCCTTGATTCAGAAAAAGAAATTTCACGCGAACACAACGTCGGAGCTTTGGTCGCCACAGCATTACGCAGAATTCTCAAAGGTTTTTCTAATCAGGGACCGGTAATTGCAATTTTTGAAGATCTGCAATGGGCCGATAAAAAAAGTCAATCGGTTCTCAATTCACTTTTTTAAAACGAAAAATTGAAAGGTAGGGTTTTCATCATCTTATCAGTAAGAGATGCTGATGATTACTCCAACACCTTCCACAACAAAAACTCTGTCAAGCTGCCAATTAAATTAACCAATTTTGATGATGAGCTCACCCGCAAATTTGTTGAGAGCAGATTTGAAAATCCTCAAAAAGCAGCTCCCTTAATTGACAGAATAGTTAAAATGTCAGAGGGAAACCCCTTTTTCATAAATGAACTTCTATCTTTTGTTGTTTCCAAAGGCTTTTGTGAAACAACTGGGGATAATTCCGAAAAACTTGTTTTGACCAGAAGTATATCAGCCAACTTCTCCCTGGAAACTTCCCCCACTATTGATGGAATTATTTCCAGCAAACTGGATAATCTCTCTCCTGAAAACAGAAGAATCATCCGTCTTGCTTCAATTGCAGGCAGAACTTTCTACAAAAAGCAACTGCAACAAATGGTTACTCAGGATGTAGATCAATTTCTGGAAGAGTTTGAAAAACGAAATTTCATCAGACAGATGAAAGAATCTGGCAGATACACTTTTGTTCAAAAAATAATGAGGGATTTCGCCTATTCTGGACTTGCCGAAGATGATAAACACCAGGGTCACCTGCTCATGGCAGAATATCTCGAACAAAATGAACAAAAAAATTATAATGCTCCCGTAATAGCCATGCATTACGAAAAGGGCGGTAATCATGAAAAAGCAGTAGAATACTATTTACAAGCTGCTCATCATTCCAAAAATCTCGCCTCCAACAACGAAGCTCTTAACCACTACCAGAAAATTCTGGAACTGGTAGGCAAAAACAAAGAAGTTAAATTCCATGCCCATAAGGATATGGTCAATATTTACCGCAACCTTGGTTTACGCAACAAACAACTTGTTGAAATCAAAAACATGGAAACTCTCGCCCTTGAAGAAAACAAAACCAAGTGGCTGAGTGAAGCCCAATGTAGAAAGTTGGCTTATTTTCAGGATATTGGCGAACCTCGTAAAACCATAGAATTGTTTGACGAAGTCATCACAAACGCATCAAATGCCCAGGATGAAAAAACTCAGATTTACGCCTATTATATTCTGGCCAGAGCTCTGGTTGATCTCGGCGAAATCGACCAATCATTTGAAGCTGTCAGCAAAGGTATGGAAATAATAAACAAAAATCCCGACATTAAATACCTCAAGGGCAATCTTCTCCACATCAAGGCCAATACCTATCACTACAGTGGTGAAGATGAAAAAGCCATCGCCGCCTATGAAAAAGCCCTTAAAATCTTCAGGGAGAACAACAAAAGAACTGAAGAAGCAACTATTTTAATGAACCTGGGCTTCCTTTCCTATATCAGGGGCAATTATGAAAAAGCCCTCTCTTTGTACAAAAAAGCTTACCAGATTGACATAAGCAAAGGTGACAGACTTTATACAGGGGTAAAACTCTCCAATATTGCTCAAACTCAAATTGCCCTCGGTAATTACTCACAAGCCCGAAAAGTTTTACAACAGGCAAAAAGGCTTTGTCTTGCAACCAAAGACAGTGGGGCACTCAGTGATACCTACTTTACAATTGCTCTGCTCAAACTCCGTACCGGCAATCCCGCAGCTTCCATGCAGTTTATCACCGAAGGCCTCCGCATAGCCAGAGAAGCAAACAGTAAAATAGATGAAGTAAGAGGTTTGCAACTATGGGCTCAGTGCCAATTGGAAGATATGGAGGGTGATTATTCAGAAGCTTTCTTGAAATCTGAACAACTTATCAAACTTGCCAAAAATTCCAAATTGCCCAATAGTTATATCCAGGGTCTTCGTTTGAAAGCTTTAACTCTGTTGAAAATGAGTAAAAATAAAGAAGCCCTTCCCTTTTCTGCCAAAGCTGTATCTCTGACAGTTGTCAGCAATGTCGAAAACAAGGAAGTTATTTATCACACCCATGCCAAAATCATGCTCTCCCTCAAAAAGGAATATTGGGCTCAGAGATTCCTGAAAAAAGCTGTAGACATAGTTAAAGTCAAAAGTAATCTTCTTTCCTCAGAACAGGCAAAACAAATCTACCTCTCCGTTTATCCAGCCCGTAACATACTTGAAGATTTTGAAAACTTTCAAAATAACTAGTTCCCGTCCCAGAAGTGGTGTTATTGGCTGGTAAAGAAATTGGATTGAGATGCGCCCAGTAACTTAGCCGACATAGTTGATACTATTTAAAGAAGTTACGACAAAGCAGATCATTTCAAATTCCGAGTTCAGACTACAACCTAAACAAAAAAATATTAGCTTCAGCTTGCAAAATATCTTTTTATTCAATAAAAGTTATTTTCAACAAATTGGATAAATGTTAACCTTTGACAACAATTAGAGTTCTTTATAATATTTTTTCTTTTGTATCGTTGTTATTCAAATTAAAACAATTTGTTCATATCCCTTATCATGAAAGAGATTTTTTTAACTCTCTTTTTAAACTATCAATTCATTGTACCCTGCGGGAATTGAACAGTTTTGAATAACCTGCAGATATAACCAGACTGAAGTCGGCTCATGTATTTCTTGCATTTTTTTTCCAACAGGCTTCTGGACAGTTGCATAATAGTGTTATAATGTAACCTGGATAAAGATAATGACCAAATTTCATTACTTTTCAAAGGCTATTGGCTACAACCTTTTGATAACGACAGTCATTATCAATAATTTAAAACTCAAAATTCGGATTAACCTGCATGGGACCGAGGTTCAAAACTGAATTATAATTTACTACCGGTAATATTTAAAACTCCGGTGATAACATAATTTTATAGATTACAGACAAAGGTGTTAAGATGAAATTTTCAACCTATATACTGATTACTTTTACATTTTTCTTTTCTAGTTGCGTTTCCATTAAAAAAGAAAAAGAAAACAAATCAGATCTTTGTAGCAACGGCATTGTGGAACCTGGCGAAGAATGTG
>JAQICJ010000203.1 GCA_027858615.1 Deltaproteobacteria bacterium
CTTGGGACTAAAGGGTGGCAGGGGACGGAATCGAACCGTCTACTCGCGGATTTTAAGTCCACTGCTCTACCAACTGAGCTTCCCGGCCACACGTCCGCTTTGTACAACGGACGAAAAACTATATAACTGCCGTTAAGCACTATGTCAAGCTGAAATATAAGATGAATTATTTTTGAAGAGGCTGGAGATTTCTTTTAGTGTTTAAACGTCGGAGATAAGCTGGTTTGGAGAAGTCAGTCTCTCCATTTACAGGGGTGGCACTTTTACTTTCCGGATTAATTACCGGTAGCTCCCGAGATGAATGATTTCTTATTTTTGGAATTTCAGAAGAGGGTCTTCTGATGTTCATTTCATCAGGACTTTTGATCTTGTAATTCATTGATAATTGAGAATTTTTCTTGGTAATTGCGTGGTTCTCTTCTTCGAATTTTTCTGTTGCTTTTTCAGGTTCGGTTTTTTCCTGGTTGTTTACAAAACCTGTTGCAATAATGGTGACTCTGACTTCGTCATCAAGATCTTCATCCAAAACTGTTCCGAAAATTATATTGGCATCTTCATTTGCTTTTTCTTCAACCAGCATTACAGCTTCACTCAACTCCATCAGGGGGAAGTCTTCGGAACAATTGATATTGATCAGAACTCCGGTGGCTCCGTTGATTGAAATATCTTCGAGCAGGGGAGATGAAATTGCTTTTTCAACTGCCTGGGCGGCTGCATTTTCACCTTTGGCAACACCTATACCCATTATGGCACGACCTTTTTCCATCATGACTGAACGCACATCCATGAAATCAACATTAATTTCACCGTGTTTTACGATGAGATCAGTGATTCCCTTGGCAGCATCCAGTAAAATTTTGTCGGCTTTCTGGAAACCGTTTCCAACTTTGATATTTCTGGAAAGAGTCAGTATTTTATCATTGGGAATGACAATGAGAGCATCAACTTCTTTTTCAAGTTTGGCGATACCTTCTTCGGCTTGTCTTCTTCGTTTTCTTCCTTCAAAAAGGAAAGGTTTGGTTACAACTCCCACGGTAAGAGCGCCACTTTCCTTGGCAACTTTGGCAATCACAGGAGCAGCTCCGGTTCCGGTTCCGCCACCCATACCGGCAGCGATAAATACCATGTCAGCACTTTCAATTTCCTTTTTAATGCCTTCTATATTTTCTTCAGCAGCTTTTCTGCCTTTTTCAGGATCAGCACCAGCTCCCAGACCTCCTGTAAGTTTTTCCCCAATCTGGATTTTGATGGGAGCAGGATTGCTGTCAAGAGCTTGACTGTCAGTATTGGTCACGATGAAGTTGACTCCACTGAGTTGATCTTCAATCATGTTTTTGACTGCGTTTCCACCAGCACCTCCAACACCGACTATTTTAATTTTTGCTTCTCCACTTACGACATCATCAATAGTATAAGGCATTCAAACCTCCATTAGAAATTTACGGCTCAAACCGAACCAATATTATTTAGTTCCCATCCCAAAAAGGGAGGTCATAGCCTGGACAGGAATTTCACCTCATTTGCTTTGTCGTAACTTCTTGAAATAGTGACAACTATATCTGCGAAGTTACTGGGCGCATCTGAGGCAAACTTCTTATCCAGTCAAAAAAAACCATTCTGGGATGGAAACTATTTATAAACTTTAAGCATTGTTACCTGATATTTTCAATCAGTCAAAAAAACCACCAAACCAACTTATAACCTTCTGAAACATTTGCTTATTTTCGTCTTTATTCTGGGGGTGAAGTTGCTTTGGTGAACTGGTGGTATAATCCCACTTGTCAGTTGTCATCAATAAACCAACAGCAGTACTGTAAATCGGACCTTTTGAAGAATCAAACACTCCGTGAGGAATATCGGGAGCTCCGATCTTGGTTTCCAACCCGTAGATTTCACTGGTCAACTCTTTCATCCGGGGCAACAAGGCAGTCCCACCAGTAAGCACTATCTTATAGGAATCATCAACGGAATAGTCGCTTTTTTTCATGTTGTTGAAGATTAATTCCAACAGTTCCGTTACTCTGGCTTCGATGATATCAACTATCATCTGTTTCTGATCCTGCCAAATTACAAATTCACCTGTATCCTCGAAATCTTCTCTGGTGAGTTCCTCTTCAAAAAAGGAAGTCGCCTTGCCAAAGCGCAATTTAAAATCTTCAGCTTCTTCCTGCAGGCAGTGAAGACCTTCGGCCAGATCATTGGTAATAAAATTACCACCAATCTGCAAAACATCGCAATACTGCAATTTACTGTTGCGATATATAACCACATCTGTTGTTCCTGCACCCATGTCTATGACAATGGTACCGAGATAGCGTTCTCGATTGCTGGTTACAGCCATTGATGAAGCCAGAGGAGAAAAGATGATTTCTCTGACCAGAAGACCGGAATTGGCACAAACCTGTTTGACTTTCTCAATAGAACTTGAGGGAACCGTGATTATGGTAGCGTTCACATCAAGCCTGACTCCGGTATGTCCAACGGGAGAAGAAGTTTCACTGCCATCAACCAGATAACTCTCAGGAAGCACGTGGATTATCTGCTCTGAAGCCTTCAGAGGAATGGCCTTGGCCGCATTATTTACCGCAATCAGATGACGACGGTTTATCTGTCTTTCTGGAACAGGTACCATGGCATGATTGTGATGCAGGGAGTGTTCCATGTCTGATATGCCCACCACAACTTCGTTGACTTCATATCCGAGAATTTCTTCGGCTTCTGTCTTGAGGGAGAAAATATCGCGGGAAACCAGCTCTACATTAATGATTTTGCCTTTGTCTACACCCTTTGTTTTTTCAGTAACACTGCCCAGCAAAGTGTGAAACTCGCCATTATAGAACTTACCGATGGAAAGAGAGATTTTATCTGTTCCAATATCTAAAGAAGCGACAAAATCTGTGTTTTCCTGGGTTTCCAACTGATCATTTTCCTGATATTCGTTCATGGGATACTCCTGCTGAAATACCTGTTGCAAAGTCTACCCGCCAATTTGCCGAAGGGTCATTTTTGTCAATGACAGGAACACAAAACCATCATCCCTGCAATCCAGATAAAAAAATCGGAACAAGTTGCTTTGCTTCCGGCAAATTTTTTGATGACAAGTAAATGTGTAACGCATAATTCCAAATAACGCCATTTTTTGGGAAATCTGGGGGTATATCTTTGTTTTCTTTAACTTTTCTCTGATGAAAAAAGCCAGAAACAAACAATGAAACTCTTTATTTGTCATTGATTTTATTGTTTGTTTTGGGATCTATGTTTTTTTTGGAAGAAAGAGACAAATCTGTAATCTCAGTTTTTTCAATAGTTTTTGGCACCACAACTATTCTTTTGTGGTTTTCCCGATTATCTACAAAAATTCTGGCTACTGCTTTCAACTTTAAATCTGTAGCTGCCAGAAAATTATCAAAATAGTAGAGCTGCCTTTTGAAATTTTCAGTATCTATATAAACCGCTGTTCCATATTTTTTCAAAAACATGATGAAAACATTACCATTATGGCAAATTTCCGATAATTCAGGCCGGTTTTCAAGAGACTGGTATTCTTCGAGTAATTTCAAACTTTCTTTGAGTCTGATTTGAGAAAGTGTTCGGCTGTTTTTGAAATCCTGGCGGGAAATACCACTCAAAATCACTTTTCCCGGTAAATCTCTGTGGGATGCTTTTTTAAAAATTTTTCCCTTTGAGTTAATCAGATAAAAAGAAGTGTTTTTTGCAGGTTCTTTTGGGGCTGAGTCTTTATATTTCTGAAATAATACCAGAGCCTTATCCTCTTGTTCTTCAATTTCCAAAAATACAGTGTCAGGTAATTCCCTGCGAACCTGAACTCGGGAAACCCAGGGATCACTGGCAATAATGGCGGCAATACGTTCGATATCCACCGAGAAAATGTTTTTTCCGGAGTCTAATTTGGCTCTTTTCAACAACAATTTCGGATTTACATGAACAACCGGATTAACTTTCACCTTTTCCAGTGTAAAATATTCGGAATAAAACAAATATCTGTATCCCTGATATACTCCAAATCCAAGTAATCCGAGAAAACACAGAAAACCCAATCCTGTTTTAACTCTATGGGAAAATACTTTCTTTTTGAAAAACCCGGTTATAACTTTTGTTTTTTTTGCAAGCACTCCAAGTTTAATCTTTTTTTTGGGTTTGGTTTTGGTTG
>JAQICJ010000214.1 GCA_027858615.1 Deltaproteobacteria bacterium
ATATATTCTTTTTCAAGATCCAATACTGTAGAAGTAAATAAACCATCAAATGGATTCATTAATCCTACATCTTTACATAATTCCCATAAAATGATACCGAAAATCAAGGATAAAATTCGAAGAATCCAAACCATGATTTTTCAGATTTATTTCTTCTTTCACAATTATTTGGATAAAAACCAACCGACAAAATTAACTGGTTTTCATCTCAGAATAAAAACTCAGATATAAATTGGCTTTTCCTCGGGAACATTATCATGTTCTTGAGACAGCTATCCTATGGAGTGCAAAATGAAAACTATCTACAAATTCAATGTGACCCCTTCCCTTCCCCCTAAATTAAAAAGATTGAGAGAAATAGCCTCCAATCTTTGGTGGTGCTGGAATTATGATGCCATCGAACTGTTTTTGCGCATGGATAGCAATCTCTGGGAGAAAGTCGGTCACAACCCCGTTGAACTGCTGGGCAAAGTCAGTCAGCAAAGATTGCAATTGCTCTCTGAAGATGATGCCTACCTTCACAGTTTGAACAAAGTTTTGACAAAATTTGACAAAGCAATGGAATCAGGTCGGAAATTCCCTCTGGAAAAAACAGATGAGGGACTTTCCATTGCTTATTTTTCCTTGGAATATGGACTACATGAATGTCTCCCCATATATTCAGGAGGTCTGGGGGTTCTCTCCGGAGAACACCTGAAATCCAGTTCCGATCTCGGAATTCCTCTGGTGGGTATGGGGCTTTTATACAGAGAGGGATATTTTAACCAATATCTCAATCCCGATGGTTGGCAACAGGAAACTTATCCGGAAAACGATTTCCATAATATGTGCATCAATCCGGTTTTTGATGAAAATGGCAAGCACATCGAAATAGAAGTGGAAATGCCGACAGAAATCATCCATGCCCGCATCTGGCTGATTAAAGTTGGCAAAACAAAGCTCTTTCTTCTTGATACCAATATCGAAAAAAATTCAATAGACAACAGAGAAATTACAGCTCAACTTTATGGTGGAGACCTTGAGATGAGACTCAAACAGGAATATGTTCTTGGTATGGGAGGTATTAACGCCCTTGCCAAACTTGGTATTATTCCGACTGTCTATCATATGAACGAAGGACATAGTGCGTTTCTTGGCCTCAAAAGAATTAAAATCCTCATGCAAGAACACGGTCTCAACTTCCAGGAAGCCAAAGAAGCCTGTTCCTGCTGCAATGTCTTTACCACCCATACTCCGGTTCCTGCGGGTATCGACAAATTTTCCCCGGCTCTCATGGATAAATATTTCTGGAAATATTGTGAAGAAACAGATTTAAGCAGAGAAGAATTTCTGCAACTAGGAAGAGAAAATCCCCAAGACAACACCGAGCCTTTTTCCTTGGCGGTTTTAGCCATTAGACTTTCTGACCACTACAACGGGGTAAGCAAACTTCATGGCGAAGTTTCCAGGAATATGTGGCAAAATATCTGGAAAAACATACCTCAGGAAGAAGTACCCATCCAGCATGTAACCAATGGCATCCACAATAAATCATGGGTATCCCATGAACTGGCCAGTCTTTTCGACCGTTATCTAGGTCCTAAATGGCAAAATTATCCGGAAAACGAAGAAATCTGGAGTCAAATTGAACAAATACCCGATGCTGAACTTTGGAGAACTCATGAAAGAAGGAGAGAACGACTAGTTTCTTTTATTCGCAAACGAAGAAAAAACAATCTTCTTGAGAGGGGAGCAAGCAAAAATGAAATTCAGAGGGCTGAAGAACTTCTTCACCCCGATATTTTGACTATCGGCTTTGCAAGACGCTTCGCCACTTACAAAAGAGCAACCCTTCTTTTCAGAAATATCGACCGTCTGATCAGTCTCATGACTGATCAAAAGCGCCCTTTCCAATTGATCTTTGCAGGGAAAGCCCATCCCCAGGATAATCAGGGCAAGGGCCTCATCAGAGAAATTATCCATCACATTAAAAACGAAAACTTCCTGCGTCGGGTTGTTTTCATAGAAAATTATGATCTCAATGTCGCCAGATACATGCTCCAGGGTGTAGATGTCTGGCTCAATAATCCCAGGAGACCCCTTGAAGCAAGTGGAACCTCAGGCATGAAAGCCTCAGCTAATGGAGGACTCAATTTATCCATTCTGGATGGCTGGTGGGTGGAAGGTTACACCCCGGATGTCGGTTGGGCCATTGGTCATGGTGAAAAATACACCGATCTTGAATACCAGGACGAAGTAGAATCAAGAGAGTTGTACAATGTTCTGGAAAAAGAAATTATTCCTGCTTTCTATGAAAGGGGCAATGATGGTATTCCCCGTAAATGGACCTATATGATGAAAGAAACCTTCAAGAATATTGCTCCATTTTTTAATACTAATCGTATGGTCAATGACTATGCTCAAAAATTCTATCTGCCTTCACACCGACGCTGGAAAAGTTTCAAAGAAAACAACTTTAAAACTGCCCGTGAGCTCACTACCTGGAAAAACAAAGTGGAAGAAGCATGGAAAAACGTGAATGTTTTTGATGTCAAAAACGAAATGGGCGGACACGAGCTCATTGTAGGCAACAAATTGGAAGTAGAAGTTAAAATTTCACTGGGCTCTTTAAATCCTGAAGATGTCAAAATTCAACTTCTTTATGGAAATATCAATCAGGAGGAAGAATTGCTGTCTCCTGCCATCAAAGAACTTGCCAAAGTATCTTCCCAAGACGATAACAACAATTACATCTACAAAACTAAAATTACTTGCGAGAATAGTGGCTCCCACGGCTATGCCATAAGAATCATTCCCTCTCATCCCCAGCTCTCCCATCTTCACGAAACCGGACTTATCCGCTGGGGTTAAACCCTTCCTGCCTGCAAAAAAGTAAAACGGGGATCATTTCTATTTAGAGGGATTATTAGTTCCCGAAAGGCTCAAGTAAACCATTGAGATCTTTAAACATGTATTTGGCTTCAACACCAGTGGCATACTCACCAATTTCTTCATGTTCAAACTCAAAACCGAACTTTCGGAACAGAGCCACAGCGTTCTGGTTATCAGGAGCGACTGTGAGTTTGATGCAGTTTACCTTGTCACCGGCGAGGCATAAATTTTCAATAAGTTCCAGGCACCATTTCAGCAATTGATTTCCCAAACCACGGTTGCGATAAATCTCATCAATAGCAATTGCCAAAATATCAGCATAAAGACCTTTTGGAATTTTGTCTGAATCTTCATAAAAGAAACCAAGAACCAAAAATCCGATAATATCCTGATCATCCCTCTTGTTGACTATTATGGATGTGATAACATTTTCTTTCCAGACCAGCTCAGAAATAAAATCTCTGTAGTGTCCGAAACGGATAAAAGCTTCTTCGGCCAATTCTCCGATTATTTTTATTTGAGGTTCATTACGGATTAAAAGTGTTTTTATTTTGTAATCCGGTGGAAGTGTATATCTTTTAACCATTTCAGGGCACAATTCCTTTACCTTGCCTGATTAATCGCCAAGCATCTTCTTCATATTGCAAAACCGTAGACTGTTCGTTATACATGGTACCCTGATTCAATAAATAATCCACCGCGTGTCCATATTTTTCATAAATTTCCTCGGGATCAAGCATCGGATTTCCCTCATCGTCCACTACACTGGTTGTAACCAGGGGTCTGCCCAATTTGGCAACAAGATGATTTACAACTCTGGCATCGGGTATTCTAATTCCCACTGTTGTTCGGCTACCCATGTATTTTTTGGGGACATCTCTGTTGGCTTCGAGAATAAGAGTAAAGGGTCCGGGAATCAGTCGCTTTATTGTTGAAAATGCTCGATTGTCAAAATTCACATAATTTGAAGCCTGACTCAAATCTCCACAGATCAGGCTCATGAGATGATCCTTATCCAGTTCTTTTATACGATAAAGGCGATCAATTGCTTTGACTTGTTGGATATCACATCCCATGGCGTAGACTGTATCTGTGGGATAAATTACAACCCCTCCGTCCTTCAGGCATTCATTGACTCTTTTTATTTTTTTAAAATTTGGGTGTTCTTTATCGAGATGAAAAACAGTTGCTTTACTCATATGTTAATTTTTCTCCTGTGGTTTTACCTTCTCTGATTTAAAGTACATATTGAAACCGTCTGGTTTTGGGAAATTATAAATCGGGCTGTCGGGGCTGACTGCTTGCAAGATTTGATGCCATGATCTGCAGGTAGTTTATGCAGAATCTGCATAAATAGTTCCCGTCCCAAAAAGGAAGGTCATCGCTTGAATGCGGAATTTTATTTCATCTGCTTTGTCGTAACTTCTTGAAATAGTAGTCGCTATATCTTCGAAGTTACTTCGTGCATCTGAGGCAAACTTCTCATTCAGTCAAAAACCCCCATTCTGGGATGGGAACTAAATCGGACTGAGTTTTAAAGATTAGTCATCAAACTTGAGTTCTGGAGTATATTCTTCGAGATCATAGACTTCAAGTTGATCACCTTCTTTAATGTCGTTATAATTGGCAAAGCCTATACCGCATTCGTAACCTTGCTGTACTTGTTTGACATCATCTTTTATTCTTCTCAGTGATGATATTTTACCTTCATGAATTTGAACATCATCGCGATATAATCTGAGATGGCTGTTTCGAGCAACTTTACCCTCAAGCACATAACAACCGGCAATAGTACCAACTTTGGGAATATGGAAAGTTTGTCTGACTTCGGCTTTGCCCTGTTGTTTTTCTTTCTTTTCTTTTGGCAACATACCTTTCATCAAATCCCTGACGTCTTCGATCATATCGTAAATAACATTGTACTGTTTAATTTCAACTCCCTCATTTTCAGCCATATGACGGGCATTGGAAGCCGGCCTTACTCTGAAACCAAGAATTACTGAACCGGAAGTTATGGCCAGATTGACATCTGTCTGTGTGATACCCCCAACTCCTGCATGAACAACGTTAACTTTGACCCTTTGACTGGACTGATTGACCATGGTGTCTTTGATAGCTTCCATAGTTCCCTGAACATCTGTTTTCAGGATTATGTTCAATTGTTCCTGCTCACCTTTGGCTATGGCAAGACGGATTGCTTCCATGCCTTTGGCTTGGGATTTTCTGGCCAGTTCTTTTTCTTTGGCCTGTTCATTTCTTTTTTCAAGAATCTGCTTGGCTTTTTTCTCATCGGTGAGGGCTCGGAAATCGTCTCCTGGACTGGGAACTCCGTTTAATCCGGTTACTTCTACAGGAGAAGAAGGACCAGCTTCTTCAATTTGTTTGCCTCGGTCATCTCGCATGGATCTGACATTTCCTCCGCAGATACCTGAGATCACATAATCACCAATTTTCAACCGACCATTTTGGATAAGAACAGTTACGGTGGCACCAGTTGCTTTATCCAATTCGCCTTCAAGAACAATTCCCTTGGCCGGACCATCAGGATCGGCCTTGAGATCGAGAAGTTCGGATTCAAGGTTGATCATTTCCAGAAGATCATCAATACCTCCCTTGGTGACTGCACTGGTTTCGACTATGACGGTTTCACCACCCCAGTCTTCCGATACCAGATTCTGGGCAGTAAGTTTTTCTTTGACCATCTGAGTGTTGGCATTTTCTTTGTCTACCTTGGTTATAGCTACAATAATGGGAACATCGGCTTCTCGACAATGGTTGATGGCTTCGATCGTCTGAGGCATGACTCCATCATCAGCAGCCACTACCAGAACAACAATATCTGTAACAATCGCTCCGCGAGCGCGCATTGAGGAAAATGCTTCGTGACCGGGTGTATCAATAAAAACAATTTCTCCGGTTTCTGTTTTTACCCTGTAGGCTCCGATGTGTTGAGTAATTCCGCCGGATTCACTGGATGCAATGTCACTTTTACGGAATATATCAAGCAATGAAGTCTTACCATGATCAACATGACCCATTATAGTTACAACAGGTAATCTTTTTTCCAGTTTTTCTTCATCTATTTCTTCCTCTTCCTGGAAGAATTTTTCTTCTTCAAAGGTGATATTTTCAATTTCAAAACCCCATTCCGAAGCAACAATTTCGGCTGTGTCAACATCAAGGGTTGAATTGATATTGACCATCTGTCCGAGGCCAAGGAGTTTTTTGATTACCATACCAACTTTGAGTTTCATTTTTTTGGCTAATTCTGAAACCGAAATAAACTCGTCAACTTTGATTTTTCGTTGTCCAACCGGCGGCAAAGTGGGTTTGTTTTTGTTTTTCTTTTTATTTCTTTTCGCCTTGCGCAGCAATTCTTCTTCTTTTTTCTGTTCTTTGTAGGATTGGAATTGCTGTTTGTGTGCATTACCCTTGCGAAAATCTTTTTTTCTCGCCTTGGATTTGGAACTTTTACTGCCTTTTCTTGCACTTTTGGATTTGGATTGATTGCCCGGCAGAACAATGAATCTTCCTGTCGGTCCCAAATCCTTTTTGGCCTTGTTGCTTTTTCGAAGGGGATTTTTGATTTTGGCCTTGTTGCGAGGAGAGGCTGAAGCTTCCGGTTTGGATAAAAGAGGTGCACGATTAAGCCTCTGTCCCAAAGCAAAATATTTTTCGTCACTTTCTTTTTTATTTTTTTCTTTAATATTTTTGGACTCGGCTGATTCTTCCTGATTTTTTGCTGCCACTTTGTTCTTGTCCGCTGCAGCCTTTACATTTCTTTTTTCTGTTCTTTCTTCAGTTTTATTTTTGGTTGTTTCAACTTTGGCAGTTTTGGCGGAAGTTTTCTTGGCAGTTTTTTGTGCTTTGCCTTTCTGTTCAGCCTTTTGCTCAGTTGTATCTTTTTTGCTTGTTTCAGTTGTTTCAGGTTTCTTTTCTTCGAGCTCTTCAGCAGCTTTAACAGGTTCAGTGGGCTTATCTGTTTCTGCAACAGCTTTCTTTGGAGTTGCAGTTGCCTTTTTGGTGGCTGCCTTTTTCTTTTTGACTGTTTTGGTTGAATCCGCTTTTTTCTTTTTAGAGGCAGATTTGGTTGCTGCTTTAGTTTCTTTAGCTTTGGCAACTGTCTTTTTGACCTTGGATTTGGCTGTTTTGCCTTCGGTTTTGACAGTTGAACCTGAAGCAGTAGTTGCCTTGGCAGTTTCTTTGGTTTCAGGACTGCTTTTTTCAGGTGTGGCCTCGGGTTTGGCCTTTTTGCGAACAGCAGCTTTTTTAACCGGCTTGGCTTTTTCAGTACTTTTCGTTTTGGGCTTGGCTGCTTTTCTCACCCTGGCTTCAGGTCCCTTTCTTCTGATAACGGCTGCTCCTCCACTTTTGCGCGTTTCACGCAATTGTTTCCGACGCAGTCGTTTTTGTTCTTCAGAAAAACGTGCTTCATCAGCTTTGCTTACGGAACTATATTTGTTGTTTACTGAAATACCTAATTGCTCCAGCTTTTCAATAGTTTCGTCTATACTTAACTTATATTTACGAGCTAATTGCTGAACTCGAATAGTACTGCTCATATTTATCTCCATAGTGATGAGCTGAAATTAAAAAAATGTTTAATTCCAAATTGCTTCCGAATTGCTGCGGAAAATACCAGGATTGTCAATCTGACCCCCGGGGGTTATAGAACATAACCGTTGAGGAACATGATTACAATCAGGAAAAGAGATTAATCTCTGTTGGTTAAAAAAACTGAAGGCTAGAAACCATCATCATCATCAAGAGCGCTGAAATCATCGTCTATATCAACCTCTTCGTCCTCATGACCTAGAATCTTGCCGGCATAATAGTGAATGGTCTTGCAATGCTCAAGATCCATTCCGGTAGCCTCGGACAAAAGATCGGGATCGGTTTCATAAAGAGATTCAACTGTATTAAACCCGGCTTCTTTGAGCAAAACAAGAATATCTTCGTCAATTCCTTGTACTTCTTGAAGTTTTTCATCTTCACTCATCATATCTCCGGCCACATCCTGCTGCTCAAGCAGATATCTGGCTCCAGTGGATATTTTGGTGGCCATTTCTGTACCTCCAAGTCCGGGAATTCTGGCCAATTCTTCAGGATTGGCATTGGCTATTTCTTCGAGTGAACGCCAACCGAGTTTAAACATGGTTTCAGCCAGATCATCACTTACACCTTCAATGGAAGCAATGGAATTTTTGACCTGATATTCCATTTCAAGAACTTTGCTTTCAGAATAGATGTCAATTTTCCATCCTGTCAGTTGGGAGGCAAGCCTTACGTTCTGTCCTCTCTTGCCTATGGCCAGAGAAAGTTGATCGTCGGGAATAATTAATTCCATAGTGTGGGTGGTAGCATCTACAATAACCTTGGAAACTTCCGAAGGAGCAATGGCGTTACAGACAAATTTTGCAGGATCGGGACTATAAGGAATGATGTCGAGCTTTTCACCTTTAAGTTGAGTCTTTATACTCTGAACCCGCTGTCCCTTCAATCCTACACAGGCTCCTACGGGATCAACATCTCGATCACTGGAAGATACTGCTATTTTTGTGCGAGATCCCGGTTCTCTGGCTGTTGCTTCGATACTTACTATATTCTGAAGTATCTCCGGAACTTCCAGTTCGAACAATCTTTTGACCAAACCTTCTTCTCTTCTGGAAAAGATGATCTGAGGACCTCTTGTATTATGAACAACATCTTTGACAAAAGCGGTTATCCTGTCACCGGGGCGATAAGACTCGCTGGCAACCTGTTCCTTGTGAGGCAAAATTGCTTCTGTCCTGCCAATGTCGATACGGATATTACCCTTTTCAAAACGCCGGACATAACCATTGATAATATCACCAATTCTGGTTTTGAATTCACGATAGATAGTTTCTCTTTCAGCCTGCTTTACTCTTTTGACGATTACCTGTTTGGCAGCCTGAGCTGCGATACGTCCAAAAGTTTTTCGATATTTTTCAAGATCGAGAATATCTCCATACATTTCTTCCTGCTCAACAGCTTTTTCTTCATCATCGGGATGATAGTATATCTGGAAGAGAATCTCGTCGCCAATTTCAACTTCCAGGCCATGGTTCCTAGCTTCCTCTATATTGCAAGAACTGCCAGGAATACTTGTTCCACCAGTAACTGTCAATATCAAAAAAAGTTCTACAGCTCCGGTTTCCTTGTTGTATCTTGCTTCAAGAGTTCTGTCGTTACCATAGACACGCTTTGCGGCTGAGAGGATTGCCTGTTCAAGAGTATCGACAAGAATATCCTTATCAATATTCTTTTCACGACTTATCTGATCAATTACCTTATCTAGATTGAAATGCATTTAAACCCTCCCTTAGGTTCGGGATAAAAAATCCGGCATTTCTGCTTAATTTATTTTTTGTTAAAATCATAAGCGAGATTTGCTTTACTTATATCGTCAAGAGAAATCCAAAATTCTTCTCTTCTGATTTTCATCAGTATTTCTCCATCATCTTTAACTTTTTCAATGGTTCCAGTAAATTTCTTTTTACCGTTCTCATGTTTTTTCTTCAACTTGATATTTACTTTCTCTCCTTGGTAGCGCTTGAAATGAGATAGAGTAATCAAGGGACGATCCAGACCAGGAGAAGAAACTTCCAATCTGTAAGCATGTTTAATAAAATCTTCAACTTCAAGTCTGGGACCCAGAAGTTTGCTGACCTTTGCACATCCTGAAATATTAACACCCTGATCATGTTCAATCAGAACTTTCAATATTTTCTGTCCTCTGGAACTACTCCAGCTTAGTTGCCAAAGCTCATAGCCGGCACTTTCAACTACTTCTTTGACAATGTTTTCAAGTACTTTCATAAAAAATAATGTCCAAAATATTGATCAGTCTGGGAAAAATACTACTTTGGTTAATTTACAGAATATATTTAATAGCTTAAGTTTCAATAACTTGAAGTCTAGATAGAAACTAAATATCAAACTTATTCCAGTTAATAGAATCTCCCCCTCTCCGGTAAACTTTTAAAATTCCTGTCCAGATTTAATGGATTGGAAAATAGAACCCGCAGAACCGGGAAGAAAGGCCAGAACAGAAACTCCACAATTTAAAACTCAATAAGCAGTTGGAAAATTATGGCAAAAAATACCACAGCTTTCAACTTGAGAAGAATCTGTACCTGAATGAATCGCAAAATTGCCTGAAGTGGAAGCAATCTTACAAATCAATATCCTATTGTGTCTATATAGAGACTTCTGTCAAGAACATAGACAAAGTCTGAAAAAGTTTAAGCCACAAAAGGCTGTAATTGAATTAATTTCAATGGAAAATTGATTTTAATTCCGAAAGATTCCAGACACGATGAGCGGAATAGCAAAGTTTTTATTTTATTTCAAGTTCTATTTAATTTGGAGGGGCTTTTTTTTTAATTTGGAGGGTATTGATCTGAACTTGGGAAAATTACAATCTTTTTCATTGCCTTCTTCTGAAAAATCAGGCTGAAATTCAAGGTGAGAGGAAGTTGATTACTGGTGGAGCCAAGTATACACCCAGGGGATGTTTTCAGCCTTTAATTCCAAAGGCGTCCAAGTTCTCCCCAGAACATAGTAGGGATCAATACTGTGTCCTCCGGCAATAAAACCAAGATGGAGATGAGAGCCGGTGCTTCTCCCTGTAGAACCGGTAAGCCCGATTAAAGAACCTGCTTTGACATAATCTCCCGGGAAAACGAGGATTTCTGAAAGATGTGCATATTGACTGATTAAATTGCCAGGATGTTCTATTTCAACCAGATTCCCAAACAACAGATGGTATTTGCAGGTAATGACTTTCCCTCTGGCAACGGCATAAACCTCGGTACCCAGATCTTTAGCCATATCCAGACCTCGATGGTAGAGGACAGTTTTTAAAACAGGATGGATCCTGAAACCGTAATGGGAAGTTATTTTAAGATCTTCATAAGGCCAGATAACCGGAAAGGGTGATTTGCGTAAAACCCGTCGAGAAATCTGCTTCTTCTCGTCGGGTGCTGATGAAACCAGGAGATCTCCGGAAACAACAGCCTGAACCTTTTGAAGATCTTCTTTTTGTATTTCAATCATCTTTTCAGAAGATTCCGAGCAGGACACCAGTAAAACAAAACTGAGACATCCTGTTAAAAATTTCATGATCATTTTATAACCTGTTCAGGAATAGCCACCAGGGAAACAACTCGCTTATCTCCTCCACAAATGAAAGTAAGATCGGAAAGGCCGTCCCCATTGACATCTTTTGTTGACAATGCAAGGGGAGAAGAACATTCATTCCAGGAAAAAGATTCAGAAAAACTCAAATCAGCGGTTCCCAGAAAAGTAGAAACGATGCCACTGACAGGAAAGAGCAGAACAAGATCAAGAAAACCGTCGTCATTGAGATGGGCTGTTTTTATCTGAAAAGCCTTTTCAGAAAGACCGAACTGACTTCTGTAGGAAAGACCTTCAGCCAGACCAAAATAAACGTAAAAATAAGGTTCAAGCAAATCAGTGACAATAATATCTTTGTATCCGTCGCCGTCGAGATCTGCAATTTGCATATCCCCCGGGGTCCCCCCGAGATAACGGGCAGTATGATAAGAAAACTGATCCTCTCCGAGACCCAGGATAACTGCAACCATCTGGGAAGCTCTTCTGACAATTGCAATATCTGCAAAGCCATCTGTATTAAACTCGAAGGCGCCCAGATCACCGGGTTGTCCCCCCAGAGTAATCAAATCCAGCAAAGCTGGTTCTGAATATCGAAATGCCATAATTTTTTGAGAAGGATTGGCTGAAAAGACAACTTCTTCTTCACCATCCCTGTCAATATCGATGGCTGTAAAAGAATAAGGAACTTCAGAACTTGAAATTTCTTCAAACTGGGTATTGTAATCAGGAGAATAACTGTATATTACCGTTCCGTCGGAAGTTAAAGAAGCGGCAACAATCCCTGCAGGAAGCAGGGAATCGTGTTTGAAAGAAGTGCATTTTATAACGGGATTGGAAATAAGAGTAATTGCCGTTTCAGGATTGGAAGAAAGGATCAAGGAAAGACTTCCTGAAACATGATCGGCAGCAAGAGTAGCAACCAGCAAGTCCCTGATTCCATCTCCGTCAAAATCATCAACAGCCAGATCTACTGGTTGCCAGGGAAAAGTTTTATCGATAAAAACTTGATAATTTCCACTTGATTTTTGACAATTATGACATCCGTCTTCTTTGATATCATTGCCATCATCACAACTTTCACCAGGATCTATCAGGCCATTGCCGCAACCCAGATTGCATCCGGAAAAATCATATTGACAAACCGAACTGCACCTAACTACTCCCCCTTCAAATCCAGCCTCAACACAATCGAACTCTATTTCTGCAGTTCCATCGCATTGCTCGCCTGGATCAACAATATTGTTTTGGCAACCATTGATACAAGCAGAAAAGTCATAAGTACAATCAAAATTGCATTCCAATTCACCGGAATCAAAACCAAAAGCATAACAGTCGACTCCGCCCACATCGTTGAGATCACAGTCTTCTCCGCCTTCTGCAGTCCCATTACCGCAGACACTGCAAAGAGAATAATCGAAGGTGCAGTCATCATTGCAGGAAAGTTGTCCACGATCATAGCCCAGCAAGGAGCAGGTTTTCTGATCAAGTTGAAAACCATCACATTCTTCCTCGCTGTCTTTTATTCCATCCCCACAATATGGTTTTGTGCAATCGGAACGGCAGGCATCAGCTACCAGATCTGAGTTGGCAAAGCCCTTATCGCATTCTTCTCCTTTGTTCAACTCCCCATTTCCGCAATAACCATAAGTAAGATCGTCGGCATCACAAGAATTGATCAAAATCAGAAAGGCAAATAATGGAAACTTCTTCAAAATATCAAACATACTTAAATCTATAGCTGATTTGTCCCCACCTGGTCAAGAAATAATAATAATGAATTGATATTTTCATTTTAATGAGAATATGGTTCCCCATCCAAAATAGATAAAGCTCTGTAAATTTGTTCAACCAGAATCAGACGAGCCATCCGATGTGGAAAAGTTAAAGGAGACAGAGAAATCTTTCTGTCACCTCTGGCAAGCAGCTCATTTTCAAAACCATAAGCTCCACCAATTATAAATACAACATCTTCTTGACGTTTATTCAGATAATATTTGAGTAAATGAGCAAATTTTACTGAGGATTTGGGCATCTTGGCACCTGCATTCATCAATACTACAAACCATTGATCTTTTAAATCATTCAATAGTGCTTTCTGATCAGAAAAATTCCTGTAGATGAAAGGAATTTTTCTGTGAATGCGTTGCTCAAATTCACCACACAAAGCAGAATATTCATCTGTCTTATTTTTTCCAACGGTGTATAAGCGTAATTTCATAACAAAAATGGGAACTATTTAGAACTATTTAGAACTATTTACGTGAGCTATTCAAGATTGCTTTTCTCAAAGGCTTCGGAGTTTTGATAAAGAGAATCCAGTTCATAATATTCTCTGGCTTCTTCAGTAAAAATATGAACAACAATTGTTCCGGTATCAACTAGAATCCAATTGCTGCCTCCCTTGCCTTCAACTCCGATTATATCTTCTCCGGCTTCAAAAAGTTCTTTCTCAACCTCATCGGCTAAAGCCTTCAGTTGGGGACTTGAACTTCCTGAAACTATGATGATGTAATCTGTGAATCCTAAAAAGGAACCTACTTCATAAAGTTGAATATTTTTGCCTCTTTTGTTTTCAAGAGCTTTAACTGCTGTTTTTGCTGTTTTTAATGCTATCATAGTGTTTCTTATATAAACCTTCTGAAATAAAATACAAAGTTTAATTCAAATAATCCAAAAACTCTTACTCAGTTACAAATCCCCATTCTGGGGGTAAAAGTTGGTTAAAATGACTTTTTACCATAATTTTATTTAATTTAAATTGCAAAGTTGTCCTGGTTGGAAAAATCAAAATCCGTGAAGACGCAATTGTTCCAGGAGATAGTGTAGAATTCTGGCTGTCACGCCCCAGATTGTGTAACCTCCATCATCAGAAGCAATGGAATAGGTTAATTTTTGCAAAGTTGGAATGGTTTTGGAAAATCCATTTTGGTAATGAATTCGACGCAGCTCAAACCAGGGGATTTTGATTATCCGTTGTATCTCTCGGGGATCTGGAACCAGTTTTACTTTTATTTTGAGAAATCCCATGATTACTTCAATGTCAATATTATTTATGGTGGGAAAATGTCCGAGTGAAGCTTTGTAAACAAGATCATCACTGTCAATTCCAAGTTCTTCTTTAACCTCACGATAGGCAGCCTGCTTGGCTGATGGGTCTTTGCTTTCAATATGCCCACCAGGGAGAGCAATCTGATTTCTCCAGGGATATCCCGGAATGTCTTTCTTGTGGATGGCAAGTATTCCGGGTGAAAGTTCATGATAAAAAATCAAAAAAACTGCAGCTCTTCTTGGTCGCAAATAATCTGGATACAAAGCCTGCTTTACTCTGGGCAGAATTTCAACAAATTCATTGAAATCAAAATTGATATCATTATGCTCCACTTTTCTTTTCCTTTATTGATGGATCTCCCAGCAAATAAGCTATTCCCCGAGTCTGAGGTCTGGATTCGAGAAAAATTTTCACCATTGCTGTCAAAGGAACAGATAAAAACATGCCAACCGGTCCTAAAACCCAACCCCAGAATACCATGGATATAAATACTACGGCAGGACTCAACCCGGTACCATGTCCCATCACCCTTGGTTCAATAAAATTACCAAGTATAAGATTGGTAAGCAAAAAACCAATTCCAACCAGGAGGGCTCCAATAGAACCGTGGGTGATCAAGGCTAAAATTACTGCCGGAATAGCTGCCAGAAAAGAACCAATATTTGGAATATAATTCATTAAAAAAGCGAGCAAACCCCAAAATAGGGGAAAATCCAATCCAACAACAAGGGTCCATAAAGTAATGATTATCCCGGTAAAAAGTGAAACAAGAGTTTTTATTCCTATATAGCGGAGCATTTTGGCCGAAATCTCATTAAATTGCTCCAGCGCTTTGGGATTATCGGGAAATCCGTTCTTAATCCTTCCCGGAATAGACTTGATTTCCAGGAGAATGAAAATAGCAACCAGCCACATTAGAAATAACTGGGAGATCATATTACCCAGACTTTGCAAAAAACCACTGGCAAAACCGAGAAACTTTTTTGATTCCAAAATTGCCGGCACTGTATTTTTACTGAGGGAAAATCCGAGATTTTTCAGGTAAACAACAGCAGTTTTTGTAATTTCTTGATATTGTTCTGTGTAAAACGGCAAACGATTTGTGAATTGATTGATAGTGGAGGCAATAATCAGGGAAAAGCCCAAACCTCCCCCTATAATTGCTGTAATTACTATGACCAGAGCAAGCCATAAAGGAATATTTTTTTTCTCCAGCCAATAAAATAACGGGGCCAGAATGATGGCAAAGAACATTCCCAGAAGAACAGGGGTCAAAAAAACCGCAGACAGTTTGATTCCTCCGATAATTATAATTACAGCTGCTATTTTGATAGTAAGGGGATATTTCATTGTTTGCCTTATGAACGGTTGGTTAACTGAAGGAAGTTGAAACAGATCAAAAATTGCCTCAAATAACACTGAATAAAACAAATACCTTCTCTTTTAAGATGAGAGAACTGGCAGAATTCACTGATTCTCCCAGAGATAACTTTTTACCTGCAAAACTGATGGATTCATCAGAATTGTTCCATTGACATCCACAATGGGAATAATCAGTTGTTCATCCTCAGGAAAAACTGAATAAAACTTGAAATTCATTTCTTCATACAATTGTGCATTATCATTCACATCATAAAATTCGTGATCAATATGGTTGATCTCCAAACCATTTGAAAGTGAAGTACAACGCCCGCAAGTACTTGAACCGTAAACCAGAACAATATTTATTTCCTGGTTATTGCAATTTTCATCTTCACACTGAGACTCAGATGTACTGCAACCCACAGCAATAAAGCTAAAAAAGAAAAAATATATAAATGGATAAACTTTTTTTAAAATCATTAAAATACCTCTGAAATATGCTGGATGCATATTTTACTTTCTTAAAAACAATGAAATGTTGAAAAATTTCTTTTCCATGAGATAATATTTCGACATTTGGTGTATATACCAGACAATTTTTTCTAAACAAAGGGTCAAATCATGAAACCAACAAGATTGTTTTTCAGTTTATGCTTATTTTTTATTTTTTCAACTTTATCATGTGATTTTGAAAATGTGGGAAACAAAAGAAACACTACCTGTGATGATGGAACTGTCCCCGCCTGCAGGATGGAAGAACCTGATTGTGAAACAGGAACTATCCTTGCCTGGCAAAACAATTGCTACCTGTGCGTTGATCCGGAAACCTGCCAGCCTCCCAATAACAACAATCAGAATAATCAGAATGAATGCACCAGTGATGCAAATTGTGAAACAGATCAATATTGTAATCCCTGTGGGGCTTCCTCCTGCCCCGACTGTACCGATTGCATTCCCGCCTGTACTCAACATCAGTGTGAAACAGAAACTGAGTTGACCTGCTTCATGGCTCGACCCGACTGCGGCGAAGGCAGAACTTCTGTTATTCAAGATGGATGCTGGATCTGCGTCGATCTGATCAATTGCAACGAGGTCAGAAATACATCCTGTGATGACGGAACAGAAGTTTCCTGCTTAACGTTTGCAGAACCAGAGTGCCTCGAACATGAAATTCTGGCCATCAAGAACGAATGCTGGGCATGTGTCAACCCGCAAACTTGTGAGCCCTGGGGAGTAGCCAATTGTTACAACGATAGAGACTGTCTTCCTGAAGATACCTGTAACCTGTGTGCATCTTCTTCTTGTCCTACCTGCGAAGATTGTGTTGGCGCCTGTATTCCCCACAATTGTCCCACCAAGTCTGAAACTGTATACAATTTTGTCCGTCCCCTGTGTGGAATAAACAAAGTTTCGGTAATCCTTGACGATCTCTGGGTCTGTGTCGATAACAACACCTGTGAGCAAGTCAGGGATGATTATTGCGATGACGGCACTGACCCCATCTGTGCCCAGGTTCCACCTACTTGCGAAGAATATGAAATTCTCGCCCATCAGAATAACTGCTACGAATGTGTTAATCCAATCACTTGCAAACCTTGGGGAGAAGCAGGTTGCCAAAGCGATGCTGAATGTTCTATTTACGGATATTGTTCAGATTGTGCCACCAGTTCAGGGCCCAACGATGATGATTGTGTTGCTGGATGTCTGGCCCACAATTGTCCCACCGAATCTCAGGCCATTTGCGAAATGATCAGACCCGATTGCGGTCCCGATGAAGTGGCAATAGCAACAAACGGATGTTATGCCTGTGTTGATATCAACACCTGTGAACCCGTGTATTGAATCCCACATTAGTTTGTTGAATTTTAGGGGGTAATTTTCAGAATGTTTTGAAATTGTGGTTGAGAATTTCGCTTTAATTTGAAATCTGTGATAATTTCCAAAAAGAAAAAACAGTTGGGGCAAATAACAAGTAATATCATACTTTTACCCCAACCTACTCTAATAGAAAGAGTTGGATTAATGGCAATTAAAAATAATGTCTCAGTCAATGAATTAATTGCTCAAGGTAAAAATTTTCCCTGGAAAAAGCCACTTTGTCCCAATTGTAATTCCCATCTGTGGTGGCATGGCTTTGTTCTGGCTTTCTTTTCAATATTTTGGGAGCTATCGGTCTGGTTACCGGTGAAGTCGGATCCGGCAAATCACCTTCTTGTTACGGACACTCAGGGACGCTATGAGGATAAATACAAGTTGTGGAAAAAAGGCCGACCGTGAAGTTGTATTTCCGGCAGGTACATATGGGATGGTTCATTTTCACAGGGCGAGAGTAGCCAGCAGCCCCTGGATTTTTAAGAAGAGGTCTGAAAATCCAGAGATTGAAAAAAAAAACGTCAGAGGGAATAGACCGGTCATATTTCCGAAGGAAGGGAGTTTACCTGCTTTTAGTTTATCGAGGAAATGTCCAGGCAACAGAAGAAGGGAAATATAATTTTGGAGGGTGAGGAAAACATAACCTCGTTAGGAAGGAAAAAAAAGGGAGGGGAATGGAATAAAGTAGGGAAAAGAAAGTAAAAGAAAAAATGGAGGCTGATAAAACAATATCTTGAGATATATTTCATATTTTAGATTATTCTGGTAATTTAAAGATACAAGAAAACTAAACTGAAAGGTATGTTTATGAATGAAATTTTGTTTGTTTTTTTAAGTGTTTTTTCTACTTCAGCAAACACAAAAGTATTTAATTTAAAAAATAGTTTGCCGAAAATTGCAGAAAAAGAAAATTTTAGTTTTAGTATTGAAACAAATGGGGAAATAAAGATTGTAAATAAAGGAAAGCAAATTACAGTCCCGTTGTTAAAAATTCAGAATCCCCAATTAAATTCTGATAGTTATTCATTATGGGGAAAAATTAGATATACAGGAGTTGAAAAAAACAGCTATTTAGAACTCTGGAATGTGTTTGGGAAAAGGAAATTCTTTACGCTTACTAAAGATGGAAGTGGTTTCATGAAAAATATATCAGGAAATTCTGAATATAGAAATTTTTCACTACCCTTCAATCAAGCAAACTCCATGTTAAAATTGAAAATGCTTCAGTTGAACCTTGTAATCATGGGAGAAGGGGAAATCATTTTTTCTCCTCAGGTATATTTGGTAGATGGTACAAAAAATCCTTATAAAGAGATCAAAAAAAGATCTGTAAAAAACTTGCCTTGGTGGGATGATGATACAGGAGGTTATATTGGTGGATTACTGGGGCTATTAATAGGTTTATGTGGTGCTGTAAGTGCATATTTTATTCATAAAGGCAAACAATATCGATTGGTCAAGATTTGTATCGGAGTGATCCTTGTTATTGCTTTGGCAAGTTTAATTGCCGGAATAAGTGCATATTTTTGCAACCAGCCTTATGTTGTTTATTATCCGATGTTGCTTTCAGGGTTTATTTCAGTTTTTGTTTTTGGTTTTCAAGCATTAGTAGCAAAAAAACAATTTGAGAGCACAACAAAAGAAGAATAACCCCGTTAAGTTTATTCAGGTTTTTTTGATTTGTTGAAAAAAGCTATGAGCCAGAGTATCGAAAAGATAGACAAAAATATGTAGTTATTTTCTGATGGCTCCAAGTCTCCTTCTTCTATTTTTTTGATAATATCTATGCCAATTGAGGAACTGCCAATATAGGAGACAAATAAAAGTATTTTCATTGACATACTTCTGATTTTGCCTTTTTCTCTGTTTCTTCTGAAGCCTTTTAGAAATAGAAGGAAAAAGTTGAAGGTAGAAAATCCCATTAGCAAAAGCAAAAGGGGTTTATGAATTTCCTCGTTAAACTCACTAAGATATCCCAGTGTAGCTAATCCGAAAATTAATACTCCAAATGAACCCAGCAGAGCATACACAAGACCCAAAAATCCACGGCTGTTTTTTCTGGGAGGAGGAAGATGTACACCTGAAATATTGTTTTTTTCAGTTTCAGTGAGGTTTTCCACCGGCAAGGTAACCAGTTGATTTGCCTGAACTTGGTTCAATTCGTTTAGTACCGGCTCTGATTTTATGACATTTTTTAAAAGAATTTCGAGTTTGGTTACAGGGATTTCATAATAAAGAGATAAAAAGTAAACATTGTATTTCTTCATTTTGCGCAACAGAAAAATTCCAATAACAACCATTGGTAGAATCATTGAGCCAATAATTACAGCAAGTTCACTGATCGACGGATTTGCCATGGTATAGTGTTGGTAAAAAAGCACAGCATCATAAACACCATGGAAAGTTATTGGAAGGATGAGAGCTGAAACCCAGAAAGGTGCAGGAGAAAGGTGTTTCGGGGTGAACTTTGCTCTGCCTATGTAATATCCCATGATTAAGCCACAGAAAAGATGCAAGGGGATGGCTGATACAGCTCTGACCAATGCTAATTGTATTCCTCCGGCACTGACATAGAAGAAGTTTTCCAGTACTGCAAAACCAAGAGATGACGCAGTAGCGTAAATGATGCCGTCAAAGGGCTCATCAAATTCTTTACGATTGTATGCTACCCAGTAGACGGTGAGTAATTTAAACAGTTCTTCCGGAATGGCAGCCCAGAAAAAGGCTTCATAAAAAGACCGCTGCAAGGGCGCTTCAGGGGTTCCGTATGTTTTGATAATGCTGACGACTATAATAACAGGGATGGCTATCAGAGCTCCAAATAAGGTGACTTTTGCAATTAATTTGGCTGGTTCTCTGTGTTCATCGTGGGAATAGATGAATAAAAAAATAAGAAAGGCTGGAACAACAGTAGCCAGAATTGTAAGCAGACTATTTGCGCTCATATAATTACTCTGAATATTTTAATCGGGAGTCGTCAATTGCTTCTTCAAAATTTTTGATGAAAAGTTGAATAATTCCTTTGGCAGTTTGCATTTCAAGAGCTTGTTCAGTGATCTTTTCAACTTTACGCAATTCAATATTGCGAATAAGCTTTTTGATGTGGGGGATATAAGCAGGAGGCATGGATAAATTTTCAATTCCCATTCCTATCAGGATAAGAGCAGCAATAGGATCTGTAGCGGTATCACCACAGACGGAAATAGGGATTTTAGCATTTTTAGCGGATTTTATGGTTCTTTTGATTAATCGCAGAATTCCTGGATGCAAAGGCTGATAGAGATCGGAAATCATGTCATTATTGCGATCTATCCCCAGAGAATATTGGGTTAAATCGTTGGAACCGATTGAAAAGAAATCGGATTTGGTAGCCAGATGGTCAGATATCATGCAGGCAGAAGGTAGTTCGATCATGGTTCCGATTGAGATATTGTCTGGAATATCATGTCCTTCTTGTAATAGTTCGTTGATGCATTCCCAATAGACTTCTTTCGCACTGAGAAATTCCTCCATGGAGCCAACCAGAGGAAACATGATACGCAGTTCTACACTATGATTTTTAATATATGCTCGCAGGATTCCTCTTAATTGTGATTTGAGAATAGTTCGTTCTTTCAGAGCCAGTCTGATGGAGCGTAGTCCGAGAGCAGGATTCGGTTCATTGCTGAAATCAGCCTCCAGGGGAAATTTGTCTCCGCCCAAATCAAAAGTTCTGATGGTGATAGGAGAGATGGAACTGCTTTCAAGAAGTTTCAGAGTGTCTTTAAAGTGTAGTTTTTCATCAAGAGCATCACGAAAATTATTGATAAAAAGAAATTCCGTACGATAAAGACCGATCCCCTCTGCACCATGACTGTTTGCAGCCTCTATTTCATTGACGAAATCAATATTGGCACTGATTTTTATGGTGTAATCGTCCTTGGTTTTGGCAGGTTTGGCACTTTGTTTAAGTAGATTCTGCTCGAAGGCCAAGGCTTTGTGCATTCTGGTTCTGTATTTCTGAACCATTTCCACGTCGGGGTTGGCGATAAGTTGACCTGAATTTGCATCAAGAAGCAGAAGATCTCCTGTGCCCACTTCAGTTGTAATATTTTTGATGCCCACAATAGTTGGTATTTCAAATGCTTTGGCGATAATAATCGTGTGGGAAGTTTTTCCGCCTTTTTCGATGACCATTCCAGAGATTGCATTTTTGCCAATTTGGATTGTTTCCGCCGGGCTCAGTTCTTTGGCCACGACAATTGCATCAGGAGGAGGTTGGGCAATATAGTTGTTTTTACCTGAAAGATTTCGAATCAGACGTCTAGATACAAATTTTAAATCAGAAATTCTTTCTTGCATGTATTCATCATCAACGCTGAGAAACAGAGTTTTCCATTTTTCCAGGGTTTTATTTATCGCCCATTCAGCATTGACCAATTCATGCCTGATTGTTTCGATTACTTGTTTTTGCAGTTCTTCATCCTGAATCATCATTTGATGAGCTTCAAGAATATGACCAGGATCCTTGTGATCTGCAGAAATTTTATTTTTGATCATTTCGAGTTCATCAAAGCCTTTTTTCAAAGCATTCTTGAACCGATCAATTTCAATCTCGACTTGTTGAGAAACAATATGACTGTGGGTGTCAGTATCTTTTTCTCTTTCAATTACAAAGGCTCTGCCAATCACAATACCTGGGATTACCCCATTTCCCTGGTAATATTGATTTTTGATTTTCATCAATTATTTTCCTCAAGGTTGAATTTATTGTTGATAAGCTCGGCCAAAACGGAAACAGCTTCAGCAGCATCTTCTCCAACAGCAGTGATTTTAAGGGTGCAGCCCTTGAAAGCCAGAAGACCGAGCAAACTCATTATGCTTTTACCATTAGCTATTGCATCTTTGTGGAATACTTCAATTTCAGATTCGAATTTATTGGCATTTTCCACGAAAACTTTAGCTGGTCTGGCATGAAGTCCCTGGCTGTTTTTGATAGTAACTTCAACCTCATGAATTTTGCTCAAGATTTTTCTCCTTAAAATCCAAAATTAAATCTATAACCGATTAAATTTACAATAGAATGGCAGGTGGTTGCAACCAGAAAATTTTTTATCTGCACTGGATTGTCCTTTTTTGCTTACATTGCACCAAGATGGGGTAAATCATCAGAAGATGTGTGGGTTAAACTTGTGGGAGGAGTTCAAGGTTTAGATCCCTGTGTCTGAATTCGGAATTGAAGCCTTTTGTCTTGAGAAGGCCACTTAGTTCTTCGGTGATATAAACGCTTCTGTGTTTACCTCCTGTGCAACCAATACCGCAATTGAGATAGGTTTTCCCTTCTTTTTGGTATTTGGGAATCAGATAGATCAAAAGGGCAAGAGTCTTATCCAAAAATTCAGATGGTTCCTCATGTTCTTGGAAAAATTTAATAATCTGGGGAGAATTACCAGGCAGACCGGAGAGTCTTTCCACAAAATAAGGGTTAGGCAAAAATCTTACATCAAAAACCAGATCGGCTTCAGTAAGAATCCCTCTACTGAAGCCGAAAGAAACAATATTTATTATCAATTCAGGTCTGGGATATTGTGAAAAAATATTGAGGATTTTGGAACGCAGTTCATGGGCTGTTAACTCTGAAGTATCTACAATTATGGAGTTATCTGATATGATTCTGGAAAGGAATTCCTTTTCCGTTTTAATGGTTTTAAGTAGAAATCTTCCACCTAAGGGATGAGGACGCCTGGTTGTTTTATAGCGTTTTATAATGGTTTTCTGGGAAGCTTTAAGAAAAATGATTTGCAGATAGTGCCCTGCTCGTAGTAACTCATTTTTGATCTTGTCCCATTCATCCAAGTAGATACGGTTACGGACATCAATGACAATTGCTGCTTTTTCAACATTATTTCCAGTTGTTTCAAGTAAATCTACAAAATTTTTAAGCAAAGGTATGGGAAGATTGTCTACGGTATAGAAACCCAAATCTTCCAAAGTGTGCAAAGCGATAGTTTTTCCTGCACCTGAAAATCCGCTTACAATGATTAATTTCATTCGACAATTTCCTCCAAAATAAAATTGGAACTGTTTTTGTGAAGAGCTTCTTCAAGTTTTTTCTGGAAAATTTTGGCGCTGTTTATTCCTCACAGTTTGAGGATTCGATCCCGGGCTGCAACTTCGATGATAGTGGCCATAGTTTTTCCCGGTCTGACCGGAAGTATCAGTAACGGAACACTAAGACCGAGAATTTCGGTAGAATGGTCGTCAAGTCCAAGCCTTTCATATTCTTCTTCACTTTCCCATTTTTCAAGATTAATAATCAGTTCTATTTTTTTCTTGTCACGTACACTGGCAGGACCGAATAATCTGGGAATACTGATAATTCCGAGTCCTCTGATTTCCATATGATGTTTAACTACAGGAGTTCCTCTTCCTTCCAAAACATCGGGGTGATGTTTATGTATTTCCACAGAATCATCAGCCACCAGACTGTGTCCCCTGGAGATAAGATCAAGGGCGATTTCACTTTTGCCGATCCCACTTTTACCTTTCAACAACACTCCAATTCCGAAAACATCCAGAAGTACTCCGTGTAATCGGGTTACTTCCCTGGTATATTCCTCAAGAATGCTGGAAAGTTTGTCAATAAATTCAGAAGTATTACGGGAGGTAGTTAACAAAGTTGTTTTTGTTTGCGTTGAAATGGTTTTAAGGCATTTGGGGATTTTTAGTTGCTTGGTAACTATTGAACACGCTGGCTCCATTTCAAAAAGATTTTCCAAGGCTTCTTTGCGCTTTTCTTCAGACAAATTAAACAGAAAACTGATTTCAGTGGAGCCGAAAATTACAATGCCATTGTTTACCCGGTTGCTCTCTATTCCTGTGAGAAGCAGTCCTGCTGTAAAATAACGGGAATTTGAAAGATTTTTCCAGGTACCCTCTGGATATTTGACAATTTTCAGATCCAGATAAGTACCTGCATTTTCAAGAAGTTGTTTAATTGTAAAATTGCTCATAACAAGTATATTTCCAGGGAAATGTAACTACGTTTGTTTATCTGACGGCTGATTTATTGAAGAAGAACTGAACTTTCCCACCGATAGTACCAGCATCAATTGTTATTTTGCTTTATTAGTGCTCAAATTTCAATCTTTTATTCGATCTTTAATCTAAGGGTATGTATCAAAATGTGAGGTTATAAGTCAGTTCCCGTTTCAGAACGGGGGTTATTGGTTGAGGAAAGAGTTGGATTGAGATGTGCGGAGAAAATTTGCAAACAGTGTAAATGCGATTTTTAAAAAGTTTGCTTGGTACAAAGCAATTAGATTTCGGCTCTATACTAAAAATTATGTGGGAATAGCATTCAAATTCCCGGGGAATAGGGTTTTCAGAATAACCCCGTTACGGAAACCAAAGGTTTTTTTACAAAATTTAATAAAAAACTTGAGTCTATCCTACAATGTAGTAGGATGTATGTATGGAACGAATGATTTTTAATTTAAACAATGTTCAGGAAAGAAGAAATCATATTCGTATTCCTATTATCATTTCGGTAAAGGAATACTCTGCCAGTGGGGTTACCCTTTGTCTCTCCCGTGATATCAGTCCGGGGGGAATGGCTTTGCGAAGAGCTGCCAATGGCGAGGCTCCGGAAGGTGAGGTGATTCTGGAATTCAATTTACCTGGAGTTGATGAGAAACTCCAGGTAAAGAGTGAATTTCTCAGAAGTACTCAGAACAAAAAAATACAGAGTGGAGTTGTAAAATTTAGCCAATTGCCCCAGAAACTGCAAAAGTGGTTTGAACTAACGGGTGAGCTTTATCAACGTCAAACTTACATAACCTGAGAATTTTTTGGAACTTATCCTGCCTCTGAGATTGTTATTCCCACCTGTTGGTTTTTCTTGAATCATCGCCTTTATCTTTTCTGCCCAACTCCAATTCAGGCCAATAATCCCATGTTTTTATTCAGTTGATTTATTAATCAAGTTTTGTTAAAACTTGATTAAAGTTTTTGATTTTGAATAGTTCCAATTATTTTTCAATATCCTTGGAGGAAAAAATGAAAAGATCCATCTTACTGAGTTTGACATTTTCTTTTATAATCGGCATTTTTACAGTATCCTGCAAAAAAGAACAAAAGATTATTAAATTAGGTAAAAAATGTGAAAAGGGTGACAAGTGTGAAAAAGGCAGTAAATGTCTGGGAGGAAAATGTGAAGATATCACCGGGGACAATCCGGAATGCAAATATCTGAAAAAAGCATCCCAATCCATCATGGAAGCTAATCCCAAAAAACTGCTTTCAGGCGTTAATTTCAAATATGACAAGGATATTATTTCTACTATTCCTTCTCAGGCTGGCAATATTTATAAAGCTTTTTCCAAAAGCATTGGACGCTCTGAATGTAAAAGAATAATCAATTGTGAATTGCCCAAACTTGGAGTTGGTTATGAGTGGTTCTGGACCAGAGCTGCCTGGAATGCAACTAAAAAGATCCCCAAAGGCGGCAAAAAAGTTCCTCAGGGTATTGTCAAGGTTGTCAGTGCCAATACAGAGCAGGCCAGTATTGGAGAAGATCCTAAAGAGTTTCCAGCCATAAAAATCAAACAAATGGATGATCACCGTATTGGTTGCAGAGGCAAAGTCAAAGTCAGAGTAAGCGATAAATTTTCCGGGTTTGTAACCTTCCATTTCTGGAAAAAAGATAAATGCAAATTTGTTCCTGCCGAAAAGGGCAACAAAGATTCTCAGCCCAAGTTTGAGTGCGATGGTACTAAAAAGCTGGTACATCCTCATTATACCTATACTGTTTATCTTTCCCCCATGTCTTCTTCCGAGTTGAAACAGCGCAAAGGCAAGAAAAAGGATACAACCTTCCTCACTGGAAATCCAGGAACCTATCTGCTGGATGTCTGGGCCTACAATCCCATAAACGAAGAAAAATTAGGGATGCATAAACAATTTGAAAACGAAACTGAAATGAAAGCTTATCCTTCATTCAAATTTTGTCCCAAATACACTGATGATAAATTCAACAATGGTTGTGGCTGTATAGGACTGATGGAAAACAAAATCACAATTTCAGTCAACCCCGATCCTTTCTATCTTTCCTACGACGAGAAAAAATGTACGGAATAACGCTCCACGCTTAAATCCCCATTTCTGTTTCTTTTCATAAAGTTCCCTTCATAAACAGAGTTTATTCTTTCATTCTCTTCCTCTTGTTTTTTATCTGCCCTGAAATTGTGTTTATCTTAATATCCAGAATCAGGTTTATCTATTTTGTTATCTTTGATATATTTTCGGTTGCAGGGGTTTAAGTGAATAATAATTATCCCGGTTATACAAACAGGAACTTTTCCGAATGTTTATCAGAAAAATCAAAAATAAATTAATTTATCTGTTTACCAGTTATTTTATCATTGTTTTTTCCTTTTTTCTCCTGGGAGTTTCAACTTTTTATTATATAAATGCTGAAAACTACAGGCTAAAACTCAAAGAAAAAAATGTTTCATTCTTTAAAAATGGACAATTGGTGAAGATTTCGAAGATTATTGATGGAGATGAGCTTCAGGTGCAGGCAGATAATGAAAAAAATACTGTTATTCGTTTATTGGGGATAAAATCTTTTAAACCTGGTAATGATTTTCTTTTTCCTGATTTTGGCAAAAAGTGCATGAAATTTATGAATACCAATGCTCTTAATCGCAAAGCACGCATTGAAATCGGCAAAACAAAAACTGACAGTAAAAAACGCATTTTGGCTCGGCTGCTGGTTTTTAACCAAAATAGCGGCAAATATGACAGGGATGTAGCTACCCAATTGCTGAGTCGTGGTCTGACAATAGTGTATACCAAATATCCTTTTTCCAGAATTAGGGAATATCTCCAGGTTGAAAATCTGGCCCGTAAAAACAAATTGGGAATATGGGGTAATAAACATTCCATTGATGTTGCAATTGCCCTCAAAAAAAAGTGGCTTAAAGAACAGATTAAATAAACATGCTAAAACTTCTCACCAATCTTTTTCAAATTGCCCATTACAAACTAAGTCAACGCTGGTTTGTTATCATGTTTTTTCTGTTTTCCATCATCACCTATTCAGCAACGGGGTTTATGTATTTTGAGCTTTCCCGGAAACCAAATCTGGAATGGGTGGATGCGTTCTGGTGGTCCATAGTTACGACCACAACTGTTGGCTATGGAGATTATTTTCCTGAGACTTTTTACGGGAAAGTGCTTGTTGGTCTTCCCACCATGCTTTTGGGGGTGTCAATTCTGGGTTACCTGCTCTCCTATGTGGCCTCGGCAATCATGGAATCCAAATTAAAGGAGATGCGCGGAATGAAAAGTGTAAGCCTGACCGATCATATAATTATCTGCCGATATAACTCTATTGGCAGGATTCTCAATCTGGTAAATGAAATCAAAGAAGATGTAATGACCCTGAAAACCAAAGTTGTACTAATTGATGAAGAACTTGAGGAAATTCCCCAGGAGCTCTATCAACTGGGAATTCATTTTGTCAAAGGGGATCCCGCCAGGGAAAATATTTTAAAAATGGCTAATTTCAAACAATCGCGTTCGATAATTGTACCTGCCATAGAAAATGATCTGATAAATTCCGATCATCGCAATCTAGCTGTAGTTTTATCAATAGAAAGGTTGCATCCACCTTGTAAAACTGTTGTTGAATGTGTAAATCCTGAGAATGAAATATTTTTCAAAAGAGCCGGGTGTGATTCCGTTATTACTCTGGCTGCTTTGACCAATCAGATTCTGGTCCAGGAATTGCTTGATCCGGGAGTTCATTCGGTTATTTCAGAATTAACCAGTAATGTTGTGGGAAATCAGATTTATATTGTGGATATCAATGAAAAACTAAAAAATTATGGAGAGTTGCGTAAAAAATATGCAGAACAAAAATCTTCTCTTCTGGGTATTCGTCGTGGTCATGAAAACATTTTTCTACCTGGTGATTCTTTTTCTCTGCAAAAAAAGGATAAGCTCATCCTGGTTTCAAAAAAGCGTCCCGGTAGCTTATTTTGAGTATAACTGCGAAAATTTGTCAAATCTATAAAAGTAACTATCATATTTCAGTTAGTTCCCATCCCAGAATGGGGTTTTTGACTGAATGAGAAGTTTGCCTCAGATGCGAGGAGAAACTTCGCCGACATAGTTGATACTATTTCAAGAAGTTACGACAAAGCAGATGAGGTAAATTTCCGCATTCAGACGATGACCTTCCTTTTTGGGATGGGAACTAACTATGTTTGTATTCGATAAAATAAATTGTGGAGGTATAATTTTGAGTAAGAAAAAAGTGACGAGGTTAATTGTAGTGGATAAACCGGAAGATTTTCCCGAGGGATGTAACCGTGATGTACTGGCTCAATTTCTGCACAGAGTGATGAAGCCGTGGGAAGATAAGCTTGAGGATATAAAAAAGGGCTTGGAATACAGCTTTAATCCAGATCGGGGCGGATTTATCATTTTGGCCTATCGGGAGAATAAACTGGTTGGAGCTACAGTTTTTCTTTTTACCGGAATGAAAGGTTATGTTCCTGAAAATATTCTACTTTTTATTGGAGTGGAACCTGAAATGAGAGGCAAGAGGATTGGTACTACTATCATGGAGGCGGCTCTGAAACGGTGCCAGGGAGATATTAAGCTCCATGTGGAATCTGATAACCCGGCAAGCCATCTTTATAAAAGAATGGGGTTTGCCAAGAAATATGATGAGATGAGATATGTCAGTTAGAAATACAAACAGAGTAATAATTAATCTGGAAGCATTGTATCATAATATTGAAACCGTTTCCGAATGGATGAAAAATCATGACTTGGACTGGACCCTGGTTACAAAGGTTTTGTGTGGTCACAAACCGACGCTGAATGCTTTGATCAGGCTGGGAATCAAGTCGGTGGGGGATTCGCGAATTCAGAATCTTGAGGATCTTTACGAGATCAACAAGGATATCGAAACCTGGTATCTTCGTATTCCTTCCTTGTCTGAACTTGAAGATGTTGTAACCCTGGCTGATGTAAGTCTCAACACGGAGACTCAAAGTATTAAGACAATCAATGAGATTGCTGCCAAACAAAACAAGGTACACAAAGTTATCATCATGATCGAATTGGGTGATTTGCGGGAAGGTATTCTACCTGGCAGTCTCATGGCTTTTTACAAAAAGATCTTCAATTTGAAAAATGTCAGAGTTATAGGCATCGGTACTAATTTTGGTTGTTTGGCCGGTGCTGTACCAACGGTGGATCAGTTCATGCAGTTAATTCTGTATCGGGAGTTGCTGGAATTGAAATTTGGAAAATCCCTTCCCATTATCAGTGCCGGGTCAAGTGTAGCTTTGCCGATGCTGCTTAAAAAAGAGATACCAAAAGGCATAAACCATTTCAGAATTGGCGAATCTATTTTTCTGGGTACAGATTTGATCTCCAGCGGTAATTTGCCCGGATTGAGAGATGATTGCGTTACTCTTGAGTCAGATATAATTGAGATTAAAGAAAAATCGCTTAATTCCGGGGCTGAAACCTCAAATACAACACCCTTTGAGTCAGAGGATGAAGAAGCAACGATCAAGCCGGGTCAACGAGGATACAGAGCTTTGCTCAGTATTGGTCAGTTGGATACTGAAGTTTCCGGTTTGATTCCTGAAAATCCAGAGATTTCCATAGCAGGTTCTTCTAGTGATGTGACGGTAGTCAATATTGGAGATCACAGAATGGGGTTCAAAATTGGGAAGGTGATCCGGTTCAAGTTGAAATATTCCGCCATGGCCCGTTTGATGGCCAATAAATATATTGATAAAGTACTGGAGCCTTCAGTGGATGATTTCTTTAAGCAGATCAACCACATGTCTTCTGATATTGGCGGGCGCTCTGTACTGGGTTCAGATAAAAATTTGAGGGTGGTAAAAAAATCATCAACTTCCTCGGTTGAAAATTCTGTTGACAAGAAAAGTCTGGATGCAGAAGAAAAGATCGATTAGGTTAAACCAGAAAATTGCCAGTTTAAAATTCAGGATCAAGGGGACTGAAATCTATTCCACGGTGGTCATGAATATATAGCCATGGACCATAACCCCGTTAGGTTTTTTTTAGTGTTCTTCCAACCGATAGATTTGTGGATCTGGTTTTGGTTTGAATTCTTCGGGTTCGGGGGGAACGTATTCTTCGGGGTTTTCCGGTGGTTTTGTGCCTTTATTGATGATCATTGTGGTTGGTGGATAATGAAGCGTCCAAGTGTGGGATTTAAGTTCATATCCTTTTTTGTCTTTGTATATTGCTCTTCTGCGAACCACATAGCCTTTTTGTCCCCTTTGTTTCACTTTTAAAACACCTTTAAGCAACTTTTCATCTTTGCGATAAGTAGTTTTAAAAGGTTTTTCTGAGATTATTTTACGGATAAAGGTTATCTTATCATATGGTTTTTCCTTGCCGAGGATTTCTATCTTTACTACTCCGCCACTGACATCTGTTCTGATAACTATGGGAAAATCATATGGATTGCGAATAACAAGGTCAACAGAGGGATAAACTACTGTAGCATCAAGCCCCAAATCTATATAATGGGAAGGTTGAGAATGTGGTTTGGCATGCAGGATATCCAAACCTGCAAAAAAAGATGCGGCAAAAAGAGTTGAAGCAATCTGGCACATTCCACCTCCCATTCCTTCAACCAGTTCTCCAAGAGCAATAATCGGAGCGACTCGGTATCCTTTTTTGGCAGTGCGTGGACCAATAACCTTGTTAAAAGAAAGGGATTTGCCCGGCAAAATAATTGAACCAGTAAGTTTGGCTCCCCCAATCCGGAGATTGTGAGCTCTGTTTTCATATTTGCCCCAAGTATAATAAGAAGTTTTATACCATCCCAATACCTTATTAAGATTGAGATTCTCCAAATCGTTATTTGATAATTTGGGTTTTTTTCTGGAATAAATCAACTTCATTTTCTTTTGATCGTGTTGAAGCATCTTCTCAAAACGCGAAATTGAATTAGTGATATCAACTATAATCCCAGTTTTCCCTGGAATTACCTTTTTTTTGATTAAATCCAGTTTGGCACTGCGAGAGTGGCTGTCGAGTTTCTTTTTTAATTCTGAAAAAAAGGAATTTACTGCAGATCTTTCATAGGAGATGGGAGTTATAAACTTGAAAAGATTGCGACTTGCGGTTTTTTGCAAATAAAGACGGCCCCAGAAAAAATCATGGTTGCTTAACAATTGTTTCAAGGCATCCAAAACCTGTTTATTTTCAAAATGGATTCCGGTTTTTTTTGAAGAAATTGAAAAGATTTGATCTTCAAATTGAATTTTGTATTCGAATTCTTTTTGGGAATTCTTATTGGCAAGTTTTTTTGCCAGTTCATCCAAAGATATTCGTTTCAGAATTAAATCATCAATCTGGATTCCGGCGGGCACTTGTGCAAGTTGGTGATTTCTGATTGTCCAACAGGTAATACTGATAGATACCAGAGCCAGAATAACAAGAATAATTGTCTGTTTTTTCATAAATATTTACTTGGTTTGCGTTTAAAATGGAACTACCTGATTGATATTATTGTTTTGCGTGGATTCCCCTCAAAAAAAGACAGACCTGATAATTTGCTCTGCAAACACTTTTTTAATTCAGGTTTGAACTTGCTGTCCGGCGGGATAAAAGCCTTGCCCTGCTTATTGATTATTACAGATATTTTTTTGTTTTTAATGCCAGAACATTCCCTCAAGACTGATTTAACACTGTCTTTTTCAGTCTTGGAAAAACCAGCATAACTAAATTCCTTCTTAATATTTTTAAGAGTTGATTTTTTCTGAGAAAGTTCCCCTCGGGATTCTTCGTTTTTCAATTTTCGCAGAATTCTGGCCTGATTTTCCGGTCGCTCCTCAACTGTTTCAATTTTTTGCTCAGTTCGTTTTTCTCTCTCGGAAATAATTCGGTTTCTTTCTTCTATGGACAAATCATCTGAAAACTTTTCAGAATTCTGCCCCCCTGGGATTGAGTCTGTCTTTTCGGCACTGTCGTTTTGGGAATTGTTACTGCAAGAACAGATAATAATTCCAAAACTGAGAAGAATTAAGAACTTCATAAAATAAATTCCTTGATAATGGGTTAAAACAAAAAGGATAATACTAATTCCAGACAGCAGAATATTACTTTCTTTTTGAAATAAAAACGCCTTATAAAACAGAGTTGATAACAGATTTGACCTTGCTTATAACCGTGTCCAGCTCCTGCTTGGTTTTGCCTGCAGTTTGAACAGGGGGATGGACTGTAACATTAACATCAAAATCGGCTAATTTCCATTCGCCTTTTTTCATTAATTTATAGGAATTGTCCAAGGTTAAAGGAATAATTGGAACTTGTGCTTCCAGAGCCAAGTGAAAAACTCCCTTTTTAAATCTTTTTAATTCCCGCTTGCCACTGCGGGTTCCTTCTGGAAATGCCACAATGTTTTTGCCTCTGCGAATAATTTTGGCAGCCTTTTTCAATGATTTAATGGCATTTTGACGTTGGTGTCGATTAATTGAGATATGGCCGCTTTCTCGCAGATAACTTCCAACTATGGGCATTGAATTCAGTTCTTTCTTATAAATCCAGTAAAATTCCACCGGAACTGCTGCTGCCATGATAATTATGTCAATGTTGCTCTGATGGTTGGCCAGTATTATCTGAGGATTTTTGTAATCAATATGTTCAAGTCCGGTAATTTTTACTGAAATACCCAGAATTTCCAAGCATTTCTGTGACCACTCCACCATTGATTCATGAGGATTTTGACCAAATATCTTATATTTGAATAATCCATGGTTGATGGTGGTGGCCATAAACTTCCCATATTTTTTCAAATCTTTAAGGAAATATTTATCCATAATTTCTAATTTCTCCTTATCAGAATGGGAGTTGCTGGCTGAGTTTGAAATTGATTAAAATACAGAAAAAAAACCATAGACATAATTGCTACTGTTTTCAAAGGTTACAACAAAACAGTTAAATTCAGATTTTGCTTACAGATGGTGTTCTCCTTTTTGAAACGGGAACTCCTTATTGAATCTTATGGTAAAAAGATACTAAAATCAAAAAGAAGTTATATACCACCTTTTGCCCCAATTGATCATCTGGTTTATTTGAAGATATTTACGATTTCCCTGTTGATGATAATATACCCTGTTATTGAGACAACGCCAATATCCAAGTTGATTCCAACTGTTTTCAGGTTTAACCCAACTACATTTTCCCAAAACAATGGATTCGAAGGTCGCTTCCTTGAACTTGTCATTCTTGCAGGCAGTTCTTAATTTACGATAGATCCTTGTTTTTTTGCCCCTGACCATGGCATTGATTATTCTCTTTTCCTTGGCAGCCGAGGACATGTGCATTTTCCTCAACTTGCTCATAACTTTGAAATTAATTAAAAAAGGTTCAGCCTCTTTTACCTTTTGAGCCGCCAAAGCTTCAACCAGTTGGCGGGCAGCTTCTTCTGTATCAACATCTGGAAGGGGAGCAAATCTGGATTCATGAAGGTTTTGCCTGGGAATCGTTTTTGTTTTTGCTTCCGTTCTTTTATTGCCTGTGGATTTCTGCTTTAAAGCCCGGCTAAACTCTCCTGGTTTCTGACCAATAACTCCATTTAAATTTCCCTGGTCAATCTCCTGCTTGCAAGCTGCCATCCCTGACATGAGCATTACCCAACAAAACAAATACAAAACAAATTTCAAATTTAAACTCCTTGACAACTGAAGACAAATTTCTGGGTTACTTAGTTTTATTTTACTTCAACTTCAAGACTTCCTTCAGCCAGCCGGACATTTAACTGATCACCGCCAGTTGCCTCTTTGCTTTTCAACAAAATTTTTCCCTTCTTGTCGGTGACCAGAGCGTATCCCCTTTTGAGAACTGAATCAGGACTCAGAGCTGCCAGGGTGAACCTGTGAAGTTTTAATTTTTCCCGGTTGGAACCAAGCACGGTCTCCATTTCTTCCACCATTCTTCTTTTCAGATCTTCCAATTTTCTGTCTCCGGTGGTAATTACTTTTTCCACGTTGTACTGCAGTAATTTATCCCTGAAATAATTGAATTCGGTTTTTTTCTGATTTAATAAATTTACAAAAGATCTCTGAAGTTGATTGTTGAGATAGTCCAATTCTCTGTATTTTTTATTGAGAATCAATTCCGGATCGTGGATCTGGCTTTTGAGCAATTGTAATCTTCTTTGTCTGGTGTCCAAATTATTTCTCATCAGATGCAGGAGCTGCTGCTTTAAACCTGTAACCTGCTGTTTTAAATATATTTTTTCTTTAAAAACATGTTCTGCCGCTTCTGTTGGTGTAGCCAATCTCAAATCTGCCGCATGATCAGTCAAAACCGTATCTGTTTCGTGTCCTATAGCTGAAATAATAGGGGTTTTGCAAGAAAAAACCGCCCGTACAACCTTTTCGTTGTTAAAGCAGAACAGATCTTCAAAAGAACCTCCTCCTCGGGTAACAACAATCAGATCCACCTTTTTCATTTTATCCAGGCGGGCAATGGCTTTTCTTATCTGATCAGGAGCCTTCTCTCCCTGAACTATGGCAGGAGAAATAATCAATGAGGAGGAAAATCTTTGTCTGGCTATTTTGATGAAATCCCGCAAAGCAGCACCTTCAGGTGAGGTTACCACTCCAACATTTTTGGGAAAATCAGGGATTGGTTTCTTGTGCTCCTTATTAAACAAGCCTTCTTTTCTCAACTTGTTAGTTAATATCTCAAGTGCCTGTGCCAAGGAACCTCGACCAGCCCTCTCCATCAGATTGACATTCAAGGAGAGACTGCCGGTGGGTTCGTAAATTCTGAGATATCCCCTAACTCTCACCTGAATTCCATCTTCTGGTTCAAAAGTCGCTCTGAAACTGTTGCGGAAAGAAATACACCGGATTAAATTATCGTTTTCTTTGAGGGAATAATAGTAGATTCCCCGTCGTCTGGCAACATTGATCAATTCCCCTTCTATCCACAGAGTTCTAAAATTTTCTTTTATGACTTGGTTTAATCCAGACAAAACCTCACTGACTTTCCAGATTTTTTTTGTTTCCTCAGGTTTCCGGGAATCCTTTTGCTCGGATATTTTAGGGGAGTTTGTCGATTTCTTTTCAGGTGAGGGGGTTTTGTTTTTTATGGAATATTTGGGGGAAGCAGGCTGTTTATCAACATCGGAAATGGAAGAACTGTCAGATTGTTGATTTTCCGATATCATTCCAGCCAGATTGCTGAAAAGATCTCGAGATTTCAAACTTTTTCCTTTTTTACTTTCTCGTTCTTTTTTTTTGGTCATAATTTGAATTTTAATCTGGGCAGATTAAACGACGAATTTCCATGTTTGGGGGAATATTTTGACCAAAAGCGGCTGGGGACATCTCCACATTTGGCTCTATCGAGGACCAGAAAAAAACAGTGTCTTCATTTTTGCCTTTTTTAGTGATTCTTATTCTGGTGGGAACCCATTTCCCGAGTATTTTTTTGTGGCCTCTGTATTCAACCTTGATCTTTTTGGAACCGTCTTCCAGATACAACTTGACTACCTTCCAATGCTTTTTGCCTTTGTAACCCAGAATATGAATTTTGACCCGGGTTTTACCTTTGACAGCCTTGATGATTTCATGGCCATTGTCGCTATCCCAGGTTAAATCTTTGGTGCTCAGACCTTCAGGGGGAAGTCCCAGCATGATCCGATAGAGCAATTTTGGATGAAGAGGAATTCCCATAATCGACTTGATTGCGCAAGTATCAGCTTTTCCCGTATAAAATTTGTTATTGCGCTGATCATTGGCTCTGAAACTCGAGCCATCCGAGGTGAGCAAAAGAACGGAAGAATTCATGGGTGGGGGTATCACAGCATCAAATCTGAGTCTGCCGTGTTTATCAGCTATCAAAAACACTTTGACCTTAAGACGTCCTCCCGGCAGCATAGCATCTACCTTACCTTTATTCCTCACCAGATTGATGGGATTATTGCTTACCACATCCATCAGTTTGTTTGACGTCGGTTTTGTATAAGGTCTTTTGTAATTGGCGCAACTTGCTAGAATAATAGAGCAAATTAACAAAACAGATGATGGATATTTCAAAATAGATCCTTAATCCCTAAAAACGGGGATAAAACCCTAATGCTATTTTTTACAGTTAATATTTCCATGCTGATGGTCCAACTAGTATGAAAAACATCTGTGTCCGCAAATACCTGCAAAGAAATTTACAATGAAACTTGTGCTGATTTTGCAGATAAAATAATTTTATGCCAAATTTTGGCTATATCTTATCTTTTTTCAACTGCAACAATTTCTTTTCGATACTGTCAAGATACATGAAAATTGTTTTTGAAAGAAAATTAACCATTTGAATATCATTGTCATGAGTAAGATCCATGTCGATATTATCGTAGTATTGTTGTCTTTCAACAGCAGGAATCATAGCCGGCGGGTAGTTTTTATAGGTCAGAATCATATTCATGACCAACCTGGCCAGGGAGCCTGAATTGTTAGGCCAGGGAAAAATAGACATCAATTTGTTATGAATGGAGGCAGCCATCATTAATGCCGGCATTTTACGAAAAGTTGAAGATTGCAACCAGTCACCTAGTTTTCTCATTTTGTAGGGGATCTTCTCAGGTTGGGAAAAATCATGTGCATATTGCCTGTGCAGAGGAATCTCCTTGCGATATACCAGATCTTTGTTGCTTTCAGAAACAGTGATTATATTATGCAATTGTTTGATTGTGTTGTTGGTAAGAGTCAGTCGTTTTTTTCTGCCGGCTTTTCTGACTTTTTGAATCCCCTTGTAAAAAGCTTGGACATCAAAATAGTTGGGGATAAGATCGGAATTGCTGATAATCCGATCATCAAGGGCTGATTTTATTTCAAGATGGTTCAAGACTACGCCTTCAATGGCAAACTCGTGGTAACACCAAGTTATATCAACAAAATTGTCCAGTATCTTTTTTTTATGGGAACTGAGGGATTTTACTATCTCGTTGTGTTCTTCAATTCTTCTCTCAAGCCTTCTTATTTCGCTCTGTTCAAGCAAACTGGGATATGTTTTTTTGGCCATATTTCTCCTTGATACCAACTGATCAATTAAAATCCAGACGGATTGTTACAATAAAAAAATAAAAAACGGGAACCGAGTATAGGAAAAAAGTAATATTTATCAAGAAAAATCAGGAAAACAACTCATTTCATTTACAAATTTTACGAATTGAGAATAACAATAAAAACCGTCATCCAAAAATAAATTACAATTATTGTCTACTCCATTACATTGCTCTTCAGCTCCGGGGTAAACCTGCTCATCATTATCATCACAATCAACTGAAAACTCAAATCCATCACCGTCATTATCTGTAGCAGTGTTGATATTGCCTCGATAGATGATTGCATCAAGAGCAAAAAGAGAGTCTGGTTCTCCTTCGGATAAAATATTCATGATTTTTATGAATCTGAAATTTTCAAAGGATAAATCAGGGAGCTGGATTATTTCATTTGCTTGATACACTCCAAGATCATGCCATTGTTCTTTCCTGCTGGATCTGACAAAAACTTGATATTGGCTTGCCGAAGAAAAGTTGACAATCTCAATTTGTGAATTTTCCCCGGTAAGAAGAGGAAATCCAAAATCATATTCAACAAATCCTCCAGGAAGTAGATTGAAATAAATTCCGTCAGGTTGACCCAATCCATCTGCAGCCCAATTCTCCTCTTCGAAAACCTCATAGGGATTATTATCACCAAAAGCTACCAGTTTCAAGGGAGTTAATTCCACAGTGCCGTCAGCAGCCGGAAGCTGGGGAGTGAGGGCAAAAACAATATTTTCACTTTCCAGAGGAGAAAAATTATCAACAACTTCCAGTTGGTAACCGGGTGAATAAACTTGCAATTCCAAGTCTCCCTCGGGAAAAATACGACAGAACCAGCCTGAATCATTGGTGTAAAAAGAGCGGGGATAATTGGTCAACTGCAATCTTGCAGTCAGGGGGGTTTGAGCTTGATCAACAACCTGACCGCATTTGACCAGAGGCTCAACTCCGTCAAGCAATCTGAACAGGGCTGCAACATTTTCCTGAATCAGATCTTCGTAAGGTTGAGGTTGCAAATTTTCCAGGGTATAGGCGAAGGTGCCCAAAAAAGCATAAAGAGCATCCTGAGCGGATCCCCTGGCCTGATACCAGTCAAACCCGATAATAAGTTCCAGATCTGCACATTGAGCATATATTGAACCGAGTTCCAGAATGAGTTCTTCATCTGCACTGGGGAAAGGGGTGTAATCGTAAACACAATTTACATATTCGGCTACACTGTGATAATCAAGAGATAAAATCGCCGGATACTTGTTTGCTAGTCTCCACAGAATCCGCACTTCCCTGGAAGTATAGGGATAATTGCTCTGTCCGCTACTGAAACCGGCCCCATATTGTCGGTTAAGATCGATACCACTGTTGTTGTAACGGGTATTGTTGTCATAACCTTCCGGATTAACCACAGGGAGAAACAAAAAGGTAAATTTATTCAGATAATCAGCATGTTCAGGTTGCAACAATGCTTTAATCTGAGCCAGAACCACTTGGGATGAGATTACTTCATCTCCATGATGGGCTCCGGTTATTCTAATTACAGGCTTACCCGAAAACAAATCTCCAAGAATAAAAAGATAAACCGGGTAGTTATCATCTGTAAAACCAAGCAGATACAAATTGAGATCACTGTTTTGATGTTGATGGTATAATTGAGCAATCTCCTGTTTCATGAGAGGCCAGTCCGGATAGGATTGATAATCAGATTTAAAAATCAGGTCCGAATTGGGATAAAATTCAAAACCAAGAGCTTCGATCTCGTCGAGTTTTTCCAGAGGAAAAGAAACGAGTAAATAGTCCTCCTCGGGTTTGATTACAGCTGAATATTTACGATTGAAAAACCTCAACTTGTTTTTATATCTGCTTTGCTGCCACCATTTTCCAGAATCAACTGCCACCGGTCTGATATATCCTTGCATCTGAATCCGGCTCTGGGCACCTGCTTCATTGATACCGCAAAAAACCAGAACCAGCAGTAAAAACAGTATTGCAAATAACAGACAACGGGGAAACCAATATTTCTCAATCATTTGTTGCATCTTTTTTGTTCAAACCCTTCTTTCAAAAGTAATTGTTCCACATTCTGGTCAGGATGCAAATCTTTCAGGTTGATTACTTCCATTTTAAAAGTGTTCCCTGTCTTTTTGTCTCCATCGAATTTTTGCAAAACAACACCGGTTTGTTGCAACTCTCTTTTGATTGCCTTTCTTCTTTTCCAGAAAATCTCTCTTCTTTGTTTCTGAAGTTTGCCATTGAGAATACGGTTCAAATTATTCAGCCCCTTCGTCAGCCGCTTTTGCTTTTGTAAATATCTTTCTTTTTCATTTAAAAACAAAAAAGGTACCCGGGAATATTTTAAGGAAAATGTAAACTTGAAAACTGAAGAAAACCCTCCTGATGTTCTGAAAACCCAAGTATCCCCCAGTTTATACTGTAACTGGGCTTTGCCTGTTTTTCCGGTCAAAAACACAAGATCCGGAGGTGAATCAAATTTTTCAAGAAGTTGATCGAGTTTTTTTCGTTCCATTGAGAAACAGGCAATAATCAATTGGGGTTTTCTGGCTTTGATTTTTTTGACAACCCGTTTCCATATTTCCGGCAAGTAAGCTCCCCCTTTTGAACTTCCGGGTATTAAACTGACCAGAGCAATTTTCAACTCACCTTCTTGAAAAATTCGAAAGGATTTCTGCAGATCTGACAGTTGCAATTGCAAAAGCCCGGGGCTGGACTTGACTTCTATTTTTTCGGCCTCCGGAGAAGCGAGCAAAGCCAGTTCACTTTGTCCGGGAACAAATAAATCAACCCCGTATTTATCCATATACTCTAGTAATTTTAGATATTTAGGAATACTGAAAGCAGGTTTTTTCGGTTTAACAACCAGTGAATCGCCCCCGATCACAACTTTTGATGATTGTTTTAAATCTTGGATTTTCCCCAGATAAGACAACAAGGATGCAAAACCACTTTGACCACTGCAGGTTCCTGGCCAGATTACTCCCTGACCTCCTCCACTCCAGATCAATTTCAAGGTGGAATCAGGTTGTTTTCCGATTGTTGTTTCTTCAGTTTCTGTTTTACTTTGCTTGCGACAACCGAGTAAAAAAATTATCAGAAACAAAATCGGACCAAATTTTGTAATTATTATTTTCATCCTTCATTTCCCCATGAAATCGAGAACCAGACTGCTCCAATTTTCAAAATTAATTTCATTTCTGGAACTTATTAGCTCTTCAAAATTGCGAAATTCACCTTGTAGAACTTTTTCTTCACCTATTTTGACCTTTTCATCAGTCTCAAGATTTACCTGCAAAACTACACCGGTATGAACAGTACCAACTTCATTGGATTCATCGTTAAGCAACCCCAGAATCTCAAATCTGTCTGCTGGTATCTCCAGACTTATCTCTTCAAGTAATTCCCTTTTTGCTCCAGCCAGAACAATATTATCATCTTTGTCTTCACTTAATTCAACTGGATTGATATGACCACCAACTCCCACTGAATATAGATTGTGCAGTCTCTTTTCTCCTCCCCCTTTCAGACGTTTGAACAAAAAGCATTCTTTTCCGCGGCGAACAACAACATAGGGAATCAACTGTTTGAACTGGGGATCTCGCTCAGCTTGTCTTCTTTCAATGAAAAAACCTTCAGACTGGAGATTTTCAAAATTTTCCCGGGAAAGTTTGTCAACTCTGTTACGGGGTAATATTTTCTCGAATTGTTCTCTTTTGACTACATAAACAAATTCCATTATTTTCCTTTCAACTTAACTTTTCAATTATCTCCGAGGGAAGTTCAATGGCTTCCCGTTTTTCCATATCAATAAAAACAATTGTTGCCAATGCTTTGCACACCATATCCTTCTCATCATTGTATATTTTCTGCTCAAGAGTGAAAGATTTTCCTCCTCTTTTGGCAAACAAAGTCTGGATCTTGATCCTGTCCCTGAAGTACAACTCCTTCAAAAAGGAAACGTTGATTCCAACCAGAGCAGGGCCTTTTCCTTTTTCCAGAAAAGAGTCAAAATCCATACCTAGTTTTTCAGCCCAGTCCCAGCGGGCCCATTCCAAATATTCCAGATAAACGGCATTGTTAACATGACCGAATTTATCAAGGTGAGTGGATTCAACTTTTATTTCATACATATTTGGCTCCTGATAAAACACTTGACAGTTCAACCCTGTAAACAAACAAGAAAAAACTTAACTACCTGTTGGAATTTATGTTAAATCAAAACACATGAAACAAGTATTTTTTCTTTCGATAATATTATTTGCAAGTGGATGCTTCCGAGCATCTCCCCAAAAACCAGAAAAAAAAAGTTGCAAGGGTGAATTTTCCTGGCCGAATCACCAGAAGCTTTTCACCCGTTTTGCCAATGATCGCAACTACATGCATCGTTTTTTACATAACGGGGATGAACTATGGCCTAAACAAGCAAATCTTTGTGCCCTGGGAAGAAATTCTTTGGTAGATTTGGCTTTGGGTGCCGGAACCAGCCATGATCTGGGATTGAAAGGCTCAGCCTGGAGGGCTCACTATCTAACCATCGCCTGGACAAATGACTTCAAACGACTTTCAGATCCGCTCAAAGGCTCAAGACTTATTTACTCCTGGCCTCTGATTTCGTCAACCCTCTTTTACAGACTGCTGACAACTCAGAAATTCATCAACGGAAAAATAAAAAAAATCCCTGATTTCCTCAAACTGTCGGTCAGTTCTCGAAAAAATGCCAGAATTCAGTGGAACCTCAGTAACTCAGCTTCAATTACCAGACATTGGGCACGTCGCTTGAGAGGTGCCTGGCTTCATAAAATTTTCATCTCTCTCCAGCATAGCGGGATTAAAATAAAATTAACAGATTTTGATTCTTCAACTTCTATTCTGAAATTCAAACAAAAATTTGATCAACTTTCCGAACAGAAAAAAGAAAAAATGCTCCTTGAATTGGCCCAGCAGCTTCAACAACAACTCAAAGACAGAAAACTGCTTTTTCCTTCAGAAGAGATGCAACAAAAACTGGAAAAACTGCTGTATACAAAACTGGAAAAATATGAAAAAAAACTCTCACCCTGGCAATTGCTGGAAATCGGGAAAAAAACGCAGGATCCTGATTTGCAAACCAGGGTCAGAGAGATCAACTACATACTGCACGGTGATCCTCGCCTGAAACCAAAACCCCAATGGAAAGAAAAACACCGGGAATATCTGGAGTTGAAAGCACAAACAAAAAAATGGATGCAATATTTGAAAAAAATGGTTCTTTCCGAAAAAATTCAACAAAAAGTATTAACTCTCTCCAGAAAAGAAAAACTCCTGCTCAGTGGAAACTATTTCTTTGAAACATCACATCTTGCAGAAACAACCACAGGTTTTACCCATGCCGGCATGGTACTCTTCCTCAATAAAAAAAAGCAACCCTGGCTTTTTGATCGAGTTCTGGGCTTTTATTATGCAAATCCTTTGAAAACAATGAAACACAGCGCTATCGTGGAATTGGTGAAACCTGCCCCTACTATTGTCAACAAAGAAAAGAGATATGCTCTGCTACCCTACCGGGTTAAATCAGTTTTCAAATTCAAAAGAGGCTCCAGCAATCGGGTTTCCTGGAAAAATATATATACTGACTTCAAAAAGGAATTAACTCCTGCTTATAAACTTGGAGCTGGAATAATCTGGGGAATCATGAATCTTTTGCCTAATTTCAAAAAGAATTCTCCCCTGCTTTATCCCCTTTATGAAACTAAAAAATTGGGAAAATACTCTTATTTGGACTTCAAATCCTTACAGAGTCTGAAAAATAAGACTATTTATCTGGTTGCCCGCTGCCGTTAATGACAATTTTGGAAAAGTGTTCTATTACCTCGTTCGAACCTATTGTTCTGGTTCAATTAAAACTCAAAGAAGCCTGTTCTTTACTGACACTGGTCTTTACGTTTTTCGGCAACTTCTTGGTGTAAACAATGGCTCTAGCGCCCTTCTTGGTAGTGAGAATCTTAATCTTGCGAATCTGTTTGTTTCCAACTTTATGATATCCTTTGGCCAATAGAAATTTGGCACCTTTGACATCAAAAACAACTCCCGCCGGATTTGCCAGCAAATAAAAACTTGTATCACTACTTTTTTTATCAAGAGTCAATGACAGATTGACCAACCTGCCCTTCTGAGAAACCTGTAAAGCTTTTTGGCCTGTAATTTTTGCTGTTTCTCCCGCTGGTTCTTTTGGGGAATTGCTTTTTTCTTCACTGCTTTTTTTCTCCTGTTTAGCAATTTTGTAGGTTTCTTTCTTCTTTTCTACTTCAATCCCCTGCAGCTCATGAGGTTCTCCCCTGCAAACAGTATCAATATTTTTTTGTTTGAAAGGCGGAGAAGCCATTTTATCGGGATTTGAACCTACAGTTGCCCTGAAGTTCTGATGGACTTTCTTTTCACTTTTTCCAAATAATTTAATTCCCACCACTATGATGGCAATTACACCCAATCCCAGCAAAGCAAGCTTTATAATTCGGGGGTAAGCTCCATTTTCTTCCGAAAAAATAGGATAAGTATCGGAGTTTTCCTGGGGCGGGGGTGGATAAGCACTGTACACTCGCTTTAATTCCCTGCTTATTCGCTTGTTTTTACCCACTTCATCCTTCAAAAGAGCTTGATTAATTTGGCGGGGATAAGCAGGTTCAACTTCTTCAACCTGGGGTAGCGGATATCTTTCCTGTGATTGGTTTTCGGATATTGTTTCCTGGGGAGGAGGTAGAGGAAGGTCACTTACAGAATTTATTTTTTCTGAAACATTATTGTCAAACTGGAATGAATTTCCGCTGGCCAGTGGTCTGGTCACCCCCGGATTGTTTTCAACTTTACTCTCAGCCAGAACTTCCAGATTTTCATCTTCAAGGTCATCTATTTCGATAATTGCTTCCTTGGTGGCTTTAGAGGTTGAAATTTCCAAAGGCCCTGTAATTTTACGGGCATTATTTTCCCCCCAGGAACTCAAAGACAATTCGATCCCCATTTTTATTCCGGGAACACCATTAGTCTGTTCAAAACTGAGCCAGGAAATCTTGCCTTTTTCCAGAAAAGACCCGTCGGCCATCTCAGCCTGAATATTTTTTCCTTTTTTTAAAAAAGGCAAGGCTACTGTAGCCACCATAAAAGAAGAAGAATAACCATTCAGCCCAGCTTTGATTCCGGGCATATTTTCCATCTTCAAAGATAATCTTGGTGGATCAAGTGCCATGGCATCTTCAGGGAGTCGATTGAATTTTTGAAAATATTCAGCATTGGTATTATGAACAGCAATTATTTTTCTGATCCTCAAAGCTTCTTCTTCTTGAAGATCCAAAAACCTGATCCCCATCCCAGCTGGAGGATCGCAATGGAGTGAACCATTTCTGATCCAGGCAACAACACCTTCACTCATAACAGGTTCGGGAGAATCTCCCAGATGAAAAACACATTGAACCCTGGTACCAACGGGAGAAGGATAGGCCGTTTGAACAAAGATGCCGCCCTCACTGAGATCAAGCATGGAAAGAACCCTTGAGGGTCTTCCGTCGGAATGTTTGCACTCAACTGCCGCAACCAAAGGTACTCTTTGTGAATTGTTTTCTTTTTCTTTTGTCACAGCCATATTATTTTCCTCCAATTTATTGCTAACACAGGAAAATCAAAAAAGCCAAAAATCACCAAAAATATGCAATTTTAGATTTATTTACAGCTATTTACAGCTATTTACTTACCCTTTTTGAATTTTTGTAAGATTTGGTTAAGGGTTGAACTATTCAGTTCCCGTTTCAGTGGAATCTTTGGTTACCGGAGTTGGGGTCTTTGAAGTTGAGGCTTTGTCTTTTTCGGCTACCGGCGAGGGACTGTTGCTGTTTTGTTTTTGAGGTTCATCTTCACCTTTGACACATGAAACCAGTTGTTCGTCGGTTTTATCTTCCAAAACACATTTTACGCATTTTTTGAATTCACGTTTTTCGAAGGTTTTGCATTTTTCATTGACTTCAGAGGTGCGAGCCAACTTGTCTTGGGCAAAAACCCCAACTTTGGCGCTGAATTCCAGACATTCCTTGAATTGATCACAGGAAGAGAAAACTTTGGCACAATTGACCGTTCCCTGAGTGTAACTCTTTTCAAAAGTTTTGCGACATAGCCTGATCTGCATCTTTTTTTTGCTTCCATAACCGGGAAGACATTTGTTGATTTGACTATAAGCTTTTTCACAAGCTTTTTCTTTGGCATCGGTGCAGGAAAAACCTGCAAATAACAGGACACCGGCAAATAACATGGTTAAATGGCTGGTTTTCATTCTTCTCTCAAAAACAAATTACTTTTGATTAAGTACAAATCATCAATTTATATAGTGAATTATCCAAATTATGGTTAACCCGCATCAGGATAGTTCAATTTGGATTATGTAGAATCAGAGATAACAACTTGAAAAAATCATAAAACAGATACATAAAGTTGCTTCTTGCCTGTATAATCAGAAACTTCTTCCTCAGTAAAAACCCAATTGAGAAACAGTAACTGATAAAAACCTATATTAAAATCAGTTTTTTTCAAGAAAAATAAATACACCCCGTCGAAGTAATATTATCAAAAAAGTGAGAATTATTCTCAGAAAGAGATCTGAAGAATTTGCAAATTATTATAAAAAGACTAAAATCTCAGTGAAGAAATTAATAATCGGTCTTGTAAAATCACACCAAAATTTGGGATCATATGGAAGAAATTAACAATCTCATCAGTAACAAATTATGGAACCAAGCTCTTGATTTACTTAAAGAAAAACTTGAAGCGAATCTGGATATCCCGGAAAAAATTAAAATTCTGAATACAATGGGCTTTGTAAATTACCAGTTGGGCCAATACGAAACTGCTCTGGAAATTTGCCAGAGTGTTCTGGAGCTTGACCCGAAACATGCTTACGGGCATAAAGCCATGGGGACAATCCTGGCCAAAATTGGGAAAACAACTGAAGGAATCAAACACCTGCTCACTTCAATCAAGCTGGCTCCTTCATTTTTTGATGCCTATCACGACCTGGCTTTGATTCTGATCAAAAACAAACGTCATGCAGAAGCTAAAAAGTGGGCCCAGCGAGCCTATCAACTCGATCCAATTCGAGGTGAGAAACTGGTGAAAAATTTTTATTGAATCTGAAAATGAAATTGGATTGGAAAGTGGGGAACAGCTTTGCAAACTAAGGTTTACTGCAATAAAATATCTTCGGGATTATTGTTTGCAGGAGATTTTGAACCATCATCAGGTTCAATTTCAGGTTCGATTTCAGGAAGGGGAGGCTCGGTTCCTTCCTGAAAATATTCTTTTATGGCACCTGATGTTCCGGGATGTACACCTTTTCCTGTTTTTGGATCGATCAATCGAGTTACTATTCCGGAAACAGGCTTGACTGTTTTAAAAGGATACCCCGGAAGAGATTTTATCATCTCCATAAAAATGGGAAGTGCTGTCTTTCCACCATATTCATGTTTGCCCAAAGATTTGTGATCGTCAAAACCCACATATACACCGCAGACATAATCCGAAGTAAATCCCATGAACCAGGTATCCTTGGCCAAGTTAGTAGTTCCGGTTTTTCCTGCTACAAAACCCTTCAATTTTTTTGCTCTCCAGGCAGTTCCTTTTTTAACAACAGATCGCAGCAAGGAAGTCATCAGCCAGGCAGTTTGTCTGGTAAGAACTCTTTTGCCGGAATCGGCCGGCATGATTTCATTTCCCAGCTTTTTGATCAAACGGGGGGATCGATAAATACCCAAAGTTGGAAAAATTGTAAAGGCTGAAGTTAATTGGTACAAAGTTACTTCCGAGGAACCCAGAGCCAAACTTAAATCTTTGTGCAAAGGGGTCTTGACTCCGGCATTGCGAACCAATTGTATTACCTTTTCAACACCGGTTTTTTTAAGAAGATGAACAGAAATACTATTAATGGATTTAGTCAGAGCGGTTCTAAAAGTAACCCGGCCGTAGAATTTGCCATGATTGCGGGGTATCCATTTCTGATAAACCTCGGGACCGTCATTGAGCATGGTAGCCGGAGTAAATTCTTTTGATTCCAGTGCTGTTGCATAAATAAAAGGTTTGAACGAAGACCCTGGTTGTCTGAGGGCTGAAAGAGCCCGGTTGAAATCACCCATTTTCATGTGCATTCCCCCCACCATGGCCAAAACATCTCCTGAGTCAACTTTAATCAACACCAAAGCCGCCTGGGGACCAAGCTTGACTCTCAAACGCAGAGGATAATCCTTGAATCCGCTTTTTCCCGCTAAAATAGAAACTCTGAATTCATCACCTGGCCTGATATACTTTTTGCTTTTTTTCTGATTTTTATATTTTACATTCCATTCATATCCTTCTGGGTAATACCTCTCCATTCCTTCTACAACAATTCCTTTGGATTTACCCAAATCGACAACTATCTTTCCCTTATGACGTCCATCAACCAGTCCCTTGTAAATTTTACCTGACTGGAGCTTTACTTTTCCGGCAAGTTTCTTCAAATACTGCTTCTTTTTTTTGTTGGAAAAATGATGTTTGAGAGAGATAACCGACTGGCGCTTGTCATAAGCCTGCAAACCTTTTTCAACAGCTTTAACCGCCATATTCTGCAAATCAAGATCTATGGTTGTAGTAACTGAACTGGAACGGGGATCCAGATTTTTGTCTTTGATATATTGAGAAACAAAAGTTGAAATTCCGGGAGTTAGATCCCTGGTTGCGCTTTTTTGAATAATTTCTTTGAGTTTTTGTTTTTTCAACTTATCAGCTGTGGCAGTTGAAACAAAACCATTATTTACCATCTGGGTTAATACATAGTTCTGGCGTTGCTTGGCCCGCTTGGGGTGATTTAAAGGGCTGTTCAGCATGGGTCCTTTGGGCAAACCTGCCAAAAGAGCCGCCTGGGCCAAATTTATTTCCCAGGCATGTTTGTCAAAGAAAAAACGGGAAGCTTCTTCGACTCCGTATCTGCCATGGCCAAAATAGATCTCATTGAGATAAAGATGAAGAATTTTGCTTTTGGAAAGAGTTGCTTCCAATCGCCGTGCCAGTATAACTTCCTGAAATTTCCTTTTCAGAGTCCTTTCAGGAGTCAGCAGCAATCTTTTGACAACCTGCTGGGTAATTGTGGAACCGCCCTGTTTATACCTGCCCGCCCACATATTGACCCAGAAAGCGCGAATCATTCCGAAGTAATTAAGTCCCTGGTGTTTGAAAAAGGTGGAATCTTCGGCTGCTATTACAGCCTGAATAATATTTTTGGGTATTTTTTCCCAAGGGATTATTGTTCTTTTAATCTTCCCCAGACTTCCGATTAATTTTCCCTTGCGATCATAGATCATGACCTGTTGTTCCGGCTGGTAATTCTGGAGGGAATCAACAGAAGGCAGATCTGTTTCATAACTGTAATAAACAAAAAAACAGAAAATTATCAAAATTCCCAGAGCAATCAACCCAGCCAGACTCAAACCGCCATAAAGTGCTGTTTTTTTATAGAAACTGAAAGATTTCCAGATTGAAGAGCCTT
>JAQICJ010000051.1 GCA_027858615.1 Deltaproteobacteria bacterium
GAAAGAAGATGCAAATTGTTCTGGATCAACGGATCTGCAATCTCACTCTGGTAGTCGAAAGGGTTTATGATCCTTTTAATGCCAGTGCAATCATCAGAACAGCTGAAGCCTTCGGGTTAAATGATATTTACTTCATTAATTCAAGTAAAGCTCTGGAACCGGTAAAAGAGATTACCATCAGCGCAGATAAGTGGATTGATATCACCGAATTCAGCACAGTCTCCCGATGCTATGAACATCTAACCAAAAATGGGTTCACCCAAGTTCCCACCCTGCCGCCTTCTCCCAGATGTCTGCAAGGTTCAATAATAACAGAGGATTTTAAAAATATTTCTCCAGATTTCCCCCTTGCCATTTGGTTTGGCAACGAACGAGACGGCCTCACGGCTGACACCCTCAAACTGTTTGACTCGGCAATTACTATCCCAATGACCGGCTTTTCACAATCGATCAATCTTTCCAACAGTGTCGCCTTGATCATGTATCACTTTTCTTCAATTTATCGACAAACAAAACAAACCGGAGATCTAAGTCCTTCTGTCAAAAAATATAAATATGCTTCTTTTCTGCTTCAGGATCTTGAATATTCTCGTGAAATATTGAAAGAAGTCCTATCTCGAAACAACAAACACCAGTAATATAAATAAAAGATCCCTGGCTTATTTGTGAGATTAAAATGTCGTATTAAAAAATGAAGTTGAGACCGAAAAGGAAATCGAAATGGGCATAATTTGAATTTTCTACACTGATAGTAGCGGTATAATCAACTTCTGCCTGCAAACTGAAAGAGCAATTGTTGGTCAGACACAACATGGCTCCTCCAAAAGCATTAAGCATTGTACCTGAAGAAAAATGAGTATCTTTCTTTTCGGTGATAGTATTATTATTTTCTTTTTCAGCTGGTACTTCGTGGCGCAAGCGACCTCCACCCATGCCTACTCCCCAGAAAGGTCTCCAGGAAAACATGGAAACTTTTTGTGGAACCAGCATGCTGCGATATCTTACAAAAATTCTGTAATCATTGCGCATTGAATCTGTAAAGAAGAAGTCCTGGGAATTGGATTGCGTTTCCAAAATATCATTGTCGACAGAGTTGAATCCCATTTGAACCAGAAGAGTAAAAGCACTGAGTCGGGAATACATATATCCTGCTTCTATCTGCATGGTTTTTGCAGGTGCAAATCCAGAATTCAGTTCTGTTTTAAGTGCTTCTGACCTGTCACCGACGAGTCCGGCACCATAACCTCCACTTACAGACAAGAACAAAAGAGGAGCCGGCCCTGAATCCCAGGGAACACGCTTGGCTTTATCTCTAGCCTTTTTGATTTCATCTGGTTCATCAATAATTTCTTTGATTTTTTCTTCTTCTTCAGTATCCACCTGTTTGACTTTTTTGTCCTTTTTATCTTTCTTTTCATCAACAGATTCTTTGATAACGGTTTCTTTTTTGTCCTTGCCTTTTTCGACACTGTCTTTTTCTTCCGGAAGTCGCAAGGTTACAGTATGAGAATTGGCTGAGTTGCCTGATGCAGCTACCGGTTTGTTATCTTTATTGAATGCCATGATATAATAGGAAAGTTCAGATGAACTGGTTTTTTTGCCACTGAGGGTGTGGATATATCTTCTGATTCCGATTTTTTTCATATCTATGGGATTGTAGGCGTTGCCGTCTTTTACAAATAGTTGAACTTTGGCAACCTTCATCTCATCTTGAACTCTGCAAAAAACAGTAAACTTTCGTCCCCGAAGACCATTTTCACGGGGAGTATGTTCCAAAGGAACTTTTGGATTTTCTTTAGGCTCCGGTGGCATACCGGTGGCATTTTCCAGTTTTTTGATTTTAGCCTTGGTATCAGCCTTCTGTTTGAGTTCATTTTTGTATTGCTGCCTGATTCCTTCGTAAAATGCCTTTAATTTGGGAGTTACCAGTTTTTCATTCAATTTATTATCTAGATCCAATTTGAAAAGCTTGCGGAAAGCGGCTTTTGCCTCAGGATATTTTTTAAGGGAAAATACCGTAATACCAATAAGTTGCTGAACTGCAAGTCCCTGCTCACTGGTTTCACACCCTTTCAAGAAGGGTGAAGCTTTGTCTAAAAACTTCTTTGCTTCAAGAAACTCATAACCCACTAATTTCTCAATTGCTTTCATTTTATAAATACGCAATTGCTTTTCAGATTTTTTGGGACATTCAGCTGAGGCAAATGCAGGAATAAAAACCATTAATAATACTGTTATTATTGCATTTTTCATATTTTCCAAGCTCCTTGCTATACAGCCCTCGTCTCGTAATGGGGTAATGGTGATGGCTGAAATTGACTTTGGATACAAATATTAACTTTGCAGGTTGATTGTTTTGCAAAATCATAATGTATCTGATGCAGCCAGATTGCATGCCACAGCCGGGAACCACCTTTTTGAAGCGGGAACCATAAAATGTGTTTAATTGTAGGGTAAATTGAAAACAGAATTTATTGAATTTTAAAAAAACCTGCAACTGCTGATTTGTGCTGGTTTTTAACAGTAAAAAACAATCCATTCTGAATAATTAAACAGGCTGATTTTAACGTATTCTGTGATAGCTTCCAACCTGAATTTGGATTTAATCTTCAGGGATGGAATGAATTATAGTTGCATTTTAAAGAATATATTTCAACTTTCAAACCAGATTTCAAACAAAAAGTGTAAAAAGCAGCTTGAAAGTCAGGATAAAAGGATCACTGTTTTAATTGTGTATATATCATCTGAAAAATATTTGCAATTATTCCTCGAAAACTGCTATAAATTCATTTTGAATCCCAATTTGTCTTCAGACTCAGAAATGAATATGGCAAATCTTGGAGCCGGGATTTAGATTGTTGAATTAATGTCTAACCCCGCATCGGCATCTGCTGATTTTGAGCTTAAAGCAAAAACCACATGCTCCATTCAACCTTGGACAATAACAAAGATCTGAGAAAAAATGTATATAAAAATCCTAATTTTATTGATTGTATCAACCTTTTCAAGCAGTGTTAATTCAAAAGTTGACAAACCTGATCTGAAAAAATTAAAAAATTCATGTAAAAAAAGCCTTTTTTCCACCTATGTTCTGCTTCATCTCCATGAAAACATCAATAATTGTCTCAGTTCAAGAAAAAATCACTACAAAGATTTGTTAAAAAGCGAAAAACTCCATCTTTCGGGAAAATTGGATAAAGCTGTTCAAATACTCTCACCCTACGAAAATTCCAAGAATAATCTGCCTCTGTTGCGATACAAGTTGGGAGAATTATATTTTTTTCAGGGAAATAGCGACAAAGCCAACGGTCTTTTTGACAGAATACTTGATGATTATGATCGTAATTTCATCGGCAATGACAAATGGAGTCTCACTGCAGCAGGAAAAGCCGCAATAAAAAAAAGAAAATGGGAAATTGCCGAGGATATTTTTGTTAAACTTTATAAGAAATACCCTGATTTCGTTCCAGGTTTGATAGCTGGTGGAAAATACGATCGTATTATTGAATTCTATGACAGATCCATCAAATATTTAAAACGGGCGGTCAAAATAAGTCCATTTTACCCTCTGGCTCTTTCGACCTTTGCTAAAACTCTTTTCAAAAATCCTTATTCCAAAACAAACGGACTGCCCATTAAGTATGCAGAAAAAGCTCTTAAACTTAATAAGCAGCACTTGCCTTCACTGCATATCCTGGGATTGATCTCTCTGTACAACCTCGATTTTAAAGCAACCATGGAGAAAATTAAAAAAGCTGACCAGATTTACATGGATCATCCGTCAACTCTTACCTTGAAAGCCGGGATAGCTCAGTTAAAAGACAAAAAATCCCAAATTTCAAAAATTGAAAAACTGGTAAAGAAGAAATATCCACTACACTGGAACCATTTTTATCAATTGGGCAGACTCCTTAATCGCCACCATCGCTATCCTCTTTCAGCTGTTTATTTCAAAAAAGGTCTGGAGATCTCACCTGACAACGCTTCTTTACTGACTTGGCTCGGAGTTTCTCTTTTACGCACAGGAAAAGAAGGTCTGGCCATCTACTACATCAGGAAAGCCGCTGAACTAAATTATGATCATGTCATGGCCAACAATCTTCTGACTTTATATGAAACTAAAATTTTTAAAAAATATTCTTCGAACAGAATGGGAAACTTCCTCTATAAAGCTCCCAAAAAAGAATGGCCCATCCTGAAACTTCTCGTTCCCCCGGTACTGGACAAGGCTTTCAACAGATACAAAAAGCACTACGGCTACACTCCTCCCCTGCCTGTTAAAATTGAATTTTTCAAAGATAAACAAGACTTTACAGTATTAATAGCAGGTCAACCTGTTGAAACTGGAATTCTGGGTGTCTGCTTCGGAACAGTAATTGATTTTCTCTCTCCTTCATCCGGTCGCTCCAACTGGGCAATGGTCATCAGTCATGAATTGGCTCACACCTTTCATGTAGAACAAACCAAAGGAAAAATTCCACGCTGGTTCACCGAAGGATTGGCCGAATTTGAAACTGCTCATTACAAATATACTTGGAAACGGGAGCGTTCTCGAGGCATCTATCTGGCTCTTGAAGAAAATTCCCTTCACGGCATCAAAACTATCAATGACGCTTTTTCCCATGCTCGCTCCACTCTGGCAATGGTCACCGCTTATATCCACGCCACCTGGATTATTCGTTATATCTTTCTGAACTGGGGTTGGGAAGGATTAAGAAAAGGCCTGAACGCATACCAAAATGGAAAAAACACCGTAGAAGCAATCAAATTGATAACTGGACTGCAACCTGAACAATTTGATAAAAGATTTTTCAATTACTTGAAACTTACTCTTTCACATTACAGCAAGGGGTTCAGTCCCCTCAGTGTTAAATATGTAAGTCTGGAAAAACTAAAAAAACAAACTGTAGATCCAGCCAGACACAAAAGCAGACTGGCCTTGAAATATTTACTTGCCAACAAAAATTCCCTGGCTGAAAACCTGATGCAGACAGCCAAAAAAATAGATCCACGCAATCCACACCTGCTATTTGCTATTGCTCTCAAAAATTTAAAAGACGGAAATCTGAAAAAAGCTGAGAAAACTTTGAATCAACTTTTAATTTCCGGTCATGATGGTTTTTCCATTCGCAGATTTCTGGCAGTAATAACTCAGCGAAAAAACAACAAATTGGACACAATCAAGCATCTGCAGAAAGCTTTGAAATATGATCCGGAATCACTGCCTGTACTAAAGAAACTGGCTTTCCTTTATTATAGCGGCTCAAATCCTGCAGCAGCTCTCCCTTTCCTCAAAAAATATTCCAGATACAGTCAAAATGATGGTTCTAGCGCCATGAAAACAGTTGAACTTGCCTGGAAATCTGAAAATCATGCAAATACAGCTGAATTCGGATTACATCTCATGGAAATTAATCCTTTCATAGCTGGAAAAGCACACCTTCATACCGCCAAATCCTTGTTTAAAATCAATAAAAAAGCTTTGGCTCTTAAACCTCTTCTTGTCTATCTCAAAACTCAAAATAAACCAGATAAAAATGGAAAGGTGAGATTAATGTTGGCTCAAGCACTTATTGCTCTTGACAGGCAAAAAGAAGCTGCAGTTATTTTGCGCAACCTGTCTGATACTTATCCCGGTCTGCTTGAAGTACAGGTCCTTCTCCACAAAATGAAGGAAAAGAACAAACTTGAATCTTCAGGTAAATATAAAGACTGAATCAAAAAGGAATAGACCTTGATCTTCCCCTTCAAATAAGTTTAACTAGTTCCCATCCCAGAATGGGGGTTCAATTTCAAGTTTTGATATTCTGGAAATCTTTGTCTATCTGCAATCAACAGCCTGTTATTAAATCAAATTCAAGTGTTTTAATAAACAAAATCACAGAAGGCTTTAAATTTACTACACCATGAAACATTCAATATTTTTCTCAAAATTACTTGTTTTTTTTACCGCAATTATTTGTCTGGCGGCTGCCTGTAAAAAAACGGAGAAAGAACAAAATAAAAAACATCCCCTTGCTCCCAAAGTTGATGCATCACTAAAAACACCAACCAATTATTGCGAAAAAACCTTTTATTGCAGTTTAAAAAAACTCATTTCCGATGAAGCACGCAAAGTTATGAATTACAAACGCAAAGAGTTTTTAAAAAATTGCAAGCTTGCTCTCTCAAAACTGCCTGACAAAATGACAAAAGAATTCAATTCCTGTCTTCAGCAGAAATGTGGTTTCGAATTCAGGAAATGTATCATGAAAATCAGCGATAAATATATAATTCCACCTGAAAAAGAAAAGAATACAACCAGCCAAAATAGACAAAAAAACAAAAGCAAAAATAAAGCATCTTCAATTTTAGAAACAAAAAACAAAAAAAGCAAAGAGATAAACCTCAAGCATCAGGCTGAAAAAGATAAAGAAAAAACTAATATCAATGAAACTAAAAAAACTAAGTAGGTGTCTATCATGAATTCACATTTGATAATTCTTTCATTTTTATTTGCCTTTTCCTTTATTGGCTGTAGCAAATGCAATAAAGAAGAAGAAAAATTCAAGGGCAATTACAAAACACCGATAAGTTCTGTAAAAGCTTACATCTGGTCAGTTAACCATTCCCATTGCGAACAGTTGGGAAAATCGCTCACCGGAGATATTCTCAGATTTTTCAAGCGTCCCAAGCATAAGGGGCGAGGCTGTTTTTATATTATAAACTCTTACACCCGGGATAAATCCGATAAAACAATGAATGCCAATGTAAAACCGGCAGGAGAGATTGAAGTTATTTTTGAAGATAAGGACAGAGCTGTTGTAGCTTATCCTCTTCATCGCAAAGGAAGAGATGAAACAGCCTACTTTGATCTGAAAAAAACTGAAGGCAAATGGCTGGTAAATTCTGAGAATAAAAAATTCCCCCAATGGTGCACAAAATGTAAACATTCAGGGAAGAGTAAATAATTTTAAACAACCATTCTTTCTGATATTTTCATGTTTTCTTTTAAATTCAACTTTTTAAAACTATTGATTTTTGATATCTTCATTAAATAGTTCCCAACCAAACAACTTTTAATTCTGGTTGTGCCTTAGCAAGGAGAAATGATGGAACCCAAAAAAGACAATTCAAAAGTTTTGCCCGATAATGCATATCGCAAACTGAAAAAGGGCGAAAAATATACTCCCTTTATTCCAGCCAATAAAATAGTAACCGAAGTATCCCTCAGGGTTATTATTTACGGAATTGTTCTGAATATAATTTTTACTTTTGCCGCTGCTTATCTGGGGCTGCTCACAGGTAATGTCATCGAAGCTGCCATCCCCATCGCAATTCTGGCGGTTTTTTTCGGCAAAGTAATGCACAAAAGAAAAAACACAATTTCAGAAAACGTCATGATCCAATCTATCGGAGCCGGTTCTGGAGTTGTTGTTGCCGGGGTTGTATTCACTCTTCCCGCTCTTTACATCAACGAATTAAATCCAAACATGTTCCACGTAATCATGGCATCTTCTCTTGGTGGTTCCCTGGGCATCATCCTCTTGATTCCATTGCGGAAATTTTTCGTAGAAGACATGCATGGCATTCTTCCATTTCCTGAAGCTACAGCCACCACCGAAATTATCGCCTCCGGAGAAGCCAGGGGTACCGACAAAAGCGGTTTTATCCTGATTTTTGCAACAGCAATAGGAGCCGGCTTTGATTTTCTGGCTGAATCCATCAAATTATGGAACTCATCCCTCACCTCCTCTGTTCTTCTCGGCAAACAAGGAGTGCGCTTGGCCAAAGAAAGAATCAGCGCTTCAGTCCACGGACTGGCAGCCTTCATGGGAATTGGTTATATTGTAGGTCTGCGCTATGCCGCAGTTATTGCTGCAGGTTCCCTTCTATCTTATCTGGTTCTCATTCCCCTGGTTTTTTATTTCGGTCAGCACCTTGATTCCGTCATTCCTTACGCCCCTATAACCGATTCCCAGGGCAAACCAATCCGAGACCTGCTTATTTCCAATATGAGCGTCGGCCAGATTTTCAGAGGTTATGTCCAACCCATCGGTATTGGCGCTCTAGCTGTTTCAGGATTCATGGGCATCATCAAAATGTCCAGAATTATCATCGGTTCTTTCTCTATGGGTTTCAAAGCTATTCTCAGTTCCACCCATGCTGCTGATCAGAAAAACATTCCCCGCACAAAAAAAGATATCGATCCCAAGCTTGTTCTTTTGGGTGAATTCATTCTGGTTCTAATTATGGGAATCTTTTATTATTTCCTGGTTGGTTCTCTGATTCAGGCCCTGCTAGCCATGGCAATTACCTTCGTCTTTGCTTTTCTCTTCACTGCTGTTGCAGCTCGAGCTATTGCCATCGTAGGAACAAATCCTGTCTCCGGTATGACTTTAATGACCCTTATCGTATCCTCACTTATTCTGCTCGCCGCAGGTCTCAAAGGAGTACGGGGTCAATATCTCGCGTTAATTATCGGTTGTGCAGTCTGCACTTCTCTTTCTACCGCAGGTGGCTTTATCACTGATCTCAAAATCGGTTACTGGATTGGAGTAACTCCCAAAACCCAGCAAAAGTTCAAATTTATCGGTATTCTGGTTGCATCTTTGTCTGTAGGTATCGCCATGTGGTTGCTAGCTTCTTCTTACGGCTTTGTCAAAGACGCCACCCATCCCAACCCTCTACCTGCTCCTCAAGGCAAGTTGATGGCTACAATTATTGGTTCATTGATGTCAGCCGAAAAATTGCCCTATATGCTCTATGCCCTCGGTGGTGTAATTGCTATCATTCTGGAGATGGCCAAAGTTCCTGCTCTTGCCTTTGCTTTGGGTATGTATCTGCCCATCCACATCAACCTTGGTGTTCTGGCCGGTGGATTTGCCGGATGGCTTATTGGTCGCAGTGGAAAAAGCGAACGGGTCCAGAAGGCCAGAAAAGGTCAAGGTATCCTGATTGCCTCGGGACTGATGGCTGGTGCCGCTCTGGTAGGTATTCTCAGTGCAATTCTATCTCTTCCCAGCCTTGGAACACCCTTGCGCCATCTTACTGTTGGAGCAAAATGGGTTTTGAAAAATGGCACCTGGATACCCGAAGAAGCAGCTTGGTTTCAAGGTCCCATCGGACAAATTGCAGGATTGGTCATGTTTATTCTCCTCGGCGTTGGAGCTTACCTCCTTGCCCGAAAAGGCGCTAAATGGGAAATGGCCCGTCAAGATGAAACCAACGGCGACGATGACAACGATCCCAGTGGAGGTCTGACTCCTGACGAAAGTATTTCTCACTCAGAAGAAATAGTCGACTCCAGAAGACTTGGCACCAAAGCTCAAAGTTCTGAGGAAAAACCAGCTATTTCCAAAAAAATGGAAGAAGCTGACGATAAATCTGAAAAGAAATCTCAGGATTCCGACAATAATGACCAGGCTTCTGAAAAACCTGGCAAAGAATCCGAAAATGATGAGGAACCAATGGAAAAAAGTTCCGAATCAGAAGGAAAAAATGGAAAAAAGAAAGATGACGAATAAACCTCTTTTTTAATAGTTTTGCTTCAGTTTCTTTTTGAAATAGTTGGATTTATTATCCTATATTACCTCTCGGGGTTGACAACAAAAGCCCAATATTATGAAAATATCATTTATCGGAACAATCAAAAAACCTCCCCTAAAACTCATCCAAAAGGTTGAGCAACAAAAGCCCAAAAATCTCAATGAGCTTCTTGAGCTTCTTGGTTACTCAGATAATCACAAACCCTTTATTATTGCCACAGCGGGCGGGAAAAAATTAAAAAACACTTCTTCCTTGACTCCTGATATGGAAATAGAACTCACTGTTCTTGTAGGCGGTGGCTGAACTACTCTATTACTATTCAGAATTGCAAATATTTTAAAATTCAGCACAACAAGACATGATCACAAAGCAAGATAAACTACTGCTTCAATACCTTATCTTTCCATTCATGGAGACTTTCAAATGGCTAAATTTCTAAAACTTTTATTCGTATTTTATCTTTCTGCTTTTCCTTTTATCAAGAAAAGCCATGCCCTGACTGGTTCAGGATCCGTCACCGACCCTGTAATTGTTCCCAGGATTCCCTTTGCTGTCATTGGTGATACAACCGGGAAAACAGAGGATATCGATTTATACTCCTGTAATACTTCTCTGGATGAATCAGGTCCCGAACTGGTTTACAAATTTGATCTGTCTCAATCAGGGCGCATCTCTGCTTGGGTTACAGGCGATAACGGCATAGTTGATATTGATATCCATCTCCTCTCTTCCCTCAGTCTTTCCGGAAGCACAGCTCAGGATTGCCTGGCCCGAGCCCATAAATATATCGAAGTAGATAATCTTTCTCCGGGCACCTATTACATTGTTGTTGATTCTTACAATGGCCCTGCTCAGGCGGGTGAATTTGAACTTTTCATCGATTTTATCCAGGATGATACTTTTCGCGATCGAGAACTTTACGAAGGCATTCTCTGGAGACAAAAGCTCTATCCATCGCTTTTCGGTTATTACCAAACAGTAAATATACTAGAGATCGATCTTTCCAACCCTTCAGTAGAACTTTATCCTGTCAGGGGGGATGGATGCGAAACAGTAGATTCCATTGGACAACGAGTTGGAGCCAGTGCTGTTATCAACGCCGGCTTTTACACTTTTGATGGTGTCTGTTCACCGGTGAGTCTGGTTAAGATAGATAATAATATTCTTGCCTACAATGGTTCTCCCGAAGGGACTTTTGGGCTCGACAGCAATAGTAATCCTCTCATTGATACAGTTGGAGCTTCCGACACCTGGAATCAAGCCACCGATGCTATAGCCGGAAAATACATTCTTCTGGAGAACGGTGCAATTGCGGCCATGGATACCAGCAGTTTCGTCACAGCTCGCCATCCTCGAAGTGCAGTAGGCATAAAACCAAATGGAGAAGTTGTTTTCCTCACTTTTGACGGCAGAACTGCGGCCGGTGGAGGTGTAAGCCTCCCTGATCTTGCTCAATACATGATCTGGCTGGGTTGCGACGATGCCCTCAATTACGATGGTGGCGGTTCCACTTCCATGTGGATTAATAGTCAACCCTTTGGTGGAATAGTAAGTTATCCTTCCGATAACAGCACAGCAGATCATTATGGAGCACGTGCTGTATCAACAGCCTGGGCCGTTAATTCAACTCCAAAAAACTACTCTCCGGTGATCCTCACAACCCCAGCTCTGCAAGCCACTGAAAATCAACTCTATACCTACTTTCCCGATGCTTACGATCACAATCCTCATGATATCCTCACCTGGTCTTTGTCAAATCCTCCCGCCAACATGGAAATAACTCCTGAATCAGGACAATTGAGTTGGATTCCCCACTATACCCAGTCAGGCACTCATCTGATTAATCTTGCTGTAAGCGACGGAATTGAAACTGTTTTTCAAGAGAACTACATAATTGATGTGGTTTTTATAGATGAAGATCAGGATGAAATGCCTGATACATGGGAAGAAGAAAACAACCTTAAACCTCAAGAAGACGATTCTCTGGAAGATGCAGACGGGGACGGCCACTCCAACCTCGAAGAATTTCTTCAGGGCAGTGATCCTCAGGATGAAGATGATCCCGATCCACAAATTATCAATGATGGTGGAATTGATAGTGACACCGATTCGGAAGATTCTTCAACTGATATTGACAACGACAGTGATCAAGATTCTGGCAACCAGAATACTTCTTCAGAAAATGAAGGATGCAACTGCCGCTCTTACAGTTCTCCGACCTCAACTTTCAATTACTTTTTTATCATTCTTTTTGCCGGCATTATTCTGATAATTCGCAAATCTTTCAATCCCAGATCTTCTTCAAAAAGTTGAACCATTTTCCTGCCCCCCAAACAATAACTCCTTTTTTTTAAACAGTACTCTTTACTGGATCCTGTAACTGCAGGCAATTTTATCGAGAGTTGTAAAATATACTCCCTTCCTTTTAAAACTATCTATAAGGCTTTGATATCGCTTCAATCTTTTTGTAAGCGGCAGCTTGAGATATAGCTCTTTCTGGCGCAATTCAGAATCAAGATGCTTCTCATCAGGCCAAAAATCAAGGGCATGAAAATTAAGAACAGGAGGGTAACCTCCTGGCAGATCAAACAGAAAAGGAAATGGCAACAGGGAAATAAATGAACCCACCAGGGGAATCTGAAGAGGAAACGGACCGGTGGATATGGGGATTTCGATAATTTGTCGACCACCTGCCGATTCTTTGTTGGGATAAGCCGGAGTTGAAGACTTCAAAACATCTGTAAACGGATGTATGGTAACAGCTGATTCAACATTGAAAAATAATTTGTGGAAATTAACTACCAGATATTTTGCCAGCCAATAAGTAACACTGGTCATCATTGAAGACGAATAGAGATATCCAAGATTCTCCAGAACAACACGCAAATCATCCGAAAGATGGTAACCGGGAGTTCTGAACCCAACTGGCGTCACCCCTGTTTTATCCTGAATTATTTTATGTGCCCGCTCCAATTCCTGAAGCATATCGGATTTTGGAAGATTAGGCAGACCATAAGGGTGAGAGAAGGAATGGTTGGCCAGCTCATGACTTTCATCTGCAAAACATCGCAACTGAGTGGCTACAAAATCTGATTCAAGATCTTTCCCAATAACAAAAAATGTTGCTTTTATGTTATTGGCATCAAGAAATTTCCTGATGCCTGGAAGAGTATTACGCAGGGTATATTCTGCCAGTTCCTCCTTGGCAGACAGCTTGCTGTTGATCTGATAGATTTTGTGATAACAATCAATTCCATCTAAATCTACAGTTATGGCTCCGGGTATCAATTTGCTCCTCTACTTGGAATATCCTTGGTTCCTGTTCATATGATTATTTAAACGCTTCTTCTCCACTGAAATCTCTGTAAAAACTGAAAGTTTTCTGAATTTCGGCTGCCAGCATCCAACTTCCATCAACCACCAGAGAACTTATATTCTTTCCTACTCCTGGTCCCAGCATGAATCCCTGTCCGCACATACCAACTGCCAAAATTAATCCTTTGACTTCTTTAACCTGATCGATAATGGGAATCCCGTCAGGTGTCATGGGATATAAACCTCTCCAGGTTCTTCGGATCAACAGATTTTTGAATTTTGGAATCAGTGAAATAAGTCTTGAAGCAAGAATGGGCATGAATTCAGATAGATTTCCTTTATTCTTGCCATAAAACTTGTTTTTTGGAGTATAACAAAAGATAATTTGGCCTTTTTTGCATTGACCAAAATAAAAATTTGCTGTTTTTCCTTCAGGCCCTGGTCTCATATCAACTACCAGAGGAGGAAGAAATTGTTTGATAGGAGCACTGATCCCGGCTTCATGTGAATCAGGTCGCACTGGAATATCAATACCAAGAAGCTTGGAGTGATCGGCTGCATCAGCTCCGGTGGCCAGGATTACCTGCTTGCTGAAATATTTATCTTTTTTGGTTATAACTCCTTGTATCTCTCCCTTGTCAATAATATAAGAAACAACCGGCTCATTATACTTGAATACTGCACCTTGGCGTTTTGCTTCTCTTTCAAATGCTACCGAAGAACGCAAGGGTGAAACCTGTCCGTCATTAGTTGAAAAAGTTCCACCTCTCAATCCATCTGGATTGATTCCTGGAATCAGTTCTTCAATTTCTCCAGCATTTTTCCATTGGATTTCCAATCCGTATTTTCTCTGAATTGGGAAAAAACTTTTGAGTAATTCTTCCAGATCATGAGTGTAAACGGGAAAACAATATCCACCTTTCTTCCACTCTATATCATCCCCGTATTTTTCTTCCCAAGTGGAAAAAACTTCAAGACTCTGGATGCAGGTTTGAATCTTGGCGGGATCTGAATGGGTAGCTCGAACTCCCCCTATTGCTGCTTTGTTTTCCCCCTGCCCACAGGAACTTCGTTTTTCCAATACAAGTACATCAACTCCTTTTTGAGCAAGAAACATTGCGGTTGGAGTTCCAACACTACCTGCTCCGACAACTATGACATCATAAATCTTATTATTGGTCATTTTTCTATTCCTCCTCTCCATCCTCTTTCCCCAGAAAATCTCCAAGATGGACTTCAGCTACAAATGGTCTGATGGTTGGAGGTGTCACTTCAGACGGGTCAATTCCCTCTTCTCTGAAAACTCTCAGAACCTGCTCACTGCAGGTTTTCCCTCCACAGGATCCCATTCCCGCTCTGATAGTTGCTTTAAGTTGATTCATATCTCTGACGCCTTTTCTGATTTCAGCTACAATTTCACTTTTCCTGACTCTTTCACAAAGGCAGACTATTGGATCGTCGTCAATATTTTTCCCAACTGAATTTTCAATTTCACCGGTTCCGGGAATTCGTATTCTGACTCCCACTACTTTTTCTCTTAAGCTCCAAGGTACTTCCACTTTGATTAATTTTCTTCCGTTTTGTTTGGGGGTGTATATAATTTCTATTACTTTACCTTTACCAAGTACTTCCCCCTCATTTCCGGCCAATTCCATGATTCCGTCTTTCGGTACCAAAGATTCATCAAATTCAAATGGCAACATAATCAATCCCAAGCCTTCATCTGACTCATAATTGTTGTAAACCAGGGTAATAGCCAAACCGGGACAAACCATGACACATTTTCCACATCCCATACACTTTCCATGGAATTCAGGCAGATTCATGATATCTCCATTGATGGAGATAGAACCAAGTGGACAAGCCATATGGCAGGGATTGCATGGGATTTCCTGATCACAATGGATAACAGGATAAACCTGAAGATTAGAATAATCTTCGTTTATTTGAACAGGAGCTATTTTGTAAGCTTTGATCAAATCTCTAGCTTCAAGCCATTTGTTTCCTGGTGGCAAAGTTATACCCATGTCCTCAAGAATACGCATGGACACAGTTTCTCCGGAAGCAGGATTTTGGGCGTAGAGAGTTTTGCCAAATAGATTGTAGGTTGCTTTAAGACCATAATTATCTGGTCTGTTGGGATAGTATTTTCCAGGTCTGCTTTTCAGTAAATTTGCCAGGGGTTCCCATTCATCAGGAATAGAAATATCTTTGCCCAGAGATTGAGCAATTTTCCTGCCGGTAATTTTACCGGAGAAGATAGCAGCTGAAGCTTCGGCAATTTCTTCAGCATCTCCGGCTGCCCAGATTTCAATTCCGAAGTTCCTGGATTTTTCCAGAAGTTCATCAACTGGTGCCAAACCCACCGCTACCAAAACGGTGTCAACTTCAAAACTCTTTTCAGTTCCTGATAACGGTTGAAAATTTTCGTCTATTTGAGAGATGGTTATTTTTTGAACCTGTTCTTCTCCTTCACACCGAACTACGCTGTGGCTGGTCCAGACGGGCACCCCCAGTCGCTTAATTTTATCTACATGAACCTTGTAAGCTCCACATTTATCGAGAGCCTCTACAATTCCAAGCACATCTATTCCAGCCTGCAAAGCGTGATAAGCGGCAATAACTCCTACGTTGCCTCCTCCAATTACAAACAATTTTTCAGAAGAACGGATTAAATCTCTGTTTACCAGAGTTTGGAAGGCACCCGCTCCGTATACTCCAGGGAGATCACTCCCAGGAAAGACCAGGGTCTTTTCTCTGGCTCCGGTAGAATTTAAAACTACTTCAGGTTTGACGATTCTGTAGTTGCCTCGAGATGATACTCCAAAAGTTTTATCAGCGTAAACTCCAACAACAGTGGAATTCTGCCAAATTTTTATATTTGGATTGGAGCGGACCTTGTCTTCAAGAATATGCCCGATGTCAATTCCCCGTTTACCAGCATAACAATCACTGACCGAACCAAAAAAGTTATGGGTCTGCAAACTCAGTTTCCCGCCCAATTCACTTTTGTCATCGATAACAAGTACTTCTATTCCACATTGTCCCAGTTCCAAAGCCGCATTCAGGCCGGCCGGACCTCCTCCTATAATCAGAACCATTGTTTCCGTTAACTCGGGGACGGGTTTCTTGACTCCAACCTGCACGCCATCATCTTTGAGCTCCGGAAGTCCCTCCGCAGGGTAAACATTCATCCCGTTCCTGACTGGTATCATACAGGACTTGACAGGTTTTCCGTCAATTATGACTGTACATTTGGAACATTGACCGTTAGCACAGAAAATTCCCTGGGCACCGCCATCCCTGTCGTGGTGACCAAATATTCTGATACCTGCTGCAAATAAAGCCGAGGAAAGCATCTCTCCCTGCTTGGCTCTGATTTTTTTGCCATCAAAATAGATATCAACATACTTAGCAGTTGATTCCTTCAAAATAGGATGTTTTTTTATTCTGAAATCATCCATAATTTCTCCTCCCCGATAAAATGCAGCTTTAAACAGCCGGGAGCCCAAAACCTGTTTCATTGCCCAACCAAATAAAATTAAGCTTCCGTTCCCATTTCAAATCTGAAAAGAAAACTGTTTAAAATAAAATATAAAGGAAGCTATATGATCGAGTAACCAAATAATCGCAAAAACTTATAAATTTAAAGTTCAACTCAAGCCTTTATAACATGATATTTTTTTCACAACAATTGAAACTGAAATTTCTTTAAGAATTTGAATCAGAACAAATTCGCTGCCAAACACCCTATTCTGAAACATAAACTTGATAGTTTCCATTGCTGACTAGATTAAACAGAACTTTCCCTGTACAATTCGTTAATTGATTTCCCCTTTACAAATAGAATGATCTCGTGATATTTTTTCATCATTATGAAGTACATCAAAAATTATTCAACCCGCCTTCTTTTCATCTTTAACATCGCTTTCATCGCCTCTTTGGTAATTTTTCCAAGTTGTTCTCCCCCGGGAATTCCCAAACCGTCAACTAATAACAAAAAAAATGAGAGCAGTAAAAACCGGGACAACAAAATTCTGAAAAAGAAAATCAAGCGATGTATTGCCAAAGGAGCCCGCAGGCAAAGCATAAGCGAAAAAATCCACGGTGTTGACATCAAAGATCCTTATCGCTGGCTGGAAAATAGTGATTCTTATGAAACCAGACAATGGCTGGAAACACAAAATCGCTGCGCTCATAAATATCTTGATCAAATGCCATACAGGAAACAGATCAATAAACGCCTGAAAGAAATTAGTCACGTACTCAAACTTTCAGCACCTGTTCGCAAAGGCGACCGCTATTTCTACAACAAAAGAGGAGCTAATCAGGAAAAAACTGTTTTTTACTGGAAAGAAGGAAAAAACGGACAGGAAAAAACCCTTCTCGATCCAAACACCATGAGCGAGGACGGATCCATTTCCGTAAAGGGAGTCTTTATCTCCAGAGACGGTCGTTATGCCGCATACAAACTCAGCAAAAACAATGCAGATAGCGCCAAACTATATATAATGGAAGTTGATACCAGTAAAACATATGAAAATGAAACAATCAAAGGAGCAAAATATGCACGTCCTTCCTGGGACAAGCAAAGCAAAGGCTTCTATTACACCAGACTACCAGTAAATCCCAAGATTCCTGTTTCACAACTGCCAGGTCATGCCCAAGTTTATTATCATAAACTGGGACAGGTACCTGCCAAGGATAAAATTATTTACAAAAAAACCGGAGATCCACGCAAATTTCTTAATGCACAGGTATCTGATGATGGACGCTATCTTTTCCTTTATATCCATTTCGGTTGGAGCAATACCGATCTCTACTTCAAGGATCTGAAAAGAAGAAGCAAATGGAAAATTCTTGCCAAAGATACCGCCTCAACCTATCAGGCCACTGCCTGGAAAAACAAAATCTATCTTCTCACCAACTTTGAAGCTCCCAATTACAGAATTTTTAAAATTAAACCGTGGAAACACAAGAAAAAATTCTGGAAAGAAATCGTTCCAGAAAAAGAAAATGAGGTACTTGAAAGCTTTAATATTATTGGCAACAAATTGGCCCTCAACTATCTTCACAAAGCCTCATCTCTTTTAAAAATTGTTGACCTGAACGGCAAAACAGTCCGCAAAATAACTTTCACCTCCATGGGCAGTAGCAAAGGACTCAAAGGACATCCCGAACATAAAGAAGCCTATTTCAGTTTTAGTTCTTTCCTTCAGCCTGTAGTAATCTATGAAACCTCAGTTGACAGTGATCAAACTAAACTATATTTCAAATCCAATGTTCCTTTTGATCCATCCCCTTACCGACAGAAACAGATCCATTATCTTTCCAAGGATGGCGCCAAAATTTCAATGTTCATTATCAGTCTGAAAAATCAGAAAAATAATGGAAAAAATCCATATATACTCTATGGGTATGGAGGATTCAACATCAGCCTTACTCCTCGTTTCTCACCCTACAGAGCAGTATGGCTGGAGATGGGCGGTTCCTTTGCCATTCCCAACCTGAGAGGTGGAGGTGAATATGGTGAAAAATGGCATAAAGCAGGAATGCTGGCCAATAAACAAAATGTTTTTGATGATTTTATAGCAGCTGCAGAATATCTCATTAACAACAAGTATACTTCTCCCAGACATCTTGCCATCAGGGGAGGTTCCAATGGTGGTCTGCTGGTAGGTGCAGCCATGGTTCAGCGACCCGATCTTTTCAAGGTTGTTTCATGTCATGTTCCCCTGCTGGACATGTTGAGATATCACCTTTTTGGATCCGGACGAACCTGGATTTCCGAATATGGTACTGCAGAAAAAAAACAACAATTTAATACTCTCAGAGCTTATTCCCCTTATCACCACATCAAAAACAATATCGAATATCCTGCTCTGCTTATGATGACCGCAGACAGCGATGATCGTGTCGAACCCATGCACGCCCGCAAATTTGCAGCAGCAATCCGCCATGCCAACAAAGGTAATGCTCCAATTCTTCTCAGAGTAGAAACCAAAGCTGGACATGGTGGAAGTGATAAGGTCAGCAAAAAAGTAGAAGCCTATACCGATGAGTATTCTTTTCTTCGTTACCAACTTTTTTCCCCAGTCAAAAAAACTGAAAATAAATCCGGAAAATAGTTACTGATTTTTTTGTTAATTAAGGTAATCCTTGACATTTATTTGGACACGATTATATAAGTTATAGGTTTATACTCATTATCAACTAATACTCTTTTCCTGATGTCATATTCGATTTATAAGTTAGTAATTTATTACAATTAAGTTCAGTCCTCAAATAATTAATTTCCTTTTTAAATTGGGAAATAACAAATTTTGGAATTCTCATGAAATATTACAAAAAAATACTTCAAGATTACGGAGTTGTAGCTTCTCTGCAACGAATCAAAATTCTTGAATACCTCGACAAAAACAGGATCCACCCCACGGCAGATGATATCTACCAAGCCCTGGCTGATGAAATGCCAACTCTCTCCAAAGCAACCATATACAATACTCTGAAGGCTTTTGTCGCCAAGAATCTTCTGATAGCTCTCTCTTTGTTTGAAAATGAAATTCGCTATGAATACAATAAAAAACCACATATCCACCTTAAATGTGTGAAATGTGGTAAAATTTTTGATATTCACTACAATAAAGCATTTCTTAACAAAGAAAATCTTGATGGTCACAAAATACTTGAACAACACCTGAATCTAAAAGGGATCTGCAAAAATTGCCGGGAGGGTTGAAACCATGCCGGAACTTCCCGAAGTGCAAACCATTATCAACGAACTTTCCCCGATTATTATCGGGAAAAATTTGGTAAAAATAGAAGAATTCAGAGAAAATACTCTCATCAACCAACAAAAAATATCATATCTGGGACAAATCAATACTATTTTCAGGAGGGGCAAATATATAATCATCACTACAGATCAAAAATTGCAGATCATTATTCATCTGCGCATGACGGGAAAATTAATTTACACCGAAAATCTCACTTCCTCCTCTTCCCATATGAGAGCTCATTTGATTTTTTCCGATCACTCCAAACTTATTTTTGATGATGTCAGAACTTTCGGTCAAATAACAATTGCTCCCTTGAATCAACAGATTAAAAGCCTTGATATACTTGGTGCAGAACCATTCTCAAATGACTTTTCAACTGAATATCTATGGCAAAAATTCAGGAAAAGAAAAGCTCCAATCAAAAATATACTTTTAAATCAAACTATTATCGCCGGGCTGGGCAATATTTATGTTAACGAAATTCTTTTTGCCTGCCAAATTCATCCTGCTGTTCCGACTAACAGCCTGAACAAAAAGCAAATTGGAGCGATAATATCAAATACCATCAAAATATTGAAAAAAGCTATAAAATATAATGGTACAACAATTTCAGATTACAAAAGAGTTGACAATAAAAGTGGCAAATTTCAAAATTTTCTTAAAATATATCAGAAAACCGAATGCCCCAAATGTGGCAATCCTGTCTCAAGAATAAAACAAGCTGGAAGATCAACATTTTTTTGTTATTCTTGCCAAAATAATCCCCACAAACCTTTAAAATCTAAAAATAATGGTTAACCTGCTCATGTTAGACAAATTACAACTTTGTAACCAGGATATATTCAACGTTAAACCTGGTTTGAACGATCAAACTTTGAATATCTCGTATTAGCAATTAAGAATTTAAAAGGACAAAATCATGAAAGCTGTTGAAATCAAAAATGGAATATATTGGGTTGGCGCAATTGACTGGGATCTGAGAAACTTTCATGGATACAAGACCCAACGTGGCTCTTCTTACAATTCATACCTTATAATAGATGACAAGATCACTCTGATTGACAATGTAAAGAGCCATTTTTTCAAGGAACAGTTGCAAAGAATTTCCACTATTGTCGATCCAGCCAAAATCGACTACATAATCCAAAACCACATAGAAATGGATCACAGTGGATCTTTACCTTTAATCCTGAAACATTGTCCCAATGCTCAGGTTTTTGCATCCCCAAAAGGAGTTGAAGGAATTCCGCTCCACTATAGCAATAATCTAAACCTTAAATCGGTAAAATCAGGTTCATCCCTCAATCTTGGCAAGCGAACTCTTAATTTTGTGCAGACCCCAATGGTACACTGGCCCGACAACATGGTCTCATATTGTCCGGAAGAAAAAATACTTTTTTCAAATGATGCCTTTGGTCAACACATCAGTTCATCAGAAAGATTTGATGATGAGTACACTTCCAGTATCAACATGTACGAAGCAAGTAAATACTACGCTAACATAGTCCTGCCTTACGGAGCAATGGTGCAAAAGGCTTTGAAAACAGTTGACCAGCTTGAAATGGAAATAATCTGTCCCAGCCATGGGTTGATGTGGCGCTCTCACATTTCTGATATTCTAGATAAATATAAAATCTGGAGCAAAAATGAAGTCGTCAACAAAGCTCTGATTATCTATGATTCCATGTGGGGTTCAACTAGAAAAATTGCTGATACTATTCAGGACGTTTTTGAAGAAAGCAAATTTTCTATCCGCAAAATGAATCTGCAGCATAACCATATATCAGACATCATGACCGAAGTACTAGAAGCCAAAATCATCTGTGTAGGTTCCCCTACCCTCAATAACAACATGATGCCAACGGTCAGCGCCTTCTTAACCTATTTCAAAGGGCTCGCTCCTAAAGACAGAATCGGCTTGGCTTTTGGTTCCTATGGCTGGGGTGGACAAAGCACAGCTCAGGTTGAAAAGGAATTAAAATCATGCGGATTTGATCTCCTGGAAACCATCAGACACCAATATGTTCCAACCAGTAGTGATCTTGTAACCATAAAAGACAAAGTTAAAAATCAAATCAAAGAACTGTAATATTAACTTAATTCCCATCTCAAAAGGGAAGGCATTCGTCTGAATACGAAAGTTGAATTGATCTGCTTTGTTGTAACTTCTTGAAATAGTATCAACTATGTCTGCAAAGTTACTCAGCGCATCTCCATACAACTTCTTACTCAGCCATAACCCCCATTCTGGGATGGAAACTATAACTATACAAAGGAGTAACAATGTTATCCAAATCTCTAGAACAGGCAATTAATACACAAATCAACAAAGAACTTTTTTCCGAATATATTTATTTTTCTATGGCAGCCTATCTAGCATCCATTGGTCTTGAAGGCATGGAAAATTTTTTCATTGTTCAAGCTCAGGAAGAACATTTTCATGCCATGAAGATGTATCATTTCATCAATGAAAGAGGCGGTCGAGTCAAATTGGAGCAAATTGACAAGCCCCAATTCGATTTTGAATCTCCCATTGAAATTTTTGAAATTGCCCTCAATCATGAAAAATTCATATCAAAATCAATTGGTGAACTCATGGATCTGGCCATCAAAGAAAACGATCACGCCACTAAAAGTTTTCTCAACTGGTATGTGGACGAACAGGTTGAAGAAGAAGATTCCATGGATACCATTCTAAACAAATTGAATTTGATCAATGGTCAAGGCCAGGGACTTCTTTCTTTGGACAAAGAACTTGGCGCCAGAACCTTTATTCCCGAAGAAGAATAATTTTATTTTGAAAGGTTAGTACATGGATAATAACAAAGATAAAATTCTCGAAATCATGAAAAAAAGTGGTAAACCCCTTAAAAAAAGCGAAATTACCGAAATGAGTAGCCTCGACAAAAAAGACGTGAATAAATTGATAAATAAACTTAAAAAGGAAGAAGCCATAGTCTCCCCCAAGCGTTGCTACTGGGAGCCTAAATAATTTTTTTTAACCGTTTCCATCTCTGTGTCGGATTTAAGCCGGATATAAATGGTTCTGTTTTCCCTGTTCAGAGATAGAAACCAGCCTGATCAACTGCTGGTTTTCCGAATCTGCAATTGATCAAACCAGGAGTGATTTATGCAAAAATATGTATGTGATGTATGTGGTTATATCTACGATCCAGCCGAACACGATAATGTTCCCTTTGCCGATCTTGACGACGATTATGTCTGCCCCAAGTGCGGAGTAGGCAAAGACATGTTCAGTCCCCTTGATGGCTGATCTTCTTTCCAAATATAATCATATCGAAGAAAGCTGTGTTTCAACTTGCACAGGTTTCTGCTTCCCTTCCTGTATTCTCCAGTATAAAATTCAACTCAACACAAATTCTTACCCAACTCCCCTCTTATAATATTCTTTTTTCTTAATTATTTTATCTTTTCACCTGCAAACTCTTTGCAGGGCAGGCTTCAACACATTCAAAACATCTGGCACAACTCTGTGCTTCGGAGGAATTTTTCTTTTCCTCAAGATAAAGACTGTATTCAGAATTATAACTTGAAATATAACAGGCTTGATCGCATTTTCCACATTGA
>JAQICJ010000081.1 GCA_027858615.1 Deltaproteobacteria bacterium
TTGTTTATTGTTTTGGTTGGTTTGTTTCAAATGGTGGGTTGTTCTTCTTCTGATGATAGTGGTGAAGAAGGGGAGAATTATGATTTTGAAGTGGTTGAATCCAGTTTGGAGAGGGATTCCAACCCAGCGGTGTCGGAAGCTCAACTTCAGAACTTGGTGGAGGGTAATACTAATTTTGCCTTTGATCTTTACCACCAGTTGGATACCGATAATGATAATAATCTGTTTTATTCGCCATATTCCATCAGTGTTGCTTTGGGTATGACTTCTGCCGGTGCTGCCAACAACACTTTGACCGAAATGGAAACTGCCCTAAATTTTTATCTGGATCAAACTAATCTGCATCCTGCTTTCAATGCTCTGGATCTGGATATACAGGAGTTGGGCACAGGTGATCCGGACGAGTTCAGTATCAACATTGCCAATGCAATCTGGCAGCAGGTTGGTTACAATTTTGAACAGGAATTCATAGATACCTTGGCTCAGCATTACGGGGGAGGAATTTATCTTCTGGATTTTGCAACTGATCCTGAGGGTTCCCGGAAAACAATCAATGATTGGGTGGAAGATAAAACCAATGACAAAATTGTTGATCTTTTAAAACAGGGCATGATTACCAATAATACCAGAGCTGTTTTGACCAATGCCATCTATTTCAAGGCTGATTGGCTCGAGGTGTTCAATGCTGCTTTGACCGAAGAGCGGGATTTTTATCTTCTCGATGGTTCCACTGTGCAAGTTGATACAATGGAGATAGAGCACAGTTATCCTGTTTATTACGGCACCAACTATTCGGCTGTTGAGTTGCCCTACAAAGGTGATGATACTGCCATGCTGATTATTTTACCTGAAGAAGGTGAATTTGATAATGTGGAACAGACTCTTGATGCTTCCATGTTGCAAACAATTGTGGACAACAAATCCATGTCACCTATGACCCTGTATTTTCCCAAGTTTTCTTATAGTTACGATTTGAGTCTCAATCAGGTCATGAAAGATTTGGGCATGAATGATGCCTTTGAAGAATGTGTGGCCGATTTCAGTCGGATGAATTCAGAATCAAATTGTCTGTATATATCTGATATTGTTCACCAGGCATTTGTTGCAGTTGATGAAAAGGGCACTGAAGCCGCCGCTGCTACTGCAGTAGTTATTTCCAACAATTCAGCTCCTCCCTCTCCATTTTCAATAAACCGCCCCTTTATTTTCATGATCCGCGACAAAATCAGCGGTACTATTTTCTTTATGGGCCGAGTCATCGACCCCAGTTGATTGGTTTTCATCCCAGAAAACATCCAACCATCCCCTCAAGTTTCTTCCCTGTCCAAAAATCTCAATTCTAAATAAAATAAACTCACTGCAAAATACTAGTTGCAGATAATTTATTAACTTTTAAACTATAGTAGTACTGCTATTTTTCAGTTTTATTTTAATTAATCCCAGAGAATTGGGATTTGCAACTTGAGGAGAAATCATGAGAACACTATTTTCAATCTTAATTATCTTATCCTTATCTTTTGTTATATCAGCCTGCGACGACAGTGAAGATAATTCACCGGACTATGATACTTTGTGTGAAAGATCTTGCGATGTTGATGAAACCTGCAACCTTTTGGATGGAGCCACAGTGGAGCAATGCCTTACCGATTGCAAAGAACAGGCTGTAAACCAGTTGGATAGTTTTTTTGAAGCTTTTGTAAGTTGCAAAGAAGAACACACCTGTCTTGAACTACAAGAAGGCGGGGACAATACTCTCATCTGCTACGAAGAAAATGAAGATGAATGCACCACAGATACCAACGCTTACCTTGATGCTGCCTGCCTTAAAAAGCTAGAGTGCGATGGTATTACAGATCCCACTCAAACCGAAATTGACGAATGTAAAGATAACCTCCATGCCGACGGTAATGTTATTCGCTGTTTCCAACCATCTACTTTAAATGAAACTATCGCCTGTATTGAAGACGCTGAAAGCTGCAACCCCGATCCCGTAAAAACCTGTGTAGAAGACATTCTGGGATTAACTCTTGGTAATTCAAGCACAAATAACCAACAAGAATAATATTTTATCATCCTCCCAAATGTTTAATTTTCAGTAAAATAAGATAATTCTAAAACCAGCAAGTAAAAGGGGATTTACTTAGTTCCCGTCCCAGAATAGTGGTTATTGGCCCTTAAGGGGAAGAAGGTGGTTTCAGATGCGCAGTAACTGCGAAGACATAGTAAATACTATTTCAAGCAGTTGCGACAAAGAAGATGAAGCCAGATTCCGTCGCCAGACGATGACATCCATAATTTGGTGATATTCAATCAAAGGTTCCGGCCATCAAACCTCAGGTTACGGTTGAGGTTATTGAACCTTGACCTTGTAAAGCCTTTGCCACTGCTGCTTTAATATGGATTGATTTTGTATCAAACAGGGGAAGGGGGGCAGATCCTTTGGCGGTTAATCGGGCTATTTCGGTACAGCCCAGAATAATAACTTCTATCTCGGATCTTTTCTGCATATTGGTCATTACTTTGTAAAAATATTGACAATCTTCTTGGGTATATTTCCCCTTGACCAGATGTTGAAATATTATCTCGTTCACTTTTCTTTGCTCATCAGGGGAGGGAACTACGATCCCGGTTCCATATTTTTTTTCCAGAATATCTTTGTAAAAAGAGCCTTGCATCAAGATCTGAGTTCCCAGTAAACCAGCTTTGACAATTCCCTGCCTTTGCAGATTTTCTCCCAAACAATCGGCTATGTGCAAAAATTTTGCACCCACTTCTCCTTGGGGAAGTACTTTATGGGAGGTGTTGGAAGCCAAAATAAGAAAATCTGCACCTGCCTCGAGCAGATAACGAGCTTTTTCGGTGAAAAGATTTCTAATCTCTCCCCAATTGCCCTGATTTTGCAATTTGTGAATTTGGGCGAAATCAAAACTGTAAATCAATAGTTTTGCACTATGATACCCACCCATTATTTTGCGAATTTGCTTGTTGATAAGCCTGTAATAATCCAAAGTAGATTCGGGACTGATTCCTCCAAGAATACCGATGGTTTTCATGTTCTACACCTCATTCGCCTTTCAGAATATTTTGCACACAACTGCCTGCCTCCATAATAGTTTAGTTTTACTCTGCCGACAACTACCCTGACACAGAGGGAGGGATTATGACTGAATACCGGTTTTTGTTTTGGAAAACTGTCTAGTGGGGTAGACAAAATATGATGTAAATTGTCTAGTGTGTTAGACAAAATATGGTGAAAAGTGTCAGATACAGTTGACAAATAGAGGGAGTGGGATATATTAACCAGGAGAGGTGAAATATGCAAATTATCAGAGAAGTTCATCAGCGGGTGCTCAGGTTATACAACAAAAAATATTTTCGTTATCTTCATCGGAAGGTAAATTGGGATTCCGGGGCAATTTGTATTTTCGGAGCCAGGGGAACAGGTAAAACTACCATGATTGTTCAACATATTGCCCAAAAATATGGTAATTCCGACGAAGCTTTGTATATAGCCGGAGATCATCCGGAAGTTTTAACCACCGGGCTCTAC
>JAQICJ010000124.1 GCA_027858615.1 Deltaproteobacteria bacterium
ACTAAATGGTTATCTTTAAAAACTAACTGAAAAAATCATTTTTTTCAGACAAAAATCTTGTCTCGTTGCTGTTTACAGGTAATCTGCTTGCCCATCTGCAATTTGCACAAACTGGATGGTTTTACCGCTATGAAGCATATCTCGTACTTATGGGAATAACCGCTATATTATTTAACAGGGAAGTTTTTAAAATAAACAATTCTTTTCAAGAAAATATAACTACAAAATTTATTACTATTATCCTGCTTTTAACTTTAATGATCAGAGGTGGATTAAGCCATAAGGAAATTAAAACAGCATCCCACAATATTTTTTCTCAACAAATACAAATTTCCCTCTATCTGCAAAATTATTATCCTTTTAACAAAGTAGCCCTCAACGATATTGGAGCTTCTTCCTACTTTTCTGATAAAGAAATTTACGATCTCTGGGGAATAGGAAGTTTTAAAATTACCCAAGCCCTGATCCGAGGGAAATTCAACAAAGAAATGATTAAAAACTTTCTGCTCTTAAAAAAAATTCCGGTTTTAATTGTTTTCAAGGAATGGTTTTTACCCTTTGGAGGTATTCCCCATCCTTATAGAAGTTTTGCCAAATTAGAAATAACCAATAATATAATTTGCGGTTCATCTGAAGTTTATTTTTATTCCCTAAACGGATCAATTGGTGCCAAAATGAAAAAAAGTCTCCTGAGCTTCCAATCTGAATTGAAAGGAAGTGGCAGACTTGTTTTTTTTAATAATCCCATTTGATTCAAATATTTTACAAATGAAATTGTTTCAAAAGTAAATATTTTTGGTGAAACTGTATTATTGCTTAACTAGTTCCCATCCCAGAAGTGGGGTTTTTGGCTGGAGAAGAAGTTTGACTCAGATGCGAGGAGTAACTTCGCAGACATAGTTGATACTATTTCAAGAAGTTATGACAAAGCAGATGATGTAAAATTCCGTCACCAGACGATGACCTTTCTTTTTGGGATGGGAACTAGCCTGTTCCCATCCCAGAATGGGGTTATTGACTGAGTAAGAATTTGGATTGAGATGCGCACAGAAACTTCGCTGACATAGTTGATACTATTTCAAGAAGTCGCGACAAAGCAGATCAATTCAAATGACCTGCTCAGACTGCATCCTTCCTTTTTGCGATGGGAATTAAATAATGTTTCACGTGAAACAATTGAGGTTTTTCATGAAAAAGATCAATACAGATTTATCTCCGTTTCTTACAGGTTTTCTCGTTTTTCTTCTGCAACTCCTTTTATACCGGGAAAGTACCACTTCAGTCAGTTCAAATGAGTTGAATCTTGGTTACTTTTTCTTTTTCTGGCTCTGCGGAATGGCTGCCGGTGCTCTTTTTTCTGATAAAATTTTTAAAAATGGAAGATTCCTCTTACTACTTCTTTCCTTTCTCTTTGGTTCTTTTGTTCTTGCACATTCGAGATCTATCTTTTCTATCCCGGATATAACCAGGTTCAGTGGAATTCAATCTTTTATATTAATTGCTGCAAGTGTTTTACCGGTTGCTTTTTTCTCTGGAACTATTCTTCCTCTATTTTCAAAATTCAAACCTCACCTGCTTATATCCTTGGAAGCTGGTGGTTCTTTGCTTGCAGGAGCAGCTTACACCTTTACAGGTTTATCTTTCCTGCCTTCGTTTTACATTTTTTCGTTTTTCGTTTTTCCCTTATCGCTGTTTATCCCCTGGTTTTTGTGGCCTCAATCAAAACGCAAACAGTTATTGTTTAATTTTCTGAAAATATTGACCCTGGTTTATTCTTTTTATTTACTCAACCATGTTCCTCAATCGAATTTCCTCGAATATAAATCTTTTTATAATGACAGCGGTCTGGTCACAATTTCCGAATCAAAAAGTGGTAATCTCGCTTTATTGCATAATAATTCCCTTTCATTTTCTTTTCCAGGTTCCTATTCAGAGCCTGCAACAGAATTTTTTTCTTCTCTCCTTGTCCGTGAAAATAAAACAAATACAATAGCTGTTATTGAAGACTTTCCCCTTGCTTATCACCTTTCCTCAATCAAGAATATCAAGGTGTTTTTCCTTTGCCCTGATTCGCGACCCTATGAATATCTTCTGAAAAAATATTCAAAAAAGCCTGCTAATCTTATTTTTAAAGAGGGTGATCCTCTTTTTCATCTTAAAAATACTGATATCCTGGTTTTACCTTCTATTTTTCCTTCCACTTTGGAACAACATAAATATGTTGCTTACGAATTTCTTTCTTTGATCAACAAAAAACATCCTAACCTGATTTTAGTTTCCAGACTGGATATTCCAGGTCTATACCCTGAATCAACGTTTCTTGAAAATATATCTATTTTTAAAAACCAACTTGAATCAATAGGTGGGAGCAAGTCAGCCTTTGCCCTTTTGGATAATTACTGGATTTATACGAAAAAATATAAATCAATACCTGAGAGTAAAAACGATTTTTTACAACAGGGAGCTGACAAAGTAGCAGCTGTCTGGACTGATCCCGAAATAATCGAAAAACAACTCCAGGGTTTTACTAAAACAAAAAGTTCTCTGGATAATCCCGTTCTCTTTATAAATTCGCTTAAGTTAAACCCGGGTGGTGTATTTGTTAAGGCCTTGAAGGGTGTTCATTCAAACAATAAAACAATTCTTTTCATAATTACTCCAAAGCTTGTTTTACCCATCTTCTTTTCTTTGCTGGTGATTTTGCTTTTTTTGTTACGCTTTTTTCGCAAACCTGAAACAAAAATTGAACCTGTGCAGGCTGGTTTTTTGATTTTCTTATCCGGTTTCTCGGCGATTACCTATCAGATTTTTCTTTTATTAAATCTGCAAGTTGGAACTGGATCGATAATAGTTGATATTGGATTGATTTCCGGTGCTTTCATGTTCTTTTTCTCCCTCTCATCCCATAAAAAATATCTTCCTTACAAATCACATTTGCAATTAGGATTTGCAGCTATTATTCTGGCTGTTTTTTATCTGATTACTGCCATCAATATCTCTTCTTTTAACAAATTCTACTTTCTAACCATGTTCTCTTCCTTGTCAGGTTTATTTTCCGGATATATTTTTCCATTATCATTCAGTTATCTTAAAAATCATCGCAAAAATCTTAAACGTTTTCTCTTTTTGGATTACTTCGGTTC
>JAQICJ010000136.1 GCA_027858615.1 Deltaproteobacteria bacterium
CTGATTTCCCTGCGACGACAATTCAATCCCATAATCGGCCTTTTTGGATGTTGTTTTAATGGTTTTTGAATTGATTTATCAAGTTTAAGCCACTCTTTAACAATTTCGATCTCTCCAAAGGGTATTCCTGTTTGAACCATACCCCAGGGACCGGGATTCATACCCAAGAAAACAGCTTTCTTGTCGCCCTGACCATATTTGCGCAGATATTCCAGATAATTTTCTTGGGCATATTCAAGGGGATTATAAACAAAATCCACTGGGGGTTGAAACTTTAACTTGTTTAAATCATTATTTAAATTATTAATTCTGTTTGTCCAGAAATCCATGGTTTACCTCCTGCAGGAAAATAGTTCCCATCCTTTTTGGGACGGGAACTAAGTAGTGCAAATACAATTTAAATTAAAAAATTGTGTTTTGCATCTTTGCATATATTATTTGAAAAATAGATGAATCAATTTTGTCATCCAATTTCGAAATTATTGTGAAAGTGAGGAAAAATGCCCAAGGTAAACAAAAAACGCTCTCTTGAGTATCTTCGGAATCAACTTTTGTTTTTAAACACAACTCTTGAATTGAAAGAAAAAACGGCAGATTTCACCAAGGATATCACATCATTATTAAGTAAAATTGATTTTCATCTTCATCAAAAAAAGAAATTTAATGACAGAAATATTTTTACTGCTGCAGTGCTCTACAGTTCTAAAACCGATTTGGATATTCTTCTGTCTTCACTTTGGTATCAGGCTCGTACCGCAGATAAACTGAACGGGGACACTCAATACCAGCAAGAATTATTTCCTGATGGGGTATCCGGCTTAACCCGCAAAACCGGTAAAGGAATAAGTGATGTAGAAACAAAGTTGGAAAATCTGGCTTTGAAACTGGAAAATATTAATGATGATAACCTGTACCATCTGATTCCCCAAATAAAAAATTCCATTAAACAAGTAAAAACTCGTTTGGCAAATAACCAGAAATCAAATTGTCAAATGGAGGAATTGAAAAAAAGGGAAGATGAACTAAAAAAAGAGATGGATCAACTCTATCTGGATATTGAGATGAAACTGACAGCAATTTACAAAAGAAACAGGAAAATTATTTCAGCCTTCTTCATGAAGTAAAAATATTCAGAATCACCTTTTATTTCTTTTTTCTTTTTCTGCGTCTTTTCTGTCTATTTAGTCTTCTGATCAACCTGCGATTAGCACTGCGACGAGCTTTTACTACCATCCAAACCCGCTTTATACCGGGGTATCCTTTACGCGAATGACGACGAACCCACTTTTTGTGGTAATGAGCAGGTTCCAGCAATACTGTGCGATATTTACGTTTTTTTGCTTCGCCTCTTCTGTATGTGGAAATATGAAAATGATTAAGATGTTCCCGATCGGAATCAGGAGTCAGTATATTTCTGAAATAGTGGCTCCAGTCCATATCACAAGCTAATTGACGTAATATTCTTGCTCCCCTGGTTTGGGGTTTGCCCAGGCAGATTCTCCCTGAACCCAGACCTTTCTCATAATCGTTTTTTACTGTATATTTTTTGCCATCATCAAGCTTTACTCCGTAAATATCCAAAGCGTGACCGGAAGCGTGCCTTGATAATCTGGAAGAATTTTTAACATACCTGTAGGAATAGAATTTGCCTACGTAAACTTCTTTTACTCCCCCATTAGCTCTAAGTATGGGATAAATTCTGTATAAAGCCAGGGCAGTCCTGCAATCCATCAGGGGTCGGGCATTTTTACTGCCATTTTTATACTGTATTGGACCTATTTTGCCATTGGTTATCCGCACTGGTGTAACCATTCCCTTTTTTTTGGGACCTATCTTATATTGAACTTTGGCAATTTTGAGCTCATGCAGGCACCATTGATCCATTTTCTTTTTCTATTACTTTTTTGCCTGTAAAATTCCAGGAAAGATAATCAGATTGAGGATGAAAATCAGTAAAATATTTCGCATATACATCTTTACGTCAGTTAAAAGACAATATTCAAATCTTGTTAATAAAATTAATTGGGTGAATATAAATTTTGAAATACCTGTTAAACCATAGGGGAAATATGATTCTTTGCAAATTTGATTTTGAAAGGAGTTTATTTTTTGAAGCGAGATTGGGCTTTGATAACTGTAAAACCACCTTTATTTTTTGTTTTAACAGGAACTTGCACCTCTGTTAAATTCTCGGGAAAATCAAAAAGTGTCTGGAGAATTTCGCTGATTTCAAACCCCACTTTCTTTAACAAAACGTTGATCTCCTCAAGAGTAAAAAACTTTGCATCTTTGTAAAAAAGGCTTTTATGCTTTTTTTTCTGATAATTTTTTCCCAGAAAACTGCTTTTGTCTACAAATCCAAGGACAAATACTCCCTTTGCAACCAAAATCCTGTATATCTCAGCCAAAGCTGCAAGAGGATCATCTACAAAGCAGATGGCAGTTACCATAAGGGCGTACTCAAAACTGTTGTCCGCAAGAGGTAGCGCTTCAGCCTTGCCCCTGATTGTTTCGACTCCCCTTGCCTGAGCTTTGACCAGCATATTTCCAGCTGGATCTATTCCATACTTAATTCCACAGGGGCCTGCAAACAATCCACTTCCTACCCCAATTTCAATTGATTTTTCCGGTATTGGAGCAATTTGTTTGATAGCTTTTAATTCGGTTTCATAAGCCAAAATATTCTTTGTGAACCAATTTTCGTATTCATTGAGGTTATTGTTAAAAAGAGATATGGAATCCATAGCTATTTCAGACTGCGGCTGACTTTTTCGTAAACTCCTGGAGATAACTTTTTCAATTGCAGGAGCTTCTCAAGTTCAGTTTTAATTAATTCTTGTCTTTCAGGAATATGTTCCCGCCAGCCAGTAAAATAAGAAACCAGAGAAGAAGCAATCACCGGATTAATAGTATCAAGTTTTTGAATAATCCTGCTGATAAAAGCATAGCCTTGCCCGTTTATCTGGTGAAAATGTGGTTTGTTGGCGGCAAAAACATTGAGCAGTGAATGAACTTGATTTGGGTTTTTCAGATTAAAATCAGAGGAGTTCATGATATTCTTGACTCGCTCCATAGTATCAGGCAGTTTGCCGGAAGCCTGAATGGCCATCCATTTATTCAAAACCAGAAAATTGTTTTTGTATTTCCTGTAAAAATAATCCAGAGCCAAATTGCGACAGGGATTGTCGTTATTATTCAAGATAACCAGATAAGCAAGCTTGTCGGTAAAATTACCATGTGTCTTCAGTTTTTCTGAAAGTTCATCAAAAAATTTATTATCACCAGTAAGAGCCAGATAGGCCAGAGCAGTATTTTTCAATCTTCTCTTGGAAATTTGCTTGAAACTTGGAATATCAACACCTTCATCCTTATAACCTTCAACAATTTCTGCAAAGATCTCCTTAAGGTGATCTGCCAGTACCAATTTTAAATTTTCTCTGGTTTTCCAAATTGAATCAACGGGAATATTTTTTACGTATTCTCCCCATAAGGCTGATTGAGATGGTAATACAAGCATTTGAGCCTTGAAATAATCATCAAGTTTATCATCGGCCAAAACTGATTTGAGTGCTTTGGCAACTTTGTTTACTGAACTTTCGATTTGCAATTTTGTTGTAGATAAATCAAGCCCGTTGAGAATAATCTCTGTGGCAATTTTTTGCATTGAATCCCAGCGTACAAATGGATCACTACTGTTTTTTACAAGTCTGTTTAAATCTGAAAAGCTGTAGTTATATTTTATTTTGACCGGAGCAGTAAATTGTTCTCCAATTGCCGG
>JAQICJ010000069.1 GCA_027858615.1 Deltaproteobacteria bacterium
TTGGGAGATCCCTATCCCGGATCGTGAGTTGTATTTTTAAAAAATTGGGTTTAAGATGATGTGATTTTAATTTTTAATTGATATTTACGGAGTGTATTATGTTTTCTGAAAAGCATTATCTTGAAAGAAGAAAAAAACTGAGAGTAAAAATGCAAGGTGAGAATATTCTTATATTCGGCCATAGTGATAATCCAAAAAATTATCGTGATAATATTTATCCCTTCAGGCAGAATTCCAACTTTTTATATTTTGCTGGTCATCAAATACCTGATATGGCCTTGGTTATGACGGAAGATGAGGATATTCTGTTTGGGCATAAACCTACAATGGATGATATTATTTGGACAGGTTCCCTTCCGACTTTGCAGAAATTGGGAGAGCGTTGCGGTGTTGACAAGGTGATGGATATAAGTGAGTTAGCGTCTTTTTTACAAAAACTCATTGGCAAGGTTCATTATCTGCCACCATACAGAGGTGAAAGTGTCTTATTTCTCGCACAACTTCTTGAACAAGATCCAGGGCAGATCAAAAAGGGGCATTCAGCTCAATTGATGAAGGCTGTGGCTGATTTGCGCAATGTAAAATCGGAAGAGGAAATTCAAGAGATTGAATTTGCCTTGAGTGTTTCAAAAAAGATGTATGATGCTGCCATTGATACTATCAGACCCGGTATTTATGAATACGATATCAAAGAAGCAATTGCTCATGCTTCCCGCAAAGAACAGTGTGATTATTCTTTTCCACCTATTGTTACAATTCACGGAGAGGTTCTTCACAATCATACCTATTCTAATCAGGCACTAGCCGGTGGGTTGGTTTTGATCGATTCAGGAGCGGAAACACCTGAAGGATATGCCAGCGATATAACCCGTACTTTTCCAGTCAGTGGAGAATTTACTCCCAGGCAGAAAGATATTTACGAAATTGTCCTTTCAGCACAGAAGCAGGCAATTGAGGCGGCAGCACCAGAGGTAATGTTCAGGGATATGCATCTCATTTCTGCCCAGGTCATCACTGAGGGTTTGATTGATTTGGATTTGATGAAGGGAGATCCTGAAGAAGCAGTCAAAGTTGGAGCCCATGCGTTATTTTATCCCCATGGACTCGGACACATGATGGGGCTTGATGTTCACGACATGGAGGACTTAGGAGATATAGTAGGATACGGTCCTGATTTGACTCGTTCCCAGCAGTTTGGTCTCGCTTTTTTAAGAATGGCTCGCAAGTTGGAGCCTGGTTTTGTTTTTACTGTTGAACCGGGAATATACTTTATTCCTGCCTTGATAAAACAATGGCAAAGTGAGAATAAATTCTCAGAATTCATAAATTATGACACAGTAGAAAAATTTATGGATTTTGGAGGAATCAGAATAGAAGATGATCTTCTGGTGACTGAAAAGGGGCACAGAGTTTTGGGAGAAGGAATTGTCAAGGAGCCTGAGGAAATAGAGACTGAATTTTCTGCCAGATAAAAGCAAATTCAGAATTGCTGTGAATTTACTTGTGGTGGTGAAATGGCAGGGTTTTTCCATTTCCACTTCTGGTTTAACTGGCCAGGTGGCAGAGAACGCAGAAACAGTTTTAATAAAAAGATAATAATTAAAACTCCGGGGATAATACCAAAAGCTGTAAAAGGAAAGGAGCTGGTAATCTGAGAAGTTGGTTCATAGCTGGTTGAAAAAAGTTCGATCTGGGGTTCCTCAGCAAAAAAAATACCAAAAGCAACACTGACTACTATTAAATTATAAAAACCGTGAAAAAGCATACTTGGCAGGAGACTGTTTGATTTTTCACTAAGATAGCAGGCAATGATTCCAACCAGAGTAAGCAGAAACAACCCCATCAGTTGAACGTGGACCAGGGAGAAAATTATTGAGGTGTAGATTGCAGCCAGAAAAAAGGGTTTGTTTCTCAGGCGCAGCATTCGAAAGAGAAGACCTCTGAAAAATATTTCTTCGGTGAGTGGAGCCACAACAACTGTTAAAAAATAGATTGCCAGAATCATCAATGGTGATTTTAAAGCCAGATACTGAAAGTTCTCCATTGTGTTTGAACTTCTGCTCAAGCCTGGAAGCAGATATTGTACAAGCAAGTCGAATTGTGATCCTGTAAACATGACTACCGGTATTAAAATTGTCAAAACTACGAAACCCCAGAATTTGGGTAGAAATAAATCATAGTTGAGTATGTGTTTGGGAAGAAAAAGAACTTTCTGAATAAAAAAAGCTCCCCCAGCCCAGACTAATGACATGGCGGTGAATATTACAATTGTAATAAAACCTGTAGAATCAGGAAGGTTAAACAGAGAGTCAATCAGAAAAAAAATACCAGCAAAAAGTATTTGAAATAAATATATTCCAAGGGTAAACAAAAAAACGGCCAGGTAACCCATGGGTTTGGGAGCGTCTAGATTGCTCAGTGCTGGTTTTTTGAAAGCTGTTTTGTCTGGATTGTCTGAATTTTCTGGGTTTGTTAAATGTTCGTTCATGATTATTCCTGATTGTAATCAGACACTACATCTTGTTACTGGTACTTTACTTGATAATTGCTGACTGCATTATAATTATTTTGCAGATATCTGCTCTAATCCCTGTTTTGCATACAGACAGAAAAAAAACAAGATAGAAAAGGTTTTTCCATGGTTATCTACTTATTGTCATTTACCCTTATTTTTGGTCAGACAAAAGAAGCAAAAAAAAACAGACTTGCTGACAATGGCAAATTTGCCAATGAGAATATACTAAATCCAGAAAAAGTTGAAACAGACAAAAAGAAAAATTTCATGGCTAGGCATCCGGTTGCCTTTACAGCAGGGGGTTATGTTTTTGCTCCTCTTTTTATGGGCATCGTCGGGATGCAGATGTGGGAATGGGGAAATCAGACTCATTTCAAAGCAGGATCAGATGGTTGGCTTGAGCAGGATCAGACTCATGGAGGTGCAGATAAAACTTCCCACATGTGGTCTTTTTATATGGGTGCCAGGCTTTTCAGTTGGTATTTCAAAAGTGTTTTTCCCGGAAGAAGGAGATTGGCAGCTGTTTTGGGAGCCGGAGTTTCCACCCTTGGTGGAATAGCTGTTGAAATTGGCGATGGATTTGCCACGAATTATGGGTTTTCCTATACAGATCTTGTTTTTGATTTGGCAGGAGTTGCCCTCGGTTTAGCACAGGAATTGTGGCCCTGGTTTGATGATTTGTTTGATTTCTCACTTTTTCTTTTCCCTTCTGTTGGTTATTTGAGTGATAGAAATGATAATAAAATTGACTTTATCACAGATTATTCCGGACAGATGCTTGCTTTTCATCTGCGGTTGGGAGGAATTCCGGGTCTTAAAGAAACTTTTCTGAAGTATTTCAGGTTTGATCTCGGATATTTTACCAGATGCTATCAACCCTATGATTCCTGTTCCAAAGAAATAACAGGAACAAAAGAATTTGAAAGCAGGAATGTTTATCTTGGGTTTTCCTTCGATTTTGCCCGAATTTTTGCTTTGAGTGATAATGCAAAACTCAAATCAGCAGGTGAATTGTTGAGGTATTTCAATTTTCAAGGTTTTGCCCCTATGGGAGTCAATTTCGATATAAACGATTCCGGCAAACTTTATCCCGGTTTTAGTCATTCCTGGTAAATTTTCTTCTTGTAATCCTTTCCACTTTTTGCCTATTCTAAAACCTGTGGTTCCTCTGTTCCAAATTTGAAATTAACACCTTGTTTATCAATTTTGCCGGATCTCTGAGCCGGGAAAGATTAAGGGAGTTATTATGACAAAATTTTCTTCTCTGCTACTTGCTATTTTTTTCTTCTCAGCCTGTACCAATAATAAAAAAAGCGATACTGTATCCACTGAGAACAATAATCCTAACCCTGATGCCTTGCACGCCCTTTCCAAATCCGAGGACAGCCCTCTGATTAAAAAAATCAAGCAATTGATTGTCAAACGAAAGTTTGCAGAAGCCTTGAATCTGGTTGAGACCAATCTGGAAAAAAGCAAGGAAAAGAATCAACTACTATACCTCGGTGGGGTGGCAGCTTTCAATCAGAAAAAATTGGCAAAAGCCAAAAAAATGTTCAAGCAGGCTCTGGATAACGGAGCTGATTTTGTTGACCTTTATGTCAATTATTCTGAAACTCTGTTTTATCTGAAAAAATTTAAATTGGCTGAGAAGAAAGTACGTGAGGGGCTGAAGAAATATCCCGATAATCCGGCTTTGTGGTATAACCTTGGAGGAATATACATGGAGCAGGGCAAGAAAAAAGATGCCTTTTCCTATTATGGAAAATCCTTGATGGTTGATGGTAGTTACGCTCCTTCAATTATTGCAGTGGGCAGTATATATTATCAGGACAAGAAAACCAGTCAGGCTGTTTCCTACTTTAAGAAACTGCTGTCCATAAAAGGGTTTAAACTAGAGGGGCATTTGCGACTTGCTTATATTTACATGCATCTTCAGGATTGGGAAAAAGCTGTCAAACACATTAAGAAAACCTTGAAAATGGATCCCAACAACATAAGAGCCGCTCAATTTCTCAAGGTGGCTCTTAAATATCAGGATCTATCCTTCATTCTTGAACTTGCAGCCCAAGGAAAATGCAAAGAAGCACTCAAAAAGAAAACCGAATTTTCCCAAAAGCACAATCCCTCTGAAAAGATCATCAAAAAAATTAAAAAAACATTGAAAAAACACTGCAAATAATTGCAGGAAAACTCCAAGTTTACACAATTTCAAGAAGTTTGCCTCAGATGCGCGGAATAACTGCGAAGATATAGTTGATGCTATTTCAAGAAGTTACGACAAAGCAGATCAAATCAAATTCCGAGTTCCAGACGATTACATCCATTTTTGGGATGGGAACTACTTAACAGGTTTTTTGTTTGGAGGGGGAGGAGGCAGTTTTTTCTGCAGAGGATTGGTTTGATCGGATTTTTCAATTACAACCTTGTTTTCAATTGGAGAATTTTGCTTGTTTGTGCCTGAATTTTCTTTTTCTTCGTTTTCTTTTTTATTCTCTTCAAGTTTTTTCTGTTCTTCAGGGGAAAGCAGATTTTCATCATTTTCATCATATTCTACACCCGGTTTTCTGATATAACCTTCATAGGGCTTTTTCAATTTGCCCAGAATTCGGCCAGGCAATACATTGACTTTAACAGGTTGTTCAAGTGAAAACCGGTAACCGCGAGTGTTGATGGAAATTGTCTGTTCTTTATCGTTGTAAATGAATTTTCTTTGATAGATCAGTTTGGACTGGCCTATTCTTTCATGCTGATGGTGTTTGAGGATGGTTGAAAACAGTCTGATGGCAAGGTGATTGTGCAAGCGGTGACAGCCGTGGGAATGTCTCCTCATTATTGACATGTAATCCACGCTGCCATGGGTTCTGATGCCATTATCAAACCAGATGGGTTTGCCTGAATCGGAGCGATTGCGAATATGATGAGCTGCCACCAGTCCGTAGGCACTGGCATAACTTGGTCCGATTTCTTCCTGGTTAAGACGGGTTATCCAACGTCTGTCCTGATAATAGCTTTTCATCAAACCGCTGGGAGGGGTTGATTTAGGCGGAATCCATACCGGAGCTGCATAAATGTCTTTCCATATTCTTTTTCCCACATCCGAATTTTTGTAGGCATAATATACCTTGCCATCTTTGAATTCAGTTCTCCAGCCGCCAACTGTCGTACCCCAGTTGATCAGTGGAATTTTCTGATCATTGTAATTGGTGAAAAGGGTAATGCGGGGACGTCGATATTTGGGTTGGGAACGTTTTGCTCCGTTAGCATCGAAAGGTGCATCGTAATATACATCTCCCCTGTCTATTTCCACTTCAAAATCCATGTCTGAATTATAATATTCAGGAAGCTCCGGCAATTTGACGGCAATTCTGAATTTTTTGAAGGTATCCTGGGGCAGAGCACTAAAGAATTCCAGTGATTTGACAGGGGTATCCGCCTGCAGTTTTTTCAAAAGAAGGTCTGTATACAATTTGATGAGATTGGGAATTTTTTTTGTTTTTCCATCTTTACCCTTGAATGATGCTTTCAGGTTTTTGGATTTGTTGACTGAGCCGTCTTCCAAAATCCCTAGAGACCAGCTTATTCTCGCTTCCAGGACACGACGAAAAGCCCTGAAATTATTTGCAAGTGGGGTTCTGCCAAACCCCTTCCTGGTTTTTCCGGCAATGATTCCCCAGCCGTAGATCATGTGCTTGTGTTCAAAATCCTTTATGGCTTTGATGGTATCCCAGGAAATGTAACCCGGGGAGTAGGATTCCAGCAGACCTTCGCATTTAAGCCGTTTTTGAGCTTCAATGACCATTGAGAGTTTAACCACCATAAGTCTGTATTTTTTAACAAGATATTTGTATTTTTTGACCTTGGCTAGTTGATTAAGTGATTTTTTCCCTGTTTTTTTCTGAGCTTTTTGTACTTTCAGTTTTAGTTGACGCACTTCTTTGGCAAGGTTGCGCCTGGAGTTATATTTGACGATAGTTCTGGATTTGCGGAAGAAATCAATTTTGAGATCTTTGTAACATTCTTTTTGAGAGTCATCCAAATATCTCTGTTGAATAATGCTCAGGGAAGGAGGGATACCATATAACTCTTTATAGTTATGTTCGCCTTTTTTTAGTTTTTTTCCACTTTCATCGGTGTGGTCATTGGCAATATTCAGGAAAGTATCGCGATAGGCATTTTCTTTTTTCAAACCATCGGTAAAAATGTAAGGGGTGAAATTGTTACTGAGATTAATGATGGCATAGCCGAGTTTACGTGCTTCAACTTCACTTTTGATTGCAAATTGTCCATTTTTGACGGTGTATACTTGTTGTTCAAGTGGAATATTTGAGTTTTCCGGAATTATGCTTGGGGCAATTTTAATGGCTTCTGGTATCTTTTCTTTATGGTCAGGCTTTTTGTTTGGTTTGAATTTGCCGGTAGCCAAAGATTGTATTTTGTTTTCTATTTCTATGTTATCCTGGGAGATTTTCCTGGCGGCATTGGTTTGGCCTTCCATCAGAAAATAAGCTCCGATACTTGCTAGAACTATCAGAAAAACAACAACAGTCTCAGTTGGTTTGAATTTAAATAATCCTTTGGGATTGGATTGAGATTTTCCAGGTATATTTTGTGGTTCTGGAGGTGGTGGAGGCGGATCCAGAACTTTTTGAGGTATAGTATTCATAATTTATAATGAAACACTATCTTCTGAAAAAAGCAAAAAAATGCACAAAATTTTAAAATAATCAAGTGGAGACAAGGAGCTATCCCCTGTTTAGATCCCATCTTAAAATGGGGTTTGTTGGCTGAGGCTGAAATTGGATTTAGTTATGTACAGTATCTTTGCAAAGGAAACTTGCTTGTTGTTTACGCAATTGCAAAAAGTAGCTGAATTTGAATCAGGGGGCAGAGGATGATCCTGGTTTAGAAGATGGGAACTGGTATTAGTAATTCCAACCCAGAGATATGGTGTAGGTGTGTTGGAGAGTGCTTTTGTCTTTGATTTTGTCGAATTGGACAGAGTTGCCTCCGGTGTAGATGGCAATTTCATCGGTGGAGGAACCACCAAAGGTCCAGACGCCTTCGAGGGTAATTGTAAATTTGTAGAACATCACTTGGACTCCGGCAAAAAGACGGTTACGAACTATCATGTCCTGGTCATCGAAAACAAGGTTGTTGTTGCAGTCGTTGCTGGTGCAAGTGATCCCGGGAGTGTATGGATCCTGCGATGGGTTGAGGGAATCGATTCCGGGGGTGAAATCAATTACTTTGGAATCAGCCAGAATCATGAGGTAGTTGAATCCAGCATAGGGAATCAGGTTGACTGTGGAATTGAGACCGAAGGATTTGGAAAGACTGAGATCAAGACTCACCAGAGTGAGATCTACATCCTGGGAACCCATGACCCGGGAACCGAAACCACGAAAGGCAATAGCAGGAAAGGGCCATTTGAAATAACCTTCGTTGATGGAAAATTTGGCCATGATATGCGGGGCATACATATGACTCTGGGTCAGATACTTGAGACCAGCACCTATTTCAAATCCCGGCAGTGGAAACCACATCCCTTTGCGGACGTCAAATCCGATAGTCTGCATTATGGAGGCAGGATCACCGTGCATTCCATCTTTCCAGTAGGTTGAAGTGTTGTTTATGGTGGTGAAACCATAGTTGATATTGATGGCGTATCCCATGTATCCCAAGGTTTCAGCAGGTGAAAGAAAAGATGGTGCAAAAACAGTCCCCAGCTCGGACATGAGTTTGCGATAGTTGGCATGGGAGTCGACTTTGAGTTGGCGGTTGTCTTCGGCGCTGGCGTTGGCATCGTAGAGAGGAAACCCGCTCAAATCAGTGTCGTTTTTGTATTTTGCCTGTATATTGCTGGTGCAAAAGAATAACAGGAAAAAAATAATTGTATTGATTGATATTTTCATGATTAAGCCTCGGAATATACTTTTATAAAGTATCAATCCATGGAAAAATAATCAAGTAAATGCCTTAAATAGTTTCCAGCCCGAAAAGGAAGGTCATCGCCTGAACAGGTCATTTTGCCTCTTCTGCTTTGCCGTAACTTATTGAAATATTTTCAAATATATCGGCGAAGTTACTGTGCGCATCTGAGGCAAACTTCTTATTCAGTCAAAAACTTCCATTCTGGGATGGAAACTAAGGTGATTTTACTTCAAATTAAATCAGTCTAGTTTAATATTATTGATTCTAGTCATTGAACCATACCTGAACAATGACAATATTACCCGAAAAAACAATTTTGCCAAAAAAGAAACAGGATAAATTTCCCAGAGCAAAATAAAATTAGAAGCCGTTAAGTTTTTATCATGGATGGCAACTATTTAGTTCCCAGCCAAAAACCCCACTTCTGGGATGGGAACTATTTAATTGATTGTAAAAACGGGACGGAACAAGGATTGGTTTCTTATTGCGCCCTGGTGAACTGAACTTGTGGCAAAAATTATAATTTGGGCCAGATCAGAAGATAAAATCCTATGATTGTTTCCAGCAGTCCACCGCCAAAAGCGGAAAATTTATAGATAGTTTTAAACCCGAAGGGAAGGAAGAAAAACATTACGCCCATAAGACCGTGGAGCGCAATCAACATTCCGCTGACAGCACTTATCCATGCTAAAATTCCCTTGTCTGAGAATCCGGGAACGGTAAAAGCAGAGACGAGAATGATCAGAGCAAAAATTCCATAAGCCATTATTACTGAGGTTTTGACGGGTCTTTTAGATCTTATAGTTCCGGTTTTATGGATCTGGGTTCCACAATTTGCACATTTGATTGTGAAAATATGTACTTTATTGCTACATTCAGGACAATCTTTGTACTGATTACCCAAGGGACCGAATTTGCTGTCTTTGAAATAACAATTTTTGCAATATACTCTTTCGTCGTAGGAGTAGCCTTTACTGAGGGCTATTTTTTTGCCACATTCAGCGCATTCAATCTGGGTGGCTGAATTTTCTTCTGTCATAAAATCCTCCTTCAAAGGTGAAATTTGCAACACTTGCAGGGCAATAGCAAGTAAAATCTTTTCGTAACAATTGTGAACAGGTAGTTCTCATTTAAAACCCCCATTCTGGGTACGGGAACTAGTTAGTTCCCATCCCAAAAAGGAAGGTCATCGTCTGGAAACGGAAATTTACCTCATCTGCTTTGTCGTAACTTCTTGAAATAGTATCAACTATGTCGGCGAAGTTACTCCTTGCATCTCAATCCAATTTCTTCCCCAGCCAAAAACCCCCATTCTGGGATGGGAACTAGTTAAAGATTTTCAAGTGGTGGTATCTGATCGAGCTTGATGTGAATCATGTCAACACCCAATTTTTCAGCCCAGTACATACTTTTTTTATCACGATAGAATTCACCGTAAAAGATTTTGGTAATTCCGGAATTAACAATCATTTTAAAGCAGATCCAGCAGGGAGAAGAAGTAACATAAATAACTGAATTTTCCATTGAAATCCCATGTTTGGCAGCATGGATAATTGCGTTTTGTTCCGCATGGATTGTGGCAACGCAATGACCATTTTCCATCATGCAACCAACATCTGTGCAATGGGGAGCGCCTCGCATGGAGCCATTGTATCCGGTGGACAAGATGGCGTGATCTTTTACAATTACTGCTCCTACAGCTTTACGGGGGCAAGTGGATCTGGTGGCGACCATTCTGGCAATATTCATAAAGTATTCATCCCAGGCTTGTCGTTTTTTTGTCATGAGTAATTTTCTCCTAAATATTATCTGAAAAATTTGTTATACACTCCATTTGAATTAAAACTGGGATAAATACTTTTCTTGAAATCTTTATCCCAGTGCAGACAAATGCTCCCATTCTTCAATGACAACATGGGCCAAATTCTTTGGCAAATAATTGAATCTGTGTTTTCCAATGAAGAATAATGCTGCAACTTCTGCACAATAATAAATTATCAAGTTATTTAAAGTTAAAATTCATGGAATATTATTTATTCAGTCAGCGTTGATTGAATATATGACGAAGTGTCAGTGACACATTTTTGGTGGTCAAGTTTAGATCCGGGAGGATATTTTGAAAAAACAGAACAAACTAATTACATTTGCTACCCTTGCAATTGGCGGTTTTATTTTGGATATGGGCACCAAACTCTGGGCTCAAAAAGCATTGGTGGCAGAATATATTAATCCAGCCGAGCAATCTCCTTTTTCTTTAAACCTCACCCTGGCTATGAACAAAGGGTCGGCTTTTGGCATGTTTACCGGAATTCCTGGCGCAAGATGGATTTTGACTGCTATCGGCATAGGGGCTTTATTTTTCATTTATTATCTCTACAAAAGACCTGAAACTAAAAGCAGGCTTTACCTCATTGGTTTGGGAATTTTGACCGGAGGGGCTTTGGGTAATCTCGTTGACCGGATTATTTTCGGTCATGTAACAGATTTTATTCAATTCTGGGGGTTTCCCTCAGTTGATATTCTCTGGCCCTGGCCTACTTTCAACGTAGCTGATGTGTTGTTGCTGGTTGGGGTGGGATTGATGTTTATATATACTCTTTTCTTTGCGGAATCTGAGAAAAATGAAAAAAAGTGAATGATAGCTTTTTAAATTATTCCCACCTCGGAATGGGGTTATTGGTTTTCAAAATCCAAAGATAAAGATAAAATTTTGTTGGCAAGCTTCCATTTTACCGGAAGTTGAAAATAATTTTTCAACTTCTTTTTTTTCAACTTGCTATTGTTTTTTTTAACACTATTAAAGAATACAAATAACAACAAAAATCTAATTTATCAGATATTTAGTCTGATGGCGGATACAAAAAGAGATAAGTTGTTACAATCCTGTTCGATTCCAAAAGAGGAGAATATCTGTTTTGAAAAATAGGTATAAAAACAATGAATTCAGGCAAATAATATGTATTTAGGTGGTTTTATACATAGGGATAAATTGTTTGAAATTGCTAACAGATGGTTGGCAGACGATCTTCAACCCAATGATTCCTGGGACTTAACCGAAATTTTTACCTATGAAGGTTTTGTCAGTTCCCGACCTGCTCGCAAATTTATTCTCGATTTCTTCACAGAACTTTACGGAAAAGAAATTCACTTTAAAAATGTCAAATTCAAACACCAGGTAAAAGAGGCTGTAGTCAACGGGATCAAAAAGTTTGACAGCAGACTTGAATTACTGGTCCGCAATTTTAAAAATCATCCCGAGGAGTATTTTCCCAGAGCCCCTTTCGATGGTTTTCTGATTTATACCGATGACGACGAACTGGTTGGTATGTATCGCATCAAACGTGCTCGCAGAGTTGCCGAAAAGGTTTCCCGTCGCATGGCTGACAATTTCCTTTCGCACATTAAGAAGAATGCCGAAAATCTGGCGCAGCGTCGTGCTCGTCTGCTGGGCATTCCGCTGAATATGCTCATGTCCAGCCGAGAAGAGATGGTAACTGAATTCGAAGCAGCTGAAAGACAGTTATCCACCCAATTTTCTCAGGGAAGCATCAATTTCAGAAAAGAAGAAATTGCCCTTCATGATGTTATAGGTTTCAAAGTCATAGGAGATCAAGAAATTCTGGCCAGAGCCGAATCAATAATCAAGGCCCGTGATTCTGTCAATCTCGACGAAAAAGAGCACCATAAAGGAAGTTATAATGCAGTCAATTTTCAACTGGATCTTCAACTTCCGCCCCCCGGAGTCATCATTGATCGCACTCTTTCCAGTATCAATCCACCTTTTCCCGTGAGAAGAGGAATAAGTTACGAAGATCTTCTTGCCGGATTTCCCACATATGTGGAAAGTGGCAGGAGTGACGTAAAATTTGAAGTGATCCTTACCGATTATGATGAATTGGTAGAATCAGAAATTGGACGTTCAATCCACGAAGAAAGAACCTTGAAACAACGCAAACAACGAGAATATACAGGCAGAATCGCTAAGAACGCCGAATTTATCATAGAATATCTGCTTTCTGTTGCGTTTTCCCCTAAGGTAGATATCAATTTCCTGCCGGTTAAATTGCTGGGGCATTATCTGCCCGAAACTATTTCCTATGCTATTCGTGAATTGTACGATATGGAAAAATCATCCATCTTTCATACAGTTACCTTCTGAATTACCTTCTGTTGTTTTTCTGGAAAAAACTGATACTACAAATTGGTTGGGGCTGCATTCAGTAAATTTAAAGTCTGCCGACTTTGGAAGTTTCTACCCACCCTTCCATACCATTGGGAAGTTTTATCCTGATCCAGGATTTGTCACTGGATTCCAGTTGTACCTTGAGACCAGCATGAACTTTGAAAAATTCATTGGAGGCTTTTTGAGGAGCTTCTTTTACTGATACTTCATCAGGCAGAATAATCCCGAATTCGTTGGAACTTTCATAGTTTTGTCTTCCCAAAAACATAACTCCAAAGACAATTGCAACCAGTCCGACAATAACCGTTAGAGTAACCAGACCGGCTTTGATTACATCCTTTTTCTTGAAGTACAAAGAGATGAGCAGAGCAAAAAAACAGAACCAGAAAATGGCAAAAGCCAGATAGAGGGTGGTGAAATGAAACCAGTTGATAATTTTGACCCAGAGTGGTGTTTCGTCAAAACTGACAACCAGATCTTTATTTTGAGAGGAAATAAGTTTTTTAGTCAGATTAAGATTGTAAAGGGCATCAGAGTGTTCAGGATCAATTTGCAGAGCTTTTTCATAATTGTATACTGCATAGCCGGCTTTGTTGATTTTGTAATAGGCATTGCCCAGATTGTAGAAAAGATCTTCGTGTTTAATCCCTCTGTTGACAAGTATATGAAAAAGCTCAACAGCTTTTTCATAATCTTCTCTTTTTTCTGCTTTCACATAAATCGAAACAGACTTATCAAAAATATCGCCGGTTTTCAGAGTTCTGAAGTTGGTATCTTGTTTGGCAACAGTATTCTTTTGTTCATTTGTTTTGGAAGCTTGCGGTTTTTCTTTTTTATTCCGATCAGTTGCTTTGAGCTCCAGAGGAGTCAGGACAACAGCCAGTAAAAGGAAAATTAGGTTGAAATATTTCATGGTATTCCTGTTGCTTGCTACTTTTATATTTTATTGATTCTGGATAACAATTTGCGTGCCTCTTTCAAACTGTTTTCCATCTCAAGATTATGTTCGAGATTGTCAGGGGTATATCTCGCAAAATCAAAGGTATCAAGTGTTTCCATTATTTGTTTGATTAAATTTTCTGAAGCACCACTTTCGAGAAGACGAACTTTCAGTTCCTGGTTGGTGAGACCGTGAGCCGAACATTGGGTTGCCTGGGAAACAGCATCAATAATTACTTTGCTCAATACAGAGTAAAAATCACTTTTTCTGTTTTGTTTGAGATAAATTTTCAGTCTTTTCAGATCATTTTTTTGAGTGGAGCGAAATTTCCTGCGGGCAATACCTGTTTTATCTTCATTGTATTTTTTGCGGGCCAGCAGGAAGATACTGAGTAAAATCCAGATAACCGGAGGTCCAAAAAGTACAAATTTAAAAACAGTTGCTGAGAAAAAACGCGCTTTCAAACTGGATGATTTTACTGTTTTTACTCTTACTGGTTTTAACTTGGGGGCCAGAGTATTTTCTTCACCTCCATCTGTTGCAATAACTCCCGATTGTTTGTGATAATTGTTATTGTTTTTATTGCCGGCAGGTGAAGGGGCAACTGTCAATTTGCGAGGTTTGGTTTTTGCTGTTTGGTAACTGGCAGTTTCCAGATCAAAATAATGGAACTCAAGGGCAGGAAAAGTAAAACTTCCAGATTTTTGAGGTATCAGAATATACTTGAGAGTAACCTTGCCGGTAATTTTAATTTTGTTATTTCTTTCAATTTTTTCTTCGTAGGAGGGGTTGCCGTTTTTTTCGATACGAGCCCAGGGAAGCTGGGGCAGTTTTGGTGAAGAAATTGCTGTAAGCAGGCCTTCTCCACTGATAAAGATTTCCAGATCGATTGCTTCATTTGCTTTTATTGATGAATCAGCCAAGTCGATAGTCATGTCGAAATTGCCGACATTGTCGTTCTTGAAAGAAGGTGGCCGGTTTTTTGAGGGTAATTTTTTAACTTTTATTTTTATGGGAGCTGAAGTTCTGATCAGAGGTTTGGAACTGGAAAGCAGAAAGTTTCTGGTTTGCAGGTTTACAACTCTTTTGCCAATGGTAAGTTCTCCCGATTTTTGAGGCCAATAAACCCTCTGGTAGAGAAGGGTGCGTAAGTAAAGAGTATTGCCTACCCTGACCCTTTCCATCTGATAAGAGCGACGTTTTTTATAAAGAGATTTGCTGAAAAAACCAGGCGCTTCGGGCAAGTCCGAAGAGGCAAAATCTGTGTGTCTTGAAAAAGTGTAGGCAGACCAGGAGACAATAATTGGTTCTCCCAGATAAACTTCTTTTTTTGAAACGAAGGCCTGAACAAATTGGTCGCCTTCCTGTGAAAGATCAGGTTCTTTGCCCTGGAGAACTGCCTGAGGAGATTTGCGGGGAGGATTAATGGTAATTTTAATATGGTTACTGCGATAGACCCTGTTTTTTATCTTCATGGATGCCGGGGAAATAACAAAATTACCCTGTTTTTTTGGTTGCAGCATATAGGTGAAAACATGGGAAAAACTTTGAAAATAATTATTGTTGTTAATGCCCAGATGTCTTCTGGTGGATTGTGAACTGTCTACAATTTTGAAATTAGTTGAAAGACTGGGAGGATTAAATTTGTCGTAATAATTTGTAGAATAACTTCCCCCTCTGGACGAAACTGAAGCTGAAAGAACAATCTTGAGAGTAATTTGCTCATCAAGGCGTGCAGTTTGGGGTACAGCTTCCTGTTTTATTTCATAATTGGCTCTGGGGGCAGCTTGAGTTGATGGGAGTTGTAAAAACAAACTTGCAATTATTGCTGTAATTAAACTTATATGTTTCAGGATCATAAAATAGCCTGTTGATTTACCAGTCTTTTATGGGAGTTCTACTTTTTTTGCCCATTCTTCGATAAAGTTGTTTTAATCTCTTTCTTTGTCTTTCTTTGAGATCTTTCAATGCTTTTAAAGCAGCTTTTTTCTGAGGCGACATTTTTTTGCCGGGTTGTTGATCTTTCTTTTGTTGATCTTTTTTCTTCTGTTGATCTTTCTTCTTCTGTTGATCTTTCTTCTTCTGATCTTTCTTTTTCTGATCTTTCTTTTTCTGATCTTTTTTCTTTTGATCTTTTTTCTTTTGTTGATCTTTCTTTTGTTGATCTTTCTTCTTCTTTTCCTGTTTTTCTTTTTTCTTCTTCTTTTTATCTCGTTGTTTTTCGATATCTTCAATCCGCTCCATGGTTAATTCAAAATTGAAGCGGGCATTTTCATCTTTGGGATCATTGAGCAGAACTCTCTTGAAATTGTCAGCAGCCTCGCGATATTTATTTTCAGCTTCTTTGCTCTTTTTTTCTTTTACCAGTTTCTCGCCTTGATGGAAACGAGAAATTCCAGTGAAATAATTGGCTTTGCTCCTCAATTTGAGATTGTCATCTCCGGTGACCTTGATGAATTTTTTTTCACCTTCAGGATAGTTTTTAAGAGCAAGAAAGGCAAGACCCTGATTGAAATGGAGTTTTTTTCTGTCACCATGATTTTCCAGGGCTTTAGTATAGATATCAAGAGCTGCTTCATATTTTTTTTCTTTAAGGGCTGAATTTCCCTTTTCAACTTTTTCTATTTTGTAGACAAAGGGATTCCATGCTCCAACCATCATTACCAGTAAAATTAATTTTGCCATCAACGTCATAGATTAATTCTCCTGAGTCCTGAAAAGCTTTTTGTCACCCAAAAGTCCAAATTCCAGCAGCAATAAAAAGAAAGCAGGAACTAAAAACCACTTAAACTCTTCATTATATTCTTTAATTTTTCTTTTTTCACCTTCAGATTTTTTAAGTTTTTTTATCGATTTCAAAATTTTTTGGGTTCCAAAATCTTTCTTGGTGGCTCTGAAGTATTTACCGCTTGTGGTTTTGGCGATATCAATGAGCAATTTTTGATCCAGTTTTGAGGTAATATAATTATCTCCATGTTTAACATATCCAGTAGTATTGCCATTTTCAGTCAACATGGGAACAAGAGCGCCATCTTCTGAACCGATGCCGACGGTGTAAATTCTTATTCCCAGATCACTCATTTTTTTGGCAATCTTGAGGGGGGCACTGGCCAGGTCTTCTCCATCACTCAGCAGGATAACTATTTGAGCTCTTTCTTTCTTGGGATCCCTGACCTCAACCAGCAATTGCTTGGCACTATTCAAGGCTCTGCCAATAGCTGTTCCACCCAGGGGCATATCTTCGGGATGGAGGTTTTCCCAGAACATTTTGGCTGATTCATAGTCGGTGGTAAGGGGGTAAGTCATGGGAGTGCCGGCAAAGGCAATCAAACCGATTCTGTCACCACCCAGATCGTCAATAAGTCTGGAAAGTTCCCGTTTGGCATGTTCAAGTCTGCTGCCGTGCATGTCTTGTACGTTCATGCTTTTGGAAAAATCAAGAGCCACGATGATATCAAGCCCTATTTCAGAAACCTGATGAGTTTTTCCTGAGGTCTGGGGTTTGGCGTAGGCAATCAGCAGCAGGATAAAAGCTGCTAAAATCAGAACAGGTCTGAGAATTCGCAGAAAATCACTGCGCTGGGAGATAAGTTTGTCGATGAGATTGAGCTGCCCCAGTTTTTTGCGAGAATATTTCTGCAGAGTGTAGCCTATGACCCAGACAAAAATAGCGGCGATTAAAAGGATGATTCCCCAGACTCCCCATCCGGTCAATGATTTGAACTCATTAAAATTAGCCCAACTCATGGCATCCTCCTCAACCAGAAAATACTGATCAGGATTTCAAGGAAAAGCAGAAAAACAGCTGCAAGAATCAATCTATCCTGAATTCCGTGTTTGGTTTTGATCTTTTTTTCAAATTTATTCTTTTTCATTTTGTTCAGCAGAATTTGAAATCGTTTTTCAAGTGCTTGACGATCGGTGGCTCTGAAGGCAATACCTCCTGTTTTTGAACTTATCTCTTCGAGAAGTTCTGGATTAACAGGAGCTCGAGGAGCAAAAAGGCTCATGGAAGAAGCATTAGGATTACCGATGAGAATAGTATGGATTTTTATACCAAGGGTGGTTGCATAGCGAGCTGCCTCCCTGGGTCCCATTTCACCGGCATTGTTATCTCCGTCTGTGAGCAGAATAATGACCTTTGACTTTGATTTTGAGCGCCTGATCATATTCAGGGAAGTTCCCAGGGCTTCACCAATGGCAGTTGCTTTCCCGGAATCAATTTTCCCAAGTTGAATTTTGCGAAGCAACCTCTGTACTGCTTTGTGATCAAGGGTGAGGGGACAATAGGGATAGGCGTATTGTCCAAAAACAACCAGTCCCAGTCGATCGTTAGGACGTTTTTCAATAAATTTGGAAATAACATCTTTGGCTACTACAATTCGGTTGGGACGCATGTCCTCGGCTTTCATGCTGAGGGAAATATCAAGAGCCAGGACAATATCAATTCCTTTTTCGTCGGAGTGTTCATAGACATTGACCAGGTGGGGCTCGGCCATGGCAAATAACAAAAGTGCAAGTACACCCAGTTTGAGAGTTGAAGGCAGAGTTTTGAAATAGGTTTTGAAACCCGGTCGAATAGAAGTCAGCAAAGATAACCGACTGTATTTGAAAGAGGGAATGCGACTTTGGGTTTTGCGAAAACTGTACCAGGCAAGCAGGGGCAGAGCAAGCAATGCCCAGATATATAGGGGAGCTCCGAATTCAACTGGTTTGATGAGATTGTCAAAATAAAGGTGCATTACCCAGGCAAGTATTGCCATGACAATCATGAATATCATCCAGGGGAAAATTGTGTCCAGAGCAAAGACCAGGCGTTTGTGTTTCTGATGATAGGTATTCAGATTAATATCTTCAGATGATTTTTCTATTGGTCCTTTTGATTTTGCTTTGGATTCTCTTCTTTTCATCCTTTATTTATCTCCAAATAACGGTTTTTATCCATTATGATCTAGGCTAAATTATCAACCAGGTTCCCATGGATCCCGATCTGAAGCAGTTTCATCGTCTGAGATCTTTTCATCCAGAATCGGCGTTTCTGCTTTTTGTTCTTGTGCCTTAGACTTATCGGTTTCAGGCTTTTGCTGCGCATTGGGATCTGGTTTATCCTGATTGAATTTCATTTTGAGTTCAGTATCAGTGTCTTCCGAAACAAGGTTTTGCTTTGATTCTTGTTTTGTCTGGTCAGCAGTTGATTCTGTATCCTCGGGAGTATTATCTTTGGCATCCTCCAATTTTACCTGAACTTTATCCTGATCGTTGTTTTCTACTTGTTCATTTTCAGAATCCAGATTCAAGGCAGTTTTTTCTTCTGGGGTTAATTGCCAGGTTTTATCGATGAATTCAAAGCCTTTATCCAGATAATGGCTGAAATCTTCAGGGGAAAGAGGAACCTTGGCAAATTTTATCAGATCAAGATCATTGAAAAACTCAGTGTATTCCAGGGAAGAAAGATTCAGGTATTCCAAGGTTTTAAGTTTTTCAAGAAGTTCAGTGGTAGTCATTTCCAGGGAGAAAAACCCGTAGCGATTGCCAAAATATTCTCTCAGAATTTCGCTGAGCTCAAAGGCAAAAAATTTACATTCTTCAACTGTGGGAATTCCCCTCGATTTTAGTTTATTGAGCTTTTCTCTGGCTATTTCGTGGGCAGGTCGTGGTTTTAAGTTTACGGGTTTTGCTTTTCTCTTTTTCCAGAGATAAAGGCCCAGTGGCAATAATACAGCCAGGACCAGAAGTGTGATCAGCACAGCGTAAATGATTTTTTTGAGAGTAGTGTTTTCAGTTTCGATGGAATATGGATTCCAGAAAGGACCGCCGGCTTCTATATTTTCTTCACTGGCAGGTTCCTTAAGTTTGGGATCCGGCTCATTAGCAAGTTTGGAAGAAATTATAATCCTGGGACCTTTGCCCGGTTCATGGGAGCGAACCACCCCCATTTCTCCGTCTTTGTTTTTAAAGGAGATTGGAACAGGTTTCAGCAGATATTTTGATTTGAGATTTTCCAATTCTCGTTGGTCAGTTGCAATGCGCTCTGAAATTTTCTGAATTTGAGTGTCAAAAGGAGAGGTGTCTTTTCCTTCTATTTTTGCTTCGGTTTTCAGGGTTTTGACTTCATTCAGATCGGCCTGTCTTCTTTTGAGACGGCTGATAATTCTTTCGTTTTTTTTGTCCAGCAACCTGTCGGTAACAAAGGAAGTGAAGGGAATCTTCCAAGTGTGTCTTACCTTGCCGCTATCCATTACTTCATTATTATTTTTGACAACTTCTCCCTTTACTTGAAAACGAAAGCCCAGGTCAAGACGGGAAGGTATATTCAAGGTCAGGTCAGGAGCGGCATCAGCATTGAGAATTAATTGGGCTACTTCCCCAATGTAAAGTTCCCGATTGGGGTTTTGTTGACGGAGATTGACAATAGGGGCGGCTTGAGCATCCACTTCAGTTTTGTTGTTTTTAGCTCCTGAGCCGGTTTGTCCCCATGAAACTGAGGCAAATAACAGCAAGAAAACAAATGTTGCCCGTTTAAACCTTTTCAATGTCTCAGCCTCCTTTCCCGACGTCTGAAGAACTGCATCAATTTGGGGATATAGTTATCTCCGGTTTTGATTGTTATATAATCCATCTTCAGTCGTCTGAACATTGATTCGCGCACTTCTCTGCGGGCTTTGGCTCGGATTTTGAATTCTCTGACAACCCTGGAATTAAGATCCCAGGTGACAATTTCGCTAGTTTCCAGATCTTTGAAATTTACCAGGCCAACCGGGGGTAATTCTTCTTCTCGCCGATCGGTAACGGTAACAGGAATGATGTCGTGTCTTTTTCCGGCTATTTTGAGATTGTGTTCATAATCAGGTGCTAAAAAATCACTGATTAAAAATGAAATAGCTTTTCTTTTGGTTATATGACCAAAAAATTTAAGGGCTTCGTTGATATCGGAACGGGAAGAATCAGGTTTGAAATTGAGAATTTCGGTTATTACGCGCAAAACGTGCTTGCGACCCTTTTTCGGTGGAATAAATTTTTCCACCTTGTCAGTGAAGACAATCAAGCCTACCCGATCATTGTTTTTAATGGCCGAAAAAGAAAAAAGTGCTGCCAGTTCGGCCATGAGATCCCTTTTGTAACTGTTCAGGGAACCAAACAAGGTTGAGGCACTCATATCCACCATCAGCATAATAGTCAATTCACGTTCTTCCACGAATAGCTTGACGAAAGTTTCATTGGAGCGTGCCGTTACATTCCAGTCTATGAGCCGGATATCATCACCAGGTTGATATTGGCGGACTTCATCAAAGGCCATACCACGACCTTTGAAAACACTCTGGTATTGCCCGGCCAGCATATCGTTAACCAATCTGTTGGTTTTGATCTCAATTTTTCTGATTTTACGGATTAATTCTTTTGATATCATAATTAATTTTTATGGAATCTCAATGTGATCAAAGATTCTCTGAATTGCATCTTCAGTTGTAAATTCTTCGGCTTCGGCTTCATAGGTGAGAACCAGACGGTGTCTGAGAACATCTCTGCCGATTGCTTTGATATCTTCAGGTCTGACAAAACCTCTGTGCTTGAGGAAAGCATGAGCACGAGAAGCCCGCATCAAGGCAATGGTTGCTCTGGGGCTGGCACCGAATTCCAGAAAATCCTTCAGTTCTTCCAGTCCATAATTTTCAGGTTTGCGGGTTGCAAAGACAATATCAGTCATATAATCCTTGAGTTTTTCATCAACATAGATTTGTTCCATGATTTCCCGGGTTTTGTTGATTTTTTCGGGACTGAGAATGGAATTGACGTTGAATTCTGTGCCTGAAGTCATTCGATCCATGATCAGTCGTTCTTCCTCGAGGGAGGGGTATTCCACTTTCAGCATGAGCATGAATCTGTCGAGCTGGGCTTCAGGCAGAGGATAGGTGCCTTCCTGTTCAATGGGATTCTGGGTAGCCATTACCAGAAAAGGACGGGGGAGCGCGTAGGATTTGTCGCCGATGGTTACCTGTTTTTCCTGCATGGCTTCAAGGAGGGCACTCTGTACTTTGGCTGGAGCGCGGTTAATTTCGTCAGCCAGGATAAGATTTGAAAAAATCGGACCTTTTTTGCAAGAAAAGGCACCGGTTTGAGGGGTATAAATTTCAGTACCGATTATATCGGCAGGAAGCAGATCTGGAGTAAACTGAATTCTCTGAAAATCCAGATCAAGGATAGAAGAAAGAGTGCTGATGGTAAGAGTTTTGGCCAGGCCGGGAACTCCTTCAACCAGTACATGTCCACCGGTAAAAAGGCCAATTAGCAGTCTTTCCACCATATAGGTCTGACCCACTATAACCTTGCCGATTTCATTGAAAAGGTCGTCTACAAATGCACTTTCTTTTTTAATCATTTCTCTGATCATTTTGATGTCATAACTCATATTTTTATCTCCATTGAATTGACAGAATTAAAAACCCCTAAACCCGGATTAAAGTGATAATCCGGTTCATGTTTTGAAAATACGACAAGCCTGGATGGAAACCGGGCAACGTGCTGTCCAAGATTGAAATACAACTGAAAGTTAAGGGTTTATTGTTAAAAGTCAATGTATAACTGTAAGAAAAAGCTGGTTATCAGCAAAGAACAAAAGAACTCAATAAATATCTATAGTGTGCATGCAACAGAAAAAAAACAATTTTTGGCTAAAATCGAATCGAAAAATATTTTAAAAAAACAGAGCTGGCAATGACAAATATTTGTCAATAAAATCCTGCAACTAACAGATGTTGCTCTAATTAGAAAAAAGTTTTTAGTGAATTTTTATTCCGAAAAATGAAAATTTTAAAAAAAAAAGTAGAAATCGCAGGTGATTATTTCGACAATAATAGTAAGACAATTTCAGCACTCATTATCTGAACCAACAAAAAATTGTTATTCGATATTTTGTGTTGAAAAAAAAACAATATGTATTATTAGTTTCAAAAAAAACAATCGGATAATTGTCTGAAGAAGAGTTTGTGATTTTTGCAATTGATTGCTGTTTACAGCCAGAATCGTATTTATATGCTCAGGTTCTGTCCGTTTAAACTTAGATTAGTTTCTATCCCAAAAGGAAGGTCGTCGCCTGAACAGGTCCTTTTACCTCATCTGCTTTGTCGTAACTTCTTGAAATAGTGTAAATTTGGAGTTCTCATTTCAGAATAAATGGTCACAGTCTGCGGCTCGGAATTTGAATTGATCTGCTTTGTCATAACTTCTTGAAATAGTATCTACTATGTCTGCGAAGTTACTTCGTGCATCTCAATCCAACTTCTTCCTCAGCCAATAACCTGCATTCTGAAATGAGAACTATCTGCGAAGTTGTTGGGCGCAGATGAGGCAAACGTCTTATTCAGTCAAAAAACCCATTCCGGGATGGAAACTAGATTAATTTCAGGGAATAATCCCGTTTTTGCACAAGTTATGGAAAACAGGTGAAAAATGAATGTAGATTTTGATAAATACGAAATAAAACAAAAGGTTGCATCAGGTGGAATGGCAGAGATCTATCAGGCAATCCTGCATGGAGTCAAGGGCTTCAAGAAAACTCTGGCCCTCAAGGTCATTCGACCTCAACTTTTGTGTGATCCCGAATTTGTTGAAATGTTTATTAAGGAAGCTACTTTGGCAGCCAGACTTGAGCATCCCAACCTGGTCAGAGTATATGAATTTGATCAAGTGGATTCCATCTATTATATAGTTATGGAGTTCATCAAGGGAATAGATCTGCGACAGGGAATCAATTCAGAAAATAAATTCAGTGATCCTGAAATAGTTTTCTATATTGCCAGAAAGGTTCTTCAGGGTCTTGCTTATGCCCATAATCTCAAGGATGAAGCTGGAAATAATCTCGAACTGATTCATCGAGATATCAGTCCCCACAATATTCTTCTCAGTGTCAATGGTGAGGTCAAACTTGGAGATTTCGGCATAGCCAAAGTAAAAAATGCGGTTTCTTTTACCAAATCCAATATGGTCAGGGGAAAATTGCATTATCTTTCTCCGGAGCAGGCCAGGGGGTATGATGTTTTGACACCGAAAAGCGATATTTTTTCCCTTGGTTTGGTTTTATGGGAGATGCTTTCAGGTAAAAAGCGCTATGATACCAAGGTCAAAAAGGACATTTTTACAGAGATCATGAGAGGGGAGTTTATTCCACCTGAAAACGACAGAATAGATCCAGCTGGGTTAGCGTTGCTTCATTGTTTTCTGGCAACAGATCCAGCCGAAAGATTTGCTTCTGCCTTTGAAGCCGTCAAAGAAATAAAAAAAATCTATCCAGAAGACAAATCAGAAGAATTGGCTCAACTGGTGCAACATCGCCAGGCAAAGGACCAGGTTTCTGCTCAGGAAGTTTCAATTTATCAAAAAGATACAAGACAGATTACTCAATCCAGGGTCCAAGTAGATGATTCCGCCCAAAAAACTTTTAATCTCTCCCTCAATCCCGAAAACTCTGACAAGAGTAAAAGCCTCAATCCCCTGCAACTTATTCCCACCAGTAAAATAACCGCACTTCAGAAAGAATTTTTCCTGGCTCGCCATGGTGAGGTTATAAAGGAAAAGCCCAACAATAAAGAACTTGAACAGATAGTCCCTTCCCAAAAAAAATTGTGGAAAAAAATAATGGTTGGTTCTGTTGGAGGCAGATTCTGGAAATCATCTTTTTTGGCAATGGTTTTGATTTTCATCTTTGGATGGGCGGTTTACTTTTTTTCCGAATTTGAAAGGAAAGAAAATCATCAGGAATTAAAAGATTTTTTTGGAGGTGCAGAAATAAGTCATTCAGATTCCAGTGGGCATAAACATGAAACCGGAACTGATCTGTCCTCAGAAATGGATTTTTCTGAAACGAATTCAGGAAAAAAAGCCATCTATGTTATCAAGGGAAAAAAACAAAAAACTGTCAAAAACGAAAATCAGGAAGAAAAAACAGATAAAGGCAGGAGCAAAAACCAAATAATTTTCAGAAACAATAAAGATGACAGTCGGTGGAAAGAGGTTGGTAAAAAGGTTGAAAAGCTGTCGAAAAATTTGTCTGAAACAAAACCTGTTTCAATTTCTGCAGCTCCATCCAGAATTATAGTCATTAAAGCAAAATCTGAAAATAAAATATCTGAGAATCTTCATTCAGAAAAAAAGAGAAAAAACAAAAATTCAATCAAAAGATCTGAAAATGATTCCCAAAATCCAGGTTTGAAATCTGTAAAAGGGTGGGATTAATACTAAAAGTAGTTGAGGAATCGTGAATTAAAGCGGACATTTACAGTCTGTCCCTGAAAGTTGACAATTCTCACCAGAGTGCCAGAACTTTTTTTGCCGGCAGTTCGAGCCATAAATCCGGGATTGATGTGGGGAAGGGTAAATTCATACAGAAATTTGGAATCCACGGGGGACAGTTCAACACATCCCATGCTGGAAGGATAGCCGAAGAGGTTGTGCCAATAGGCACTGTGAAAGGCGAATTTTTTTTTGAAAAACTGGAGGTAAGGAACTTTGGCGAAACTGTACAGATAGTTTTTCCCTTTTCTGGCTTCTATATTTTGCCCCGAACGCTTGTAAAAAATCCTGAAAATACCGGTGGGAGTGGGAGAAGATTTTTTGCCTGTACTGACCAGAGTCAAGTAGATGGGAGAGTTGCCCCGGTAAGCAACCAGCGTTTGCTGGGAGAGAATTATTTCGATCCAGGTATGATTTTTTTCGGGTGGGATGAAATCTGGCGGAGAAGAGAGAAAAAATCTTCTGATTCTGGCTTCTTTAACCCAGCCACCGTTGCGAGTTTTGAAATACCTGATTCCGTTGTGTTTTTTTATTTGATCTGGAATCAGTTCCAGCCAGGTGTAGCGTTTTTCCAGAGAAATTCTTCTTCCGGAAGGCAATCGGAAAAGGCCCGCTCCAGAGTCGGAAATGACCACAGCCCTGTTGTATTTGGTAGGGGAGTATTTTTTTCCTTTGAAGTATTTAAAAGGAGTATAACTGGTATTAGCAAAGGGAAGCAGAAATTGGTCTTGGTTGTACAGATAAAGTTTATCATTGAATTTGTTGTATTTTTTGGAAAAAAAACTGACATAGGCCCCTTTGGGCAGTAAAAATGTGGGGTTTTTTGATTTTATTGCTTCCTCTGATGAATAAAGAGGGGTTTTCTGCTTGGTTCTGCGATAATATTTCCATACTTTTTTGATAAATTTTTCAGGAAAATAGGGAGTACCTCCGGGAAATGCCAGAGATGGTGCAAAGTTTGAACTGCAGCCGTAAAGTTCTTTGCCTAATTTTGCAAAAAACCCGTTGTTGCAGCTTTTTTTCGGAAGTTTTTTTACCAGAGGCAATCTGGTATTCCTGGTAACAATTCCACTTACTACTTGAGAGTTTTCCAAAGGAGATGAATATAGCCTTGTTCTTTTTACAGCCTGCCAGCTTATAAAAAAAGGTTTTGGGGGTTTGGCAACTGGATTGACAACAGGAATCAGGAAAGTCATGAATAAAAAAACAAACAAACAGGCCTCGGTAATTAAAGGTTGAAATGGGGTTGAAACAGACTATTCGGAATCGATAATACCATTTTCCACGGCAACCCGATAGTAGCACATAGGATTGTCAAATTTGCTGCTGGAATGAGAAAAAGAAGTCCAGATGCAGCCTCCTCTGCAGATCTCATTGTATTTGCAGGTACGACAGAATCCCCCCAGGTTGTTCAGAGAAAATTTTCGGTTGTAACTGAAGTTATCAGGATTGCACCAGATATCAGTCAGACTTGTGTCTTTGATATTTCCCTCTGAAAAGCGATTTTCCCGATTGAGTTGGGAAGGGAGGGATAAACACCCCTTGATATTGCCGTTACTTTCAATGCCCAAAACCTGAAGTCCTGCCCGGCATCCTACCCAAAAATCAATTTCACCGCCGTTGCCTCGCAATTTTTCTTCATATTTCCCAAAATAGCCCAGATTATCACCTGGGAAAACCAGGGGAGGATCTTCCTTGTTTTTCAATTGGGCAACCATGGGGATTATTTCAAGCAGATCCCGGGGTTTAAGCACCAACTCTTTATTGTCAGCCATGTTTCCCGCTGGATTACCTATTTGAATCTGCCAATAAGCAACACCTTCCTCCTGAAGCAGCTTTTTAAGTTGAGGGAGCTCCTCCATATTATGTTTATAAATTGTGGTTACCACACTCAGATGGATATTTTCAGCCCGAGAGGCGGCAAAAGCCGAAAGGACCTTTTTCCAGGAATGTTCGACTCCACGAATATAATTGTGGGATTGTTCAAAGCCGTCCAGAGAAAAAGCTGCTGTTCTCAGACCCGCTTTTTTTGCTTTTCTGGCCAATTGTCGATTCCAGGTGATTCCATTGCTGATGATGTTTGCCCTGATACCATTCTGAGTAAGCCTTTGGGCAATTTTTAACCAATGGGGATTCAGAGTTGGTTCTCCTCCGCTCAAAGTCACCTTTTCTACTCCCAGATCTGCCATTTCATCGCATAAGTCGAGTAATTGTTCTTTATTCAACTCATCTGTTCTTGCTTTACCAGCTCTAGAACCGCAATGTTTGCATTGAAGATTGCACTTGAGGGTAAGTTCCCAAACGCAAGATCTGGGAAAATAGCCATACTTATTTAATAATTTTAACATCTTGAGACAACCAATCTTATTTGTGTTTAAGGGGAGAAAAAAAATATAGAAGAAATAACAATTAAAGGTTTAAATAAGTTCCGGTTTTTGATATTTTAAGCCATGATTTGATCTTGTCCAATTATTAGTTCTATTTATAACTGAAGACATTTTTTATTTCTGTACTGCTTCCAAATAGAACAAAGAATTTATCATCAACCATTATTTTATGCAGATCTGTTTGGATTTTTCATGATTATTTTCAACAAACAGATTTGCTAAATTTTTTCAATTTCAAGACAACTTATATTCTTGACTATTTTCAAGATTCCAGTTAGGAATTTACTACCTGACAGGAGGTACGGAATGAATAACGAAAATGGAAATTCAACAAATCAACCTAATCAACCAGTTGGGCAGGATCCGGGACAACCGGGACCAGCAGCAGGGCAGAACCCGGGACAACCGGGACCAGTTGCAGGTCAGACTCCGGAGCAACCAGCTCCTTTTAATAATCCAATGTCTACTGGTCAGATGGGAGCTCCGAGCCCCATGTCTTCACCAGGGGGTGGTTCTTCCTGGGCGATACCCATGTGGCTGAAATTGGGTGTTCTGATTATGCTCAGTGCAATAACCTTGCTGGTTCCCATGGGTTTGTTGAAAATTGGATCTCCTGCTGCTTGTAACGCTGCTCGCGAAAAACGAGGCGAATGCAAAATGCTTGCTTCCCCTCCGGATAATTGCAGTCCTTCTGTATTCAGTACGGAATCTGAATATCTCACTTGTCGTATGGTTGGTGCCGTCAAAAATGAGGATTTTACCGCTAAAAATCCCGGTAAAGCCGAAACCTGCAATGCTCTCCACGAAAAAGTAAGTGAAAATGGTTTCAAATGTTATGCAGTTGGCAGAATGTTGAAAAAGAATTCCAAGGGAGAAAAACCTGATCCCTTTGACATGCCTCCCCTCAAGGTACAAAAATTGAGTGTTCTCAATTCAGTAACCAGTTCCACTCTTACCAAAGATTTTATTTACACCGTTCTTACCATTATTCTTCTGCTGGCAGGAATGGCAATTGCCGCATTTCTGGCCCACAAGAAAAACAGAGAAGCCTTTATTTGGGTAGCTGGTGTCTATATTATCGGCATTTTTGCCGGTTATCTTTTCAGATATTTTGTGGCTGGTTTTTACCAGAGTGAATTTATCATCATGATGATTTCCATGTTGGGAGCAATACCCATAGTGGTTATCGGTTTGTCCAAACAAGGCAAACTTGGAGTAGCCACTTCCATTTCCAAGGTCCAAGGCGGCGATTATAAATTTGAAAATATCCAGGAGCGCACTGATGTGCCGGAGGATGCACTGACCAAGACAGAAGCCACCAGGTTCGAACTCATGGCCATGCAGCATACCCCCATTCTCCAGATTGTATTTATTCTGGGATTCATCTGTCTGGTTCTTACCTTGCTTCCCATCGGACTGCACAATATGGGTAAGTCGTCCCAGGCCGATACCACCATGAAAAAGCAGGCTAAAAAGGCAATTGCCAAGCAAACTAAAGAAGAAAATCGCGGTGCAGTTAAAAAACCCGATGAAATGGACGAAATGAATTAAATTTCACCCGTCAACTTATGTACCCCTTCCTGCACATTAATTTTTTCATTTCCCTTCCTCTTTTTCTTTTCTTACTCCTCATTTTATCTCAAAGATTTTCTGATTTTCTTGTTTAAAACACTTGATCTTTACCTTTATTTCATTTAAACAATATCGTCCGAGATAGTTTGAATTTTCTGGGCTTCTCCGGGTTCTTTTCTGTATTGATAGCCCGATTTGGCGAAGTTCAGTTTTAAAAATTTATTAAGTTTTCATTTCACAGTGGAAACCAGCAAATACCAGAACGAAGTTTTTGCCCCAGCAATTCCATTAAGATTAATATTGTTTTGGGGTTAAAATTTCGAAATAATTAGGAGATTAAACCATGGCCAGAAATTGTGAATTATGCGGTAGAGGAACAGTAGTTGCCAATAATGTCAGTCATTCCAATCGTCACACCAAAAAAGTCCAGAAGATCAATTTGAAAAAAGTCAGAGTGATGCATGAAGGAGAAGTGAAAAGAATGAAAGTCTGTACCTCCTGCTTCAAAAACATAGAACGACCTCCCATTAAATAGTTTACATCCCAGAATGGGTTTTTTTGACTATAGGGCTGAAGTTGGATTGAGATGCGCGGATTAACTTCGCCGACATAGTAGATACTATTTCAAGAAATAACGACAAAGCAGAACAATTCAACTTCCGAGTTCCAGACGATGACCTTCCTTTTGGGGATGGAAACTAAATATAGTTCTTACTGTTATAAAGTGAAGGGCATCGTCTGCAATACGGAACTCAGCAGCTCCTGTTTCAAATCTGAAATAGAAACTATTTACTCTGATCTGTATGTAATTACCAAATTGTTCCGAATATTCAAATTACTGATAGTATCCACCATTAATTCAGTTGGGTTTGCAATGAATGATAACAAACAAAAAATAAGCAAAAAACTTCAAGAATATCTTATTGGAAAAAGAGGTGGACCCGATCCGGTGAGAGAATATGCAGGATTTGCCGTTGATGCGGTTAAAAATGCCATTGATGTTGATTTGCTTATGGAAAATGTTGATCTTTCTTTTTTGGATTATTATCTTGATAATCTTGGAGAAGTTAATCCTTCTGTGGCCAGATTGGCTGCTGCCACCACAGGTATTTATTTTGGGGAGATAATCAGAATGAATTATCCTGGGATCTGGCATCTGGAAGATGAGGATGAGCCCCTGAGCTGGGAGGTGAGATTCAAATCCTGTCCTTTGGCCATCAGACCGGTTTGTATAGCTGTAGAAGTTATGAAATCCAGGGAAGAACAAAATGTTGACGCTTCCTTTATAGTTCATTATTCCCGTAAGGATTTGTTGAAAGAAACTCTGGATAAGGCAACTCCCATGAGTGAATCAACTTATTTCAGTTTTGGTGGAAGATATGATGTTATTTCTCTGGCTGAAGATTTTCTCTCAGGAGTAGAGCAGAAATTGTTCGGACATCTCAATGAAAAACAAAAGAAAATGTTCAATCAAGAATTTGGTTGCGAAGATCCACGCAAAATAAAATGTATTCCCATCGAAATTATTCCCCAGGAAAACTGATAATTTTTGTTTCAACTTTTAAAATTTAGAAATTAAAGTGGGATATATTGCAGGTAAAAAGGCAACCTTGACAGGACCGGTTCTCAACAACTATTGTTATTTCTTTTTGTTGTTTGAATTATCAGGTTTGGGATTTGTTTTGGTAGAGGGGAGATTGCGATTATTTCCGGAAAAATTTTGTTGAAATCTTTGCAAAAAGCTCTTGGAGTAGGCTCCTGGATTGCATCCGGGACCTGATCTGTCCTGCTTACCTCTTTTCAAACCACGTCTGGGGCCGCTGCCATCGCGTGCACCACGTCCATAACCGCGTCTGGGGCCGCTGCCATCGCGTGCACCACGTCCATAACCATGTCCGTTTTGTCTGCCGTAGCCATAACCACGTCGGGGACCATGTCCGTTTTGTCTGCTATTGCCATAACCATGTCGGGGACCATGTCCATCTCGTCTGCCATAGCCATAACCATGTCGGGGACCATGTCCGTCTCGGGGACCGCGTCCATAACCTCCACGATCGCCATTGTTACCACGGCGAAGATGTCTTCCATAACCTCTGCCCCGGCCACGTCCGTCACGATGATAATTGTATCTGTTGTTGTAACCCCGATTATACTTGTTGCGAGCCAGAATATTTTCATCTGAGGTTGTTTGGGGGGATTGATTGTTGTTTACATTTGCAAAAATTGCCAGAAAGATGATTCCGGCAGCAATCAAAGTCAAAACTCCAAATGATATTTTTTGAAAAGGGGTAAAGTTCTTTTTGTTTTCCATGTTACATAACCTTTCATTAGCTTTCTTCAGTAAAAATTGCCACTCAGTTAATTAGTTCCCATCCCAAAAAGGAAAGTCATCGCCTGAACACGGAAGTATGCCTCATCTGCTTTGTCATAACTTCTAGAAATAGTGGCACCATGTCTGCGAAGTTATTCCGCGCATCTGAGGCAAACTTCTTATTCAGTCAAAAAACCCCATTTTGGGACAGGAATTAGTTATGCCTAAAAGATTAAGTCAATGCAAATAATAAATTGAAAAACTTTTCTGTTTTTTACTGATCTGAACTAAAAATGATAAATATTTAAACCTTTTTCAGTTTTTTTGATTGTCAATTGCCAGGGCAGCTAAAAATGCCATAAATATTTCCTTTCAGTTATTTGCAATTGCAAAATGGCTGGTAGTCCCTGTTTCAGATTGTCGGAATACACAATTGCACCTGAATTGACTGATCGCAGATCAGTGAACATCCTGTTTGAAACTGGTAATTGTTAACTCACGGATGAATT
>JAQICJ010000072.1 GCA_027858615.1 Deltaproteobacteria bacterium
TACAACTTGAATTATCAAAACATGAAGAACAGAACAACTTCAAAATCAGCATACAATACATGAGAGAAGCTATTCTGAAAACGGTCAAAGAGATCAAGGGAAGCTTTGCTGCTGTAATAATTGATCCTGTTACCCAAACAGGCTGGGCTCTGAAACATGGTTCCAGTCTTTATGCAGGAATCGGTAAAGGTTTCATTCTGATTTCATCCGATCTTTCATCAATTCTTAAATATTCAAACAAGTTGATTCCCCTGGAAGCACAAGAATTTATTGAATTTAATCATCAAAATTATTCAATATTCAAATCATCAGATAAAACAAAAAAACTGGGAGAAGGAAAAACCAAATTAATTTCTGCTGGCACTCAAATTGAACGTAAACCTGTCCGCAGCAAATTGAGATACAAAGATACCCAACACAGTCCCAAGTATGACTACTTCATGGAACAGGAAATTCATGCTCAGACTGACACCGTCCAATCTATTTTACTGAAATTATTTGGAGAATCCTCCAATTTGAATAATTATTTTAAATCTAACAATAATTTAACTGAAAAAACTGACAAATTTCTAAATGAACTGAGAGAGCTTGACCCTGAAGTACAATTGGAAAATTTAACAGATTTAAGCAAAGATGAAGATTTTAAAACTAAATTGCCTGTTTTCCTTGCTGCCTTGCCGGCTGACTCTTCAGCAGAGCCTGGCAGCAGCGACAACCTGATCACCACACTCAATTCCACAGAATCAGCCCTTCTTTCCCGCTTGTTCAGACAAACAACAAATCTGCAGGTCAAATATCTGATTAAATTTCTAGACAGCTTTGTAAATTTCAAAGAAAGTCGCAACTTTAATAATAAAATTAAAAAATTCAGCAAAATCATCAGAGAAGCCGGTGAAAACGGCAGACATATTTATCTGGCTGCCTGTGGGACTTCCTATCATGCTGCCATGTCCGCCTGCCTGTTCTTCAATGAAATTGCCTGGACTGAATTAATCCCCATCCTGCCGGGTGAATTCAGAGGTCGCTATTCCAACACAGTAAAAAACAACGATGTGGTCATTGCAATCTCCCAAAGTGGTGAAACCAAAGATCTGGTGGATATATTGAATGATATTGAAAAAACAGGAAAAGAAATAAACAGAATTGCAATTGTCAACAATTTGAATTCAACTATTGCCCAGGAGAAATCTGATCTCACCATTCCTCTTCACTGTGGTCCGGAAATAGCTGTCCCCGCAACTAAAAGTTTTATCAACCAAATAACAATTTTATATGTACTGGCTCTGGAAGTTGCCCGCCAAAACCTGAAACAATCAACTCAGGATTTCAATCCCTCTGCTAGAGTAAAAAAAGAGAAAGAAATCCAGATCAGACTGGACAACCTGAAATATATCCCTGAACTAATAGATGAAACGATAAAAACAACCCAACTACCTATTGAAGATGCAGCCCGGGATATTTTCCTGGCTCCTTCGATTCAGATTCTGGCTACAAAGATCAATTCTGTTGCCAAGGAAGGAAGCCTCAAAATAAGAGAGGTTGTTCTCAACCATACAGAAGGATTTGAGGGTGCAGAATTTAAACATGGTCCCAATACTATTTTAGGCAAAAACACAATTTACGGAGTGCAATTCATTGAACGCTTCATCAATAATTTTGCAGGCAAAATAACAGAATTGATAAAGAACAATAAAAACAAGATTGAACCTCAAAATATTGCTAACCTTATCAATGCCTTAACCAGCAATATTTTTGGTCAGAAAAACAGGATCAATCTGAGCGATGAGGAAAAAGAACTTTTCAACAAAATCATCAGCAATTATGATCCACTGAACAACAGTTCCTTTCCCTATCCCCTCATTTATATTACAGGTCCGGAAGAGCGCGATACAGAATTAACCGTTTCCCAGATTAACACGCACAAAATCCGAGGAGCCAATACCATAATAATTGCCGAAGAAAACAGCAATCTGCGTTCGGCTGCTGAGACTCCGCCTGCCAACGCTCCTCACTACAAATCCCATTATATTGCCCTGCCCCGCACCGGGGATACTCTCCTGACAATCTTCTCATCTACAGTAGTTCTGCAGATGTTGGCCCTTGAAATGAGTGTCAATAAAATGAAATATCTTGATCAAATCGGAATAATCGATCATGGTGTTCACCCGGATGTACCCAAAAATGTCAGTAAATCAATAACTGTTGATTGACCAGACTTGCGTAGATAAGTTGCCCCACAGGGGATTTGGCTCAGTTTCTCAGTTTAAAATAAATATGTTCGGACAAAAGAACAAGAACACCAAACACAAAGGGGTATACAGCTACAGGGTGAAAAGAATAAATACTTGCAACTGCAAAAACCAGACTAGACCCCGTGATTGAAATAATAAACATTTTCTGGTCAGGTTGTCTTTTTCCAAAAAGCATGAAAAGCAAAGGAGGGCCTGCAACTCCTGAAAAGATATTGTAGGCTGAAAACATAACCGGAATAATTCCCTGTCCTTTCCAGGCAGTAAAAGCTGCCGCCAGAGCAAACAACGGGATAATCCAGACAGCGAGATTTTTATCTCCCTCAATTAAGTCCACTATGGTGATTGAAGAAACAGTAAATAAAATTGTATCCAGGGAAGATAAAAGAACAGAGATCAGCGCCAAGTTGATAAAGATTCCCCAAATTCCGCTTCTGGCAATCATCAGACTGATAATCTGATCACCTGATTTCCCCAGCCATAAAGCCCCGCTTAATCCTATCAGGGCAAGTACGATGGCAAAAACAAAAACAATTGTGGCCGCTATTAAAATTGCATTTTTCCCAGTTGAGACATCAGGAGCTGCCAACAAACGGGAATGAATATCAGGGCCGATTATATATGTAAGGATCACGGAACCGAAGACAAGGGGAGAATAATCAGCAGTAATTGGTTTTAAAGTATCCGGAGGCTGAATTTTGCCATTGATAACCAACAAAGAAAAAGCAAGTAGCAATCCCATACCTATGATAAAAAATTGAAAATAATCACTTTTGAAAACAGCTTTTTGTCCGCCTCTTATCAAATATAAACTGATAAGTGCAGCCAAACCAAGCAGGAGAAATACGGATGAAATATTGAACCAGGGTGCCAAAAGCAGAGCCAGCGCTTTGAATTGGGCTGCTGCAATTGCCGTCCAAGCCAGAATAATAACCAGGGCAAAGAGCTTTTTACTCCAGTTTCCCTTACTTTGCGGACAAAGACCCAGTAAAGTGAAAGCCTGTCTTTGGGTTATCCGAGGATAAAGATACCAGAGAAAGAGAAGTCCGATTACTCCCGACAGAAGCCATAAACTGCCTGTAATTCCATAAACGGATCCCCAACTGATTGTTCCCATGACTCCACTTGCCCCGAGAATTGTAGCAGCCAGTGAAATACCAATTACCGAAGCTGAAGCCTGGGATTTGGCACGAAAATATTCTTCATCATTCTTTGCCTTTCCCAGGGCAAAAACCAAATGGAGAAGTAAAAATATAACTGCCAGAATTGGAAATAGCATTCATTTTACTCTGAGTTGTTCAACTGTTGTATTTTATGTGATCCATCAAGGCATTCATCGATTGTTCAGAATTTCCTACTCCTTCAAGATATTCAGCAAATTTAGGATTGTTTTCTTTGAGTTTCTTCAACGCGGAAGCTTCCAGTTGACGAATGCGTTCCCGGGTCAGATTGAGAAATTCACCGATCTGATCGAGAGTATGCCCTCCCCTTTCAGATATATCCAAGGCACAGCTTTCGCTCATATCACAAACATTTGCCTTCCAGTTCTGTACAATTGATCCATTGTTTTTGACATGCAGATAAAGATTGTATTTGCATCTCACATAGGGGCATGGTCTGTAACCATATTTACATTCTGCCCTGGTTTTCGGCATATCCTCATGCATGTAATCATCTAAAAGTGCACTTTGTTTTTTTTCTTCCTTGGAAAGTGTTTTTGCTAAAATTGTTTTCGGTCTTTCACCTACTCTTGATTTGGTAATTCTTCGGGTTCTTCTCTTTTTCCTTTTGGACATGTTGCCTCCTCCTATAAAGTTGGTTTTGGCTGAGTTATTGTTTTATCTATATTTTCAAGTTTTTTGATAAGTTCTTCCGCATTATCCCGAGCATCTCTAATATCACTTTCAACTCTGGGTTTTAAACTGAGATCGAATTTTGGTTCATCAATTTCCCTGTTCATTTCCTGGAACAATTGTTCAAGTTCTGAATTGATCCAATTTATATCCTGTTTGAATTTCCGGGATGCCCTTACAATATCGTCAAGGGTAAGTCCCTCATTCATCATCTTTTTCACTTCGTTGATATTCTTCAGGACAGATGCAGAATATATGCCTCTTGATCCCCTGTGCTTTCCGGAACCAGCACTGACTCTATGACTACGAGACAACAAACCAAGTTGCACATACTTGCGAAATGTTGCCTGACTTAGTCGAACTCCCTCATCCCTGAATATTTTAACAACTTCTGCAGAAGTTATTC
>JAQICJ010000179.1 GCA_027858615.1 Deltaproteobacteria bacterium
ATGCAACTGGTTATATTGCAACCGGGCTGGAACATACAGTCGGGATCCTGGCAGTCTGTCCAACCGTCGTTGTCATCATCGCTGTCATTGTGACAGTTGAATTCTCCGGAACAGATGGAAAGATGTTGGCATTCGCTGTCGTCACAATCCACCATTCCGTCTTCATCGTCATCCTGACTGTTATTGCAGATTTCGGCATTTGGATCATAAACCTGAAGTTCCACTCGTCCAATTCCAGAAGCGTCCTGGCTTTCTGTATCAAGAAGGAGAAAATAAGTTGCAGGGGGAAGATCGTGAAGAGTAATACTTTGGGGAAGATTCAGGCCAGCAGAGGGAAAACACTGCAGTTCACCCTGTTGACAGGTTTCTTCTGGTTTGGTCTGGGTAGCAAGGGCCAGGGAGTGCATACCTGTTTGAGTGTGATGGATAAACAAGTTGGAATAGGAAGCAAGTTCAAATTGAATTGCCTAGTCCGGACCTGTTCCCCCGCAACTGGTCAGAAAACTGTTGTCGGCGATGGTTGTGTCATAGTTGGAAGTGGCATAACTGCCGCGGTTGAGGGAACCTAAGTTTGCGTAGATTATGCAGGAGGTGGTTTGACAGGCCAGAACACCAATGCAGTCAAAATCAGAGCAGTCGATTTTGCCGTCAAGATCATCATCAGTGTTGTTGTCACATTGTTCCGGCGGTGCGCAGAAGAGCTCACAGTCTGGATCTTCACAGTCGATTTTGCCATCGCCGTTGTCATCGAGATTGTTGTCGCAGATTTCTTCAAGACAGACGGGAAGATCGATGCAGTCCGGATCTTCACAGTCCACCAGTCCGTCATTGTCATTGTCAAAACCATCTGTGCAATTTTCCAGTTTGGGCTCGCCATAATAGAGCAAAACATTGCCTTTGTATGAACCGGGATTGAAAGCAAAACGATAGGTTCCTGGCGGAATGAGTGGCAATTTGGCCAGAGAAGTGGAATCTGGACTGGAATAAGCATAGCAGGACAGAGCATCAAGTCCGCAGCTTGTTCCGGGATCTTCTTCTCTGCTCAAAGCCATGACAAAATCTGTGGCGTCTCCGACTTCTTCCAGGGTAATTTCCAGAGAAACAGGTTGTTCCAGTTGCAGGCGAGTAATCCAGCTTTTTCTGGAAGTTTCCAGACAGAAATAATTAAAATTATTGGTTAACTCGGTGGCATCAAGGATGGAAGTTTCACCGGGAGCAGGAAACACGAGAGCCTGATCATAATTGCAATTTCCACAGGCTGGATGATCGAAGCAGGAGCTGTCTTCACAATCGATATTGCCGTTGGCGTTATCATCGATTCCGTTATCGCAGATTTCAACGATTGTGCAATTGCTTGCCTGGACGCAATCGGGATCCAAACAATCGATCAGACCATCGTCATCATCGTCATATCCATTGTTGCAAATTTCAGTGGTGCAGTTTTCGCCGCCAAAACAATCGGGATCCATACAGTCAATCCAACCGTCATAATCGTCGTCCTGTCCATTGGTACAATCTTCGACAAGAATAAGTTTGCAGTTGTTGTCACACAAATCTTCTTCGCTGTTGTTACCGTCGTCACATTCTTCCCCCTCTTCAATTTTCCCGTTTCCACATACCAGTTCTTGATAAACTACAGTATCTTCACAGCCGCTGCCGGCAAATTGAATGAAGAGGAGAAAAACAAGATAATAAGACAGTTTCATGGGATTGCCTGATAGATATTGGAAATTGAGGGATATACAGATTGAATGTTCATTGAAATTGTAGCTTGAATCAGGAAAAAACCAACCTTTTTTATTATATTGGTGATGGGAACTTGGAGAGTACAGGAAAACCCGACTAAGGTCCGGCTGATTGTAAAAAACCTATTATTTGACTGGTTGTACTATTCGAGCAAAGTTACCAAAAGGGGATCCAGATCTTCACTGGCATTTTGCATGGTAACCAGGCGTTCAATATGTAAGCGGGCTTCAGGGGAAAGATATTCAAACAGCAGGCCGAATCCTTTGGCTAATTCTTCACCATCACAGGTGACTGAATCTATTCTTCTCCAGAGTACCCAAGCAATTGCTTCGACTTTAGCAAAACCGGGAATGCCGAAAAGCAATCCGACTCGAGCCAGAAGAGGGGGTGGTTCTCCTGCTATGAAAGCACCGGTGGAACTGAGATCTTTGAGTCTGCCATTGATTTTTTTGCCGGCTCCTTCTTCATTGGGGTGTACCCTCTGAAAAACTCGGGCGAGCTCGGGAGGAATATTGTTTTCGTTGGCAGGTAGTACCTCATATTGAACGGGAATATTAAAATATAGTCTGGGGTTTTTTCTTTTGCTGTCCATTACTTTATGTTAAGTCAACCTTGAGCTAAAATCCAGCTGAAAATATTTTCTCTGCTTGCATTATTATTATTGACAAGTTAAACCAACTTTCCGGTTTGAAATCAGCACACAAATCTGTTTGTTGAAGATTTCCAAAGAGCGTCAGGCCTTACAGAACAAGGCAAATTCAGACTTTTGCATTCAATCTGAAATATGCGGATGGTGTATTTTTGTTATCATTATATGCATCTGTATGTATATCATATACATCCGTATGTGCATCTGTTTCATTTTTGAAACCAGAATAATCCAATTATCAAAAATTTCAGGATAAAAATATGACAAAAAACAGTGATAAAAACAACAACTCCAAAGGAAAAAAAACTAAATCTTCCCCAAAGCAGTCAGACGAAGTAAATCCTTTTGATTTTATAATTTCCGAAAAAATTTTTGAAAATCAAGGAGAGGAAAAGACAGTTGAAGAGGAAGATGATATTTCGGACAAAGAATTTTTAAGAAAACACATTGGAAAAATCCCCTTGCTTTCTCCAAAAAAAATGGTGACAGAATTGGAAAAAATGGGTTACAGAGGGCAGTCAAATGCCAAAAGATCTGTAACTTTATTGGCATATCGTCATATACAAAGATTGAGAAGAATCTACATTGAGAATCTATCCCGTGAAAAAATCGGCGAGAAGAATAATATGTTGCTCATGGGACCTACCGGTTGCGGCAAAACTTATCTGGTTGAAAGTCTTTTTGATAAGATTCTCGATTTTCCCACCGTGGTAGTTGATGTTACTCCATATTCAGAAACTGGTTATGTGGGTCAGGATCCCAACAATATACTCACCAGATTATATCATACCGCCGACCGGGATGAGAGATTAACCAGAATTGGTATTATTGCCCTTGATGAATTTGACAAGTTGGCTTCAACTCAGAATAATGCAGTATTTGCAGGGGCAGGAACCACTAAAGATATTACCGGTCTTGGAGTGCAGCGTGAATTGCTCAAAATGCTTGAGACTTCCGAGGTAAATGTGCCTGTTGAACTCACTCATTCTTCCTATGTGGAAACAATCAATATCAATACCCAGGATATTGCTTTTGTCGGAATAGGTGCTTTTTCAGGATTTTCCTCCATTCTTAACCGTTTTGCCAAAGGCAAGGTCAAAGGATTCGGGCAAGAGATTAAAAATCGCAAAAGATATGATGAAACTGCTATTGCAGTTGATTATGATCCAGAGGAGGTGGAAAACATTTCCTATTTTCAGAGTTATGGTTTTTTACCTGAATTAGTTGCACGTTTTGGCAACATTGTTCCTTTTGCCAGTTTGGATGAAGATACCATGAAGGATATTCTTGAGGACAATGTTTTATCCAGAGTGCGAAAAGAATTTGAATTGGAAAAAATAAAATTGGTAATTAAAGAAGATGTTATTGACCACATTGTCAAACTTGCCCTGAATAGAGAAACCGGCGCCAGAGGACTCAGTTCTCTTATCTTCAGATACCTCGAAGAAAAGGCCTTTGAACTGTTTGGTGAAAAAGAAGGTGCAATCCTCGAAACATACATGGATGGAGACAAAATTTCCTCCCGCATAAAATAAATCCTCACCCCATTGAGTTTTCAGTTATGTTCTTTTATTTTCAAGGAATGATTTTTTATGGATAAGATTGTTGTTAATGGTGGAAAAAGGCTTGAGGGCAGGGTAGATATCAGTGGCGCCAAAAATGCTGCTCTTCCCTTGATTTGTGCCTCAATTCTTACTCCGGGACAAATTATTTTCGATAATGTACCCCGTTTGGGAGATATTAGAACCATATTGAAATTACTTGCAATAATGGGTGCTGACATCGATATGAACTGGCCTCGAATCAAAATAAATACGGCGGAACTCAACAATCCCATTGCTCCCTACGAACTTGTTAAAACTATGAGGGCGGCAATTCTGGTTTTAGGACCGCTTGTTGCTCGTTTCGGTTATGCAAAAGTTTCTCTTCCCGGGGGATGTGCCATTGGAGCAAGACCCATAGATCTGCATCTGAAGGGTCTAAAAGCCATGGGAGCCCAGGTTAATATAAGTAAAGGTTATGTAGAAGTAAATTGTACCAGGTTGCAAGGATCAGTAATTGATTTTCCCCAGCCTACAGTTGGAGGTACTGAAAACCTGATGATGGCAGCAACTTTGGCTGCAGGAACTACAGTCATCAATAATGCCGCCAGAGAACCTGAAATTATTGATCTGGCAAATTTATTGGACAAAATGGGGGCAAAAATCCGCGGAGCAGGAACTTCACGGATAATAATCAATGGTTGCGAAAATCTGCAACCGGCTGATCACAGTGTTATCCCAGATCGTATAGAAACTGGAACTTTTATGGTTGCAGCCGCCATAACCAGAGGAGATGTATTAATACGCAAAGCAAATCCACTGCATGTAAGTCGAATAGTCGAAATCATGAAGAATATTGGAATTTCAGTGGAGACAGGCAAAGATTTCATTAAAATAAATTCCTCTGGAACAATCCATCCCCTTGATGTCATAACAGAAGCTTATCCGGGGTTTCCCACAGATATGCAGGCTCAGTTCATGGTGCTGGCTTTAAAGGCCAGAGGGAAGTCTTTTATCACGGAAAGTATTTTTGAGAATCGATATATGCACGTGCCTGAGCTGTTGAGAATGGGTGCTGATATTCAGATTGAAAAGAGAAATGCTATTATCAACGGTCCTTGTGAATTAGAAGGAACAACTGTGATGGCGACAGATTTGAGAGCAAGTGCTTCTCTCATCCTGGCGGGATTGATTGCCAAGGGCACTACTGAAATTCTCAGAGTTTATCATCTCGATCGTGGTTATGAAAAGATAGAGAATAAATTATCATCTCTAGGTGCTGATATCACCAGAAAACCTTCCGAAATCTATTGAATCAGAATTTAAAAATTAAATTTTATAGTTTCTGATTTAGCGCATGTCTCATTTTTAATACATAATATCAATAGTTTATATCAGATAGAAAAAACAGTTTGAGAAAGTCGGAATTTTTTACCGGCAACATTCGCTTTTTTTTTTAAAATAAACTATCTTGCAGTTCGTCGTCAAAAACGATGTTCTGTGGATGTTCTTCGAAAGAACTATCATTATATAAGGAGAAATAAATTATGTACAATCCTGTCGAATTAAAATTTAATCATTCTGTTTTGGAAAATACAGTAAAAAGATGCAGGGAAAGAAATATTCTCATTCCCACTTTTGAACAATTAAAAAACCCTGAAAAAATTCCCGAAAAAATTAAAAAACAATTGCCTGAAGTAGGTCTTTCGGATG
>JAQICJ010000186.1 GCA_027858615.1 Deltaproteobacteria bacterium
TTCTTCGAGCCTGGTTTTTTCTTTTTCTTTAACAATAATGATTTTCATCTGCCGGATGGCAAAAGTTACAAGTCCGGTAAAGATTAGAATCCATAAAACCGTCCAGGGCCATGAGGCATACCAGCCCGATGCTATAGAAAAATTTATTTGAGCTGTTTGGGCACGTTCTCCTGATAAACTTTTGGCTTTTACTTTTAGTGTATAGCTTCCGTTCTTTAAAAAGGAAAAGTTTATTTCAGGTTCTTCCTGCCATTCCGACCAGTTACTCATTTGATCCTGGAGCAGGTAACTGTACTTTATATTCGATTTGTCACGAATAAAAGGGGCTGAAACTTTGAAATTAAGATTGTACACTTCCTTTGGAAATTCTGAAACTTTTGTTGTATCAGAAAGGGACAGTATTTCGACGGAGTCCTTGATGGTGTAGGTGAGCTCCGTTATAGTTGTTTTTATTTGTGCAGAATTGAGCTGAGATTGGGCATTCGGGTGAAAGGCATATAGTCCGTTTATAGTTCCCAGAAATACCTTATTGGTGTTTTTTAGAGGCACAATGCACTCCAGCCCTCTGTTAAGGGTTCCCTTTAATGAAAGAAAGGGGTTTGTAACAACATGATCCATTTCTTTGCCAAAAAAACCAAACTGATTGTCTTTTACAACCCAGGTCGTATCGCCAAACTGAGCCAGTTGACGGATGTTTTTATTGGTTCCAAGGAGTTCATCTAGTTTCTGATGAGGGACAAATTGCTCCTTGTTTTCATCAAAAACATACATTCCCTTATTGGTTGTAAAAATATTTTGCCCTTTCCATCTATGTACATTGATATTGTATGGAGAGGGAAGACCGTCTTTTTCGTTAAAGTGTTCTGTGGATATCACACGTGAGTTCTCTTCGTTGATTTTAATCCTGAAAACGCCTTTGTAGCCATGGCATACCCAGTCTGAATCTGTTGTCCCGGGAATGTCAATTAAATCGCGGGTGGACTCATCAAATCCCGGTAAAGTGGTTTCTAAGACAGAAAATGTGTTATCCGAAATTTGGATAACTCCCAGACCGTTGTATGTGCAGACAAAATACAGGTCGTCGGTTTTCGAGATCGGAAATAACTTCCAGACACCAGGGAACCCGGGTATATGTGTTTGTTGATTGTCTATTATCCTGAAAAGCCCCAAGTCGTGAGCACAAAACAGTTGGTTATTGATGATGTTGAGCGCCCAGGCTTGTCCACCAAGCATGGGAACTTTGGTGAATTCATTTTGGTAAATGATACTATCAGAATTAATGCCTGCTGAATGAAATACACCCTGGTTGGTAGCAGTAAAGAGCTTGTTTTTAAATATTGCCACATCATAGACTGAGGGGCCCTGCATGATGTTGGTCAGGGGACTATTCGGATCAAAATAATCCAGACCTTTGTTGAGTAACACCCAAATTGTTCCCTCTTTTGATTCAAAGAGATTTAATACTGTCTGATCCTGCAGTTCTGCATATGTCCTGATTTTTACAAGACGATTATTTTTTATTTTCCAGGTAGACAGTTTGTTGCTCAGGGTTCCTGTATGGATTTCTCCTGATGATGATTGAATGGCAGCAGTCAGAAGCTGGTTAGAAGCTGGAGGAACAATACTTTGCAGGCGATGGGCTTTTTGAGTGTTAAGTGATACATCAAAAAATGAACCTTTCTTAGTTAATAAAAATATTGAGTCTTTTGTTTTGCCCGGAAAAAGGGCCAAAAACCTTTCGTTAGAAATATCCTCTACCGAAATGACGGGTTGAAGTTGTGAAGTGTTGATATTTAATATGAAAAGTTTATTCTGATCGAGTAGGAATAATTGGTGATCAACTACGGCTGTATATCTAAAGGATTCCGTTGCTTCAATGATCTCAACTTTTTGGTGATTAATAAGAATCAGATAATCAAAAGTACGTAATATAATGGTTTCATTGAGTTCTATAATTTGCCATACGTTCCCGATTTCCGGATATTTGGATGGGAGGAGATGACGCATGGATTCATAAGATGGGATTCCATTTTTATTGGAGGAAATGACTCCAAATTCATTGTACCCTCCGGCATAAACAGATCCTTTTTTTGAGTGATGCAAACTACGGACACCGCTGTTATTCGGTAAGGAAACTTTTTTCCAACGTTCACCATCAAAAGTCAAAATGCCATAATTGTTTCCAAAATACATGATGCCTTTTGAGTCCTGGCAGGCATCCCAAAATTGCTCATCGCTGTTAAAGTCCTGATGAGAATAGTGGGTAACCGGTGGATTCCCTATTACTTGTCCGAAAGATGGCTCGGTAATAATCATAATTACCCAGAGACCAAAAATACACTTCATGAATTTTTTTGTAAAAATCGGTGTTTGTTTTAACATGCGGGTAGATATGAAATCGGCAAATGGTATGCTGACTCAACAAAATTAGAAATATTTCAGAGTATTTCAAAAGCGAAATCTTTGATTTACCTGCTTTGCAAGCTTTCTTCTGGCAGGAAGCAGGATGAAGACGACATTTGGGTTGCGAAATGGGAACGTCTTTTTCCCGGAGACCCAGAACCCCGGTGGAGAGAAGAACGAAATATTGAATTTACACAACTTGACAGGTTTAACAA
>JAQICJ010000188.1 GCA_027858615.1 Deltaproteobacteria bacterium
ATGGATAACATCACATTCTCTTTCCCCACGAACTTTTTGCAGATCATTTTCTGATTCTTCTTTGTTGCATTGCACCAGATTTTCGGGAAAGATTCCATCGGCAAAAATTTCTGTGCGCAGAGGGTGGGAGAGGTGAAGTTCATCCATTCCACCTTCAGCTATTGCCGGGAAAGTAAGCTTCATTTTGGGATAGGCTGTTTTTACTTCGGGCCTGTTTCTGATGAGCTCGACTATTTCATTGGTGAGATGTTTATGTTGTTTGAATTTGAGAGAAAATTCCCGGTTGAGGGTGCCATTTGGTTTGTCATTGATGTAAAAATCGTCATGGCGACAGAATTGGTTGACTTTATTTCCCTGGCGTCTTGTTGACAGGTTGGTTGCCTTGGGAATAACTTCAATTTTATCCCAGGGGAAGATCTTTCCTTCAACAACCTGAGTAATTCCCAGACCGAAAGAGAGAAAAAGGGAAAAAGCCCAAAGACCGATAATAATCCCAATGGAAGCCAGAATCAGTTGTTTTGAATTTCTGTTAATATTTTTTATTACCAGATTTAATAATTTTGTCAGACTCATAAATTTATTTTACCGGGGCAGTTTTAGTATTTATGGATAGAATTTTGCCATCTTCAAGCTGGATGCTGCGATCAGTGCCTTTGGAGACTCTTTCTTCGTGGGTGATGACAATAACTGTAATTTTATCTTCGATATTTAGTTCGTGGAAAAGTTCAATCACATTTTTGCCTGTTTTGGAATCAAGATTGCCAGTGGGTTCGTCACAGAGCAGAATATCTGGATTATTGAACAAGGCGCGAGCTATGGCAACTCTTTGTTTTTGCCCTCCGGACAAGTTGGGTGGGTAGGCGTTGATTTTGTCATTTAATTCAACCCGTTCAAGAACTTCGACTGCTCTTTTCTGAACATAATTTCCCTTGATTTTACAACCTTTGAAATAAGAGGAGAGGGCTACATTTTCCCAAGAGGTTAAATGTTCCATTAAATTGAAAGATTGGAAAACAAAGCCGATAGTTTCATTTCTGAAACGGGAGAGCTGCTTTTCCGACATTTTCTCAATCTTTTTGTTGTTTACAATACAGGAACCATCATATCTGCGATCAAGACCACCAATAATGTTAAGTAAAGTGGTTTTGCCACTGCCGCTGGTGCCAACAATGGAAACAGATTCGCCACTTTTTATATTAAGGTCGATATCGTATAAAACCTGATTTCTGGCTTTACCTGTACCATAACTTTTATTGACTTTGGAAATTCTAATAATAGGCTCAGTCATAGCCTGTTTTATATCACATGTATTTTTTAAGTTAACAGAAAAGTTTTAAAAATTAAAAAACAGATTTTCTGCAGATAACTGGTTCTGTTTTACCCAACAAAGATTGTTGGTAAACAAAAAAATTGTCCGGTCAAATTCCCCTGTTTTTGAGAAGTTGGAAGATCTGTTGAAAAGTAGACAGATAAGTTTTTACGGATAAAATTAAACAATGGGAACTAACTAGTTTCCGTCCCAGAATGGGGTTTTTGGCTGGTGAAGAAGTTTGCCACAGATGTGCGGAATAACTTCGCAGATATAGCCACTACTATTTCAAGCAGTTATGACAAAGCAGATGAGGCAAAATTCCGTCGCCAGACGATGATATCCATTTTTGGGATGGGAACTAACTAGAGCCAACCGAAATATTTGGCTTCCAGTTGATTATTTCTGATGGTTTTGTAATCGACAGTTACGCCGCATTTGCAGGTGCTGGAATAACTGGTGATATTACAACCGGCTTTGCGGGCATTTTTGCGGGCAGTAAAAGTGTCTTTTTCAGCACAGACATAAGGAACAGGTTTATTGCTTTTACATTTGAAGCAGACTTTGCCGATGGATTTGGCCGGAACAAGAGCTGCCAGCAAGAAACTGAATAAAAAAAGTTTTTTCATGACTTTCCTCCTTTGGAGAAGCAGTCTACATGGTAATTAAGTATTATTAGTTTTGAAACTGTATGTAAGACACCATATCTTATATTATAGTGAAATCAAACATAAAAGTAAAACTCTCCTTCTGCCTGATTCAGAATAAATCAGAATAAAACAGGGATTTTTCCAGAAAATCAGGATAGCGGTCAGTTGATAGAAAAACTGCTCCGCAAAACATTAGAATTGCAAGGTTAAGATCACTTTTTGCCAATTTGAGAAAATCAATTATGTAAGGATTGTTTTTCTGTAAGAGCAGGGTTTGGTTCTGCTTGGATAGATTTAACTCCTGCCTGGCAAAATTAAGGATGTTTTCTTTGGCATCATGGAAAAACCAGGGAGAATCCAGATGCGTATCTGGGGTTTCAATCAAAAATATTCCCTCTTTAAAAATGATTCCCTGTTGTTTGAAAAACAATTCTAAATTATCGAGAAATTCCCGCTCAATTTCTACGAGGGAAGTGATTTTTGCAAAAGCAGCAAAATGATTGTCGAATAGTGCAATCTTTCGATAAAAATCAGGTTGAACCAAATTTACAACAGCAACCAGATGATTATTGTCCAGCAGATTCCCCTTCAGAAAAATACAATCGTCAACTGCAGGTTGCGGTTCTGATTTGATGAGATAAATCCTTCTGTTTTCCATCAGTTCTCTGATACTGCGGGAAGGACCCGCCGGGGTCGGGAAAATTTTTCTTTGCAATAGATCGGGGCTGAATTGTGATTGCAGCAGATATTTGAAAGCCAGTAGCAGTTGTTGATATTGAGTTTGATCATTACCGTTTGCGGCTACTTTTTCCAAGTTGTCACCCAGTTTATTTTTTAACTGGGGAAGACAATCCCGGTTGATTTTTTGCAAAATTATGTCGAGGTGAAATTTTTTATTGCTGATGTCTGTATTTTGAATATCAAGGTAAGGTGAAGATATTTTGAGATTAAGATGGGGGAAGGGAGAATTGGCTGAGGTAAAGAATATGCCTTGATTGTAAAGTTCAACTCTGGTTTTTTTTGTTTTTTCAATGGAGAGTTGAACAAAAGTTCCGCCTCGATGGAGATCCATTGAAAAAAGTGCTTCCTTACTGGAAAAAGGTTGGTTTATTTGCTTTTTGTTGAAAAAAACCGGGACGAAAGCAAAGGAAAACCACTTATCTAGTACTTTTTCTATTTTTGGTTGCAGTTCATTCATGTTTTCTTCCAGAAAAACAGAGATGGAAGTACCATCGAAGGGTTTTTCGGAAGCAAAAATCTGGTAGGATCCATCTTTTTTCAAGAAAACATCATGGTATTCACCAAATTTACCGGTTCGGATCAGAATCAGAGAAGGTGAATATTTGAAAATGCTGGAAAAACCAATACCGGTACTGCCCACTTTGATAAAATTGTTTTTTTTATTACCCCCTGGAAATCTCAGGAGTTTTTCAATAATCTCTTTTCGGCTCATTCCCCGACCATAATCCCTGAAAGTCAAACGGGAGAGATCATTTTCCCGGGAAAGGTCAACTTTGACCAGGTTGCTGTCAGAGTCGATACTGTTGATTACCAGTTCTTTTACAAAACCATAGTCTTTTCCCCTTAATTCCCGGGATAAAAGTTCATAATTTTTAGCTGCAATGCTGGTTGAATTGGGGTTGTTCATCAGATTTTATTTTTGTCCTCAAGTACTTTTTGTCGAGCTTCATATTCGAGTTTCATCCGGTTGACCATCATCTGGACAGAATCTTTCTTTTCCATTTTTTCGGCTGCTTTTTTAAATTGACTGGTCTGTTCAATTTGAGAACGAATAAACTCAAACTCAATTTGGTGACGATGTTCTTTGATATATTCTTCTCGTTGTTGATAATCCAAACTGAAAAAAATTTCCTTCAAGGGAAAATCTTCAATTTTGGCAATTATTTTTCGGGAAATATTTGCTAAATCTCTACCTGAAATTTCCAGATCACGGCAGAAATTTCCGATTTTCAGCCATTTTTTTCGATCGAGATTGAGATAAGGCTCATATTCTTTTCCCAACAGAACCCGGTGGAGAAGTTCAGCAAAATCTTCATCTGTTTCCGGTCCGTTTACCCGTTGGGGATTTTGGGATAATCTGCTCACAGTAGCTTCGTCCATTTGCATGTAGTTGGCGTCACAGACCAGGATCCACTGTCCGTTAAAAGGTAAAATAGTGCCATCGAAAAGTCCAAATGCTGCTCCCAGAATATCTTTTTCTTCATTGCCGCTATTGTTATCTGTCCTTGAAGAAAAGGCGGTGTCTATATCCGGCCAGTAAAAGAAAACCACTCCTGCAAAATTTTCCAGAGTTGAAGTAAAAATTTCAATAAGTGATTGGGCGGAAGCATTTTGATAAGAAGAGGCCCAGTCTGTGCGTCGAATTACCTTGAATTTTGCTGGCAGATCGATGGACTCGGCTCTAGCAAACAGATAATTACCCAGGGCATTGGCTGTAGCTGTTTTGCCACAACCGGGTCGGCCGAGTCCAAACAGGATTTGGTTGAAGTTCTTGGGATTTTTACCAAAAGTCTGATCATAGGCCAGCAGGTTATCAACCAGTTTGATCCCGGCGTTGACAAATTCACTATTGCCAATGATCTGCTCAGTGGTAATGGGCAATAGGTGTTGTTTTGACGGTGTTTTATCAAGTTTGCCCATAAGTTTTGTTTGGTAATTAAAAATTTTAAGTTCTGTTTCTTTAAGTAAATTCAACTGAGTAGCAAAACGCAGATCAAGAGCGATTTTTTCGAGGGAACAGCGCATCAATTTAAAGTAAGCACAGGCTGTCATACTGATTCCTTCAAGATCAGGCTCAGACTTCTTTTTGACATAAGATGCAAGGTCGGCCAGAAGTTTTTGACTGTTGAATTTTTCATTTAGAACAAGTTCTTTTATTTCATTAAGATGAAAATGGTTGATGGTTCTTACTTTATAATCGGTAAATTCGTTAAGAAGCGTAAAGGCCAGGTTTGAAACCAGGTGAACACAGACCAGATTGACAATTTTTACTTCCACCTGATTATCTTTGTATTTTTCGGTCAGAAGGGATTTGGTAATCTGGTAAACACCAATGACTTTTTCCAGAATTTCCAGAATTTTATTGGAATTGATGCCAAGCCCGTAGGGAGAGTCATCGTGGTTTCGCAAAAAGGGAAGAAAAGCAGACTGTTTTATTTGTTCCCTGATTTCATCAAGCAGGGGTTCAATATTTTCCGGGGCTATTTTAATGTTATTGTTCATTTTTATTTTTCTTTCTTTAAAACTGGTTTTCAGGGTACGTCCGGAGTGATCCTGATCAGAAGATTCGGGTATAATTTTCTGAGGATATTTTTGATTATAATCTTGTTGCTGCCGTGGATAATAATTCTTCTCTCTTTAAAAACACTCAATCCATATTCTTTTTCCCAGGCTGCCAGTTCTTCCCTGGAGTTTGCAGACAATTGCTCCTTGAAGGAGGCGGAAAAAGGATCGAGATTTTTATCTTTTTGCAAGGCTCTGGTCATGCTGCTGGCGGGAAGATTTAAAATAAAAGTATCTGGATATTTTTGAAAAATACTTTTCAGTAAATCATTGTGATTTCCCTGATGCCAAAGGGGCCCCACACTTCCCATTCTAATGGAATCGATTGTACATCCTTCCAGTTTGAGCAAGGACAAAAAGGCCAATTCCGATTCATTTTGACAACTTTGGATTATCTGGTTTCTGAAATTGTCCGAATATCTGACAAAATTATCTTCCAGTTCAAAATACGGTTTTTGCCAGAAAGTGTTTTTGTTGAGAAGATCTATAGTATATCGGGTCAGTTGACCCCTTGCTATTTCGAATCTGTCCAGGATTATTCTCAAAGATGATTTTTTTTTATCTTCAATGATACGGGAGAGTTTCAATTCCAGTGAAAGACGAAGAGGAAAGGGGGTTTCCAGCAGTTTTTTGTAATAAGGATGCTCTTTTCTTTTAGTGGATAATTTTCCCCGCTGTAATTCGTTCAGATATAGTTTTTTTTCATTTTTAAGTCTGGTATAAGCTCCTTCAGCCGGAAGTCCGCTTACAGTGCTTATTTCCAGATATCTGTTTACTTTCGGGTTGAGTTCTGGAGCCCATAAGTCTAAAGCATTCCTGATTTTAAACAGATCGGGATAAATTTTGCTTAAACCATAATCCAAAAAAATAGATTTGAGCAATTTTAGATAATTTTGCAGCCTGTTTTGAGATATCTTGTAGAAACCCATGGAAAATATCTTAACTAAAGCCCTCGGATTTTACCAACTATTTTTATTGAGTTTATGTACTGCAACAATAGGTTATGGAAGTTACATCAAGATTCAACCATATTGGAGTTATTTACCTGATTTTCCAGTTGTTCAATGCAGGATTCAAAAGTGCGTGCGATCAAAGTTTGATCGCGAATAATGGCAATCTTGGGCCAGGCATAGCGCTCTCCTTCGTGGATATATTTGTCTATTTCTTTTCTGGTGGGATTGGAAACAAGTCGAGTAATCATTGCCGGTTCAATGTGGGGATGAATGTTTATATCTCCGGAGTAGGGTTGGGAAGTCAAGGAATGAAGTTGATCAAGATAAGTACTGCGGGTTCTTTTGCGTCTGGGATATTTGCGCAGAATTTCAATGAGGGAACGAGCCTGATTGCGCAGTAGGGATCCGGCCAGATCAACACCAAGATACATCAAACCGGGGGATTCACTTCGGGGGAAAAAGGGATAAATATGGGGATTGGTCTGAGAAACAATAAAATGGTTGGCGTTGTGGAGTCTGCTGACTCTGGCCATGGGAAGATCTCCACCTAAAGTTCCATCTACCCAGCGTTCCGAAGGAAGATAAGGTTTGATTTGTCCATCTTTGCTGCGATATTTCAACTGGATTGGTTTGAAAAGAAAGGGCATGGCACAGGAGGCCAGAGTTGCCTGGGAAATCAGCAGATCAGGTGTTGAAAGATGATTGAGAATTTTTGGCTTTTGTCTGGTACGAGTAGGAGAAACCGAGATGTTCAAATTATAACCTGATTTTTCCCAGGCTTCTTTGAAAGTATAATCTCCTCCAATATTGGCTAGAATATGGGTTAAAAGTTTTTTCTGATTAAACAGGGATTTTTCTTTTAATATTTGAAAAAATCCTTTGTAGTTAAGTCCACGGCGCTGAATGTTTTCGGGGTTGTTGAAGAATTGCCGGGCTTCCCTTCTGGTGCGGGTGCACAGGCCGGCAGCAACAATTGCCCCCATGGAACTTCCGGTAATAATTTTAGGCAGGAGATTGGTTTCAAAAAGGGCTTTCACCACTCCGAGATGGTAGATGCCCATGGTGGCTCCTCCGCTGAGCATTAAGGCAGAACGACCGAAGGTTTTGTAATATTTTTTTAATTTTTTCAGTTTAAATTCGGTTGAAATGCCCGGCAAAGGGGTATCACAAAGAAAATTCAAGGAATTGGTAGCTTCCTGCAGAAAATTGCGAGGCAGAATCTTGCTTTCTCCGGAACGGGTATGACTGTAAAGCTGTGGATTGACAACGTCATGATGGTGTCGATAAAGTGCCTGCTCCAGAAACTTGATAAGTTCTCCTGCTTTATCAGGTTGTTGCAATTCTTTTAATTTTGCGATGGCGTTTTTGAGTTCCCCAACATCGTAAAAGGGTGAATATTCATCTTTAATCCACCGGGAAGTACCTTCGATGGTATCGATGGTGGTGGCAGCCAGCAGCCATTCCAGATAGGAGCTGGCTTTTTTCATATTTTCACGTGCTTTTCTGATTGTTTTCAACTTTTTGAACATGAATTTTGCTTTGTCTCCGAGTTTAAATTACAGATTGATAGAAGGAAACTATTTGAACCAAATATAACTGATTTTGACTGATTTTGGAAAAAACTTCCAAATATTTGGCAATACAGGAGCCAGTTGTATGCACGTGCAATTTAAATTGATCAGTATCCTGATAAGAGTAAATATTATCTGTGCAGTTACTTTGCGTACCTGAGGCAAATTTCTCATCTGGTCAAATACCCTGTACTGAGATGGGAACTAATAATCAGTCAGGCCTTTTACTCAACAGAGTAATATTTTCAATAGTGTTGAGTAAAATCCTCAATATGGTAAAACTCGGGGGCAAATGATTTTAGCCGGTATCATCTGCATTAATTGCAAATTGCTGCAAAATATGGCTTAAACCGGGCAGTCAGGTAAAATTATGAAAGTTTGTACAATCTGTGATGATCTTTTTCCTTCTTACTGGACTTCTACAAATCAAGTTGTAACTTCGGCCTCTTCTCTTGGCAAGGTAGGAGTAGATGTCGATTTGATGATTCCTATTCTTGTTTCAAATTTATTTAAAAGTAGGGAAAAACGTCTGCGGGAATTATGCGAATTTTACGGGGTTGAACCTACCTTCAATCTGAAAGATATTTTTACAGTCATGCCCACCAACAAATTCAGAATAGAAAAATTTACCCACGGCATGTTGGCTCCTTTGCTGGCGCGTTTGGGTGATTACGATCTTATTTACACCCGCCATGTTCTTCCTGTTATTTTAAGCATTTATTCAGGCGGCAAGGCCATGTTCGAGACCTATCGCCTCCTGCCTGAAGAATTTCCCCAAACTATACCTTTAATCAGAAAAATAGCCCATCATCCCAATTTTCTGGGAATTACAACTCATAGTGAACTTTCCAGCAATGCTTTTATTGAGGCGGGAGTACCAGAGGAAAAGGTGATTTCCCTGCATAATGGTTTTGATCCTGAGGAGTTTGAGCCAAAGCTTTCCAAAGGAGAAGCTCGAAAGTTGCTGGGTTTACCTGAAGAAGGATTCTATGCGACTTATACGGGGCACATGACTTCTTTCAAGGGGACGGAAATGTTTATAGATATTGCCAAGTATGCTCCTGGTGTTCAGTTTCTGCTGATTGGCGGCCCCACTGAAAAAGAAGTGGAACATATGAAAGCGCTGGCTCAAAAAAACAATCTGGATAATGTCAAAATAATGGGTTGGCTCAAACCCCACCTGATTCCACCTTATCTTTACGCTTCTGATGTTTTGATGATACCTCCCACAGATAAACCATTGAAACTACATGGCAGAACAGTTTTACCCATCAAAATATTCAATTATTTGGCTGCGGGAAGAGTAATTTTTGCCCCGGATCTTGAAGATACTGAAGAAATTCTCCACCATGGAGTAAATTCATTTAAAGTTCAACCAAACAATCCCCAAAAAGCTGCAGCAGCTCTCAATAATATTGCCGCTGATCCTTTGATGGCCAATAACATAGCCGAAAAGGCACTCCAGGATTCCAAAAAATATACTTGGAGTCAGCGGGCTCTCAATTTGAAAAAGTTTATGGAAAAAAGATTGAAAGCCAGCGGATAAATCAGTTTACAAATCAACCCTGCTGAAAAAGATTGCCTTTTTCTCCGGAAAGTCTTTTTTTGATTGAATCAAGGTAAATGGCTTCCGGCAAAGCACCTTCAAAATAACCATCTTCATTGACAACAACCCGGGGAACACCCTTAACATTATATTTATTGGACAGATTGGGGAATTCAGTTGCTTCAACCATGTCAGCAGTAACATTTTCGTTGAGTAAAGCTAATTTGTGACCGATAATTACAGCTTGGGGACAATAAGGGCAGGTAGGGGTTACAAAAACTTGCAAGTGAACTGGTTTATCAATATTTTTGACTGTATCCAATATTTCTTCCGGTAATTCAACTTTTTCTGTTCCTACCTCTATAATAGCAGAGAGAAGACTGACAAATTCGTATCCCGAGGGAATTCCAAAGAAACGCATTCTATCGCCAAAGCCTTCTTTATTGGTAACTACGAAGGCAGGGTATTTATCAATCTTGTATTTTTCCAACAATTCAGGATTATTTTCAGATTCATATTTTTCAAGTTTGACTTTTTCATGAAGTTTTGAAATTTCCGTCAGTAATTCACCTACTTCGGTACAAAGTTGACAATCGGTTTTAGAGGTAAAGTATTTAATGA
>JAQICJ010000225.1 GCA_027858615.1 Deltaproteobacteria bacterium
ACATTAAAGAGAACGGCAAACATTTCCTGGAAGTTGCCTTCTGGTATCAGCAGCTAAAGTTGAGAGGTGCCAGGGACAACGGATTTATCGTTGCCTTTAAAGATGAAGTTCCGGAAGTACCCCTTGAAACACCCTCCCTCCCTGACAATTCACTGAGCGCAATCAGATCCCGTCTGGAAATGCTTCGGAAAAAACAGGAAGAATCCCAGAAAAAATATATTAAGATCTGCCAGTTTAAAGATAAAATAGAGGAACACCTCAAAGAATTACAGACAAAATACGATCAGGCAAAGGTGTTAGGTGGTATCAGGGATGAAGATCCGCTTTTTGCTATGATGGGATTTACCCCGGCCAAAAAGGTCGCAAAAATTGAAGAAGATTTTAGTGAAGATCCTGTTGCCGTGGTAGTAGAAGATCCAGATGATGACGATGAAGTTCCAGTACAATTGCACAATCCACCCATTATCAAATATTTTGAACCACTGATAAAATTATTCAATCCTCCTCACTATCGAGAATTTGATCCTACTGTCCTGGTGGCTCCTTTTCTGGGAGTTTTCTTCGGATTTTGCTTGGCCGATGCTGCTTATGGTTTATTTCTTCTCATTATTGGAGGAGTATTGGCTCCCAAATTCAAAAAGAATCAGACTGCGCTTTATTTCATGCGTTTAATCCAGGTACTTGGTTTTTCAACCCTGGTTATCGGCTTAATGATGGGGCAGTTTATGGGGGTACAATTATTTACCCACAGCTGGTCGCAAAAGTTCAGGAGTTTAATGCCCTTGATGGCATTTTCCACCGATTACAACAAGTTTTTGCTTTGGGCTTTGAATTTCGGAGTTATTCAACTTATAGTGGGATTTATCGTCAAAATCTTTCTGGCTGCATCCCGCAAAAATTTTCAGTTGATTCTGGCTAATATTGGTTGGATAGGAATTTCAGTCTCTTTTTACCGAATAATCAGGATATGGCCCAATTGGTCCAGACCTGATTTTCTATGGCCTGCTGTAGCTTGTTCAGTATTGATATTCTTCTTCAATTCTCCTCATCGCTCTCCCCTCAAGAGAATGATGGGTGGATTTGGAGCTTTGTACAATATAGTCGGTGTTGGCGGAGATATGGTCAGTTATGCCCGTATTTTCGGACTTGGACTGAGTTCAGGCATAATTGCTTCCATTGTAAACACTCTGGCTCTGGATGTATTCAACACTAATCCCTATTTTGGCTGGTTTTTTGCACTCTTGATTTTCTTGTTCGGCCACAGCTTCAACTTTGCCATGGCCGTAATCGGAAGTTTGGTTCATTCTGCCAGACTTAATTTTCTGGAGTATTATGATAAATTCTTTGAAGGTGGCGGCAAGCTCTATTCACCTTTTAAAAGTCGAAAATAAAAGCTAAAAACTAAAATTTAATATTATTTTTACTCTTCGGGGTAGAAGAAATTTAAAGGAGAAATACTGTGATCACACTTCAGCCTCTCATCAGCACAACTTACGAATTTTTTAATGCATTCCTCAACTCAGGACTTCCCGCAGTTGGTGGTATAGCTCTCAACTGGAATCATTTTCTGGCCTTTGCCGGACTTGGAATGCTGGGTTTAGGTTTATCAGGAAGTGCCATTGGACTTTCAATTGCAGGTTCAGCTGTAGCCGGCATGAGAGAGGAAAAGCGAGGAATGGGTCTTCTGGTTTCAGTTTTGCCTGGAACTCAAGGGCTTTATTCTTTTGTTGTTGGTATTTTGCTTTTCGGCAGAATGAAGGGAGAATTCGCCAGTATTGAACCTGAAGTATTCCTCAAAATATTTGCCGCCGGTACTGCAACCGGAATCGCCTGTTTATTTTCCGGATGGTGGCAGGGAGTTGTCTGTGCGGCAGGCATTCGATCCATCAACCAGGAAAAAATGGGTGTTGGTATTGCCATGCTATTGGCTGTTCTGCCTGAATTTTATGCTATTCTTTCCTTCGTTTTCGCCATTCTCTGGAAATAATCTTTTTCCTTTTCCTTGTAAAAACCAATAGGGGATTTGTCGACCAGCATATTGTTGAGCCGGATCCATATATTCTGAACCTCAGGGTGTAAAAATTGAATCTAACTGTCTGGTGAATATTGATTAATGACTTAAAAATACTGCAGGGGGATTTTCATGCAGAAATTGTCGACCTTCTGAAACAAGAATTATCGGTTGGTGACGGAGTGGATATTAATAAAAAGAAATAAAATGCTCCGAGGCATCGTTAGCGTGAGTGTAATTTATTCTGTCTCCCCTGAAAATGATCTGGGCTGGAAGATAGACGCGGGCTTCGGGCATTTCCTTGTCGATTATTTTTTCCTTCATTTCTTTGAGTTTTTCCGGAGAAATCATGTTGTCAAAAGGAATTGTTTTTTCTTTGAACCAGCGTCCTGGATTGCCATGCATTCCGGATAGTTGGATCAATAATTGTTCAACTCTGGATTTTAACTTGTCTTTGTCGAAAAGAACGGGATAGTGTTTGGGGTCGAAGAAAAAATCATACTTTTTAAAGGATATTTTTTTCTTACTTTTTGTATTTTTTACTGTTGGATCAATATTTTCTTTTTTTGGGGTAATTTCAGGTAAATTATTAGAAACAAGGCCACGAAGATAATAACCGTTGACCATGGTTTCAATATTGTTTTTACGGGTAATTCTCTGCATTATGTATTTGTAGGTGGTAAAGAAAACCGGAATCAACTGACAATCCGGCTTGAAAAAAGTTCGATTAAAATCTTCATTGAGAAAAAGATATTGCACAAATGCTTTAAGCCAGATTTTTTTAAGGAGCTTATTGTCTTTGAAAGTTTGGGACATATATTGGCTGTTGAGATAAATGCCGGGTATATTTTGTGAATTTTCGGTAAGATGTTCGTAAATAGAGAAAAAATCAAGGTAAGAAGATGTACAACTGAGAAAAGTCGAAACTACTTTTTTCTCAAAGAATTTTTTACTAAGTTTTTCTCCATATTTGCCCCAATCCATTTTTCTTAGATTGCGGGGAAGTTCATGGTTGCCGGGGATATCATCGGGTTGAAAGCAAAGGGGGCATGTTCCCGAGGCCAGAAGGAGATAAGAGTCGTAATATTTTTTATTATTCACCTCAATTCCATAATTAAAGGGAGGAGTTGACAAAATAGATGATATCTTGTTTTTAATACTGCTGGAGTTAGGTTCGGAAAAAAGAAATTTGAGCCAGATAGCAGGAGTAGAATCTTTTTTTGGATTTATAAAGAATTCAAAGGGGGTGAATCTGAAATTCCTTTCTTTGGTCCAATTTCCTTTGGTAAGAAAAGAAATCATTGTTTCCAATTTGTCATTGTCTTCGGAGTCTTCGGATTTTGAATCTTTGAACAAATCTTTCAAAGGCAGCAGAGTTGAATTCAGGGCAATTCTACCGGTTCGTTTTTGATTGAAAATAACACTTTTTACCTTTTCGAGATTGATTTTAAGTTCTTTGAGGGAGATACTATAAAAATTATAGCCTTTGTTGAAGTAATTCAGGGTTATTTTGTCCAAATCCTTGCTGGAAATAGGGAAATACTCAGAATCAGGTATTTCTTTGGTGACCATCAGATAGAGGATATATTTTCGCAAGTCATATAACTTAGTGAAACTTTTGTTTTTGTCATAATGAAGGGCATGAATTAGTTTTGACAAAAAGAGGGCGGTGAATTTTTCATTTTGGCTGGAATAACTGTTTATTTCCCATTTGTTCATGAATTCAACTAATTTGGAAATATCTTTGGTACTGTTTTTTTCAAAAACAAAGGAAGGGGCGATTAACATGTTGTCGAAAACAAAATGTTTCTTTTCAATTTCCAATCTAAAAATGGAACGATCCTTCAATTTATTATCATTATTTTCTTTTTCTTTTTTTGAAGCAGTTTTTTTCTTTATTTCTTCAGTATTCAGTTTTTGTTTATCCTGTGTTTTTTCACTTAATTCAGGTTTGTTATTTTTGCAGGAAAAAAAAAGAAAAATAGTTAAAAAGAGTTTATATCTCATAATAATCCTGTATCAGTTTGGCTGCTTCCAAATTTCTGGAGTTATTGAAAAGTGGAAACGCAAACTATTTGGTTTTATTGACATCAAGCTCAATTCCATGTCGTTTGAAAGCATCTTTTACTCTGAGACCTTTGTCCTTGAAGGTAGACATTGCTGTTTCTCTGGTTATTCTGGCTATTTCCAGCCGATATCTATATCTGAACATAATTCCGCTCATTTTGGACATATCTTCTTTTCCCGGCAGAAAAACGACAAAATCTACTTTGGGATTGGATTCAATAAGGTGGGGAAGAACTTCTTTGAAACGAGTATTGATGAGTGCTTTAAGACCTTGTATGCCAGCAAAAATACCACCTTTTTCCCGGACATAACCTGTTTGAGAAGTTTTGACCGGTACCAGGGGATCCACAATAACAACCAAGGTTGCCCCTCTTTTGATGGCAATGTCAATTTCTGAAGTTTTGGTGAAAGAGCCGTCAATAAACCAGCGACCGTTGATCCATTGGGGTTCGTAAAAAGGAATCAGGGACATGGAGGCATGAACTGCTCTGTGGATGGGAACATCCTGCCAGCCTTTGGAACCAAAAATTATGTGTTCGTAGGTATCCTGATCTGTAGCTCCTATGTACAATTCTTTTTCCAGTTTTTTGAAATCGTCGGTATGGCCGGGACTGGAAAGAAAATCTCGAATGACATCTTCGATGATATCACCCTTGAAAGCAGCGTTGGGAATAAGACTGGTCAAGCTTTCGAGATTGAATTTATTTTTCTTTTTGTTGAGAGCAATATTGAGAAAACGGCTGGAAATTTCTTTTAAACTCAAATCAAAAAGCTTATAGGGACGAATCGGTTTGAACAGAGAGGAGTCGGCAAAAAACGCTTTGGTTATTTCTTCCGTGGGGATACCGTTGACCAGAGCTGATGAAATAATTGAGCCGGCACTGATTCCGGTAAAAATATCAAAGTCCCGCACTGTTTTGTTAACCATGATATCATTGAGATAACTGAGTACTCCCAGCTCGTAGATGAGTCCTTCTATTCCTCCTCCGGCAAGACAGAGAGCTGTTTTTCCGGGTTTTGACCTGGTTATTATGTCTTTGATGTGTTGAATCAGAGAAAGATCCTGGCCTTTTACCCAGACATCACCGATCTGTTTTTTACCTAATTGAAGCAGTAAGCGAGAAGAAGGTGGTGATAACGGAAAAATAACAAGAATTTTGCTGATGCTGAGAATTCTGTTGCTGTAATGAGATTTGTTGTAAATTTCGATAAATTTGAGAGGAGAAATTTTTCGGGCATTGCCATCAATCAGGAAGCCGTGATAAATAAAAATTTTGATTTTTTTAAGACAATCCTTGATGGAATAACTTATATGCAATTGAAAAGCAAAATTACTCTGAGTGGAAGTGACGTTGTAAACATTGTCATCGGAAGTTTGGGTTAAATTCAGCGGTTTGAAACCTGCAAGGACTTTCTCAATGTTTTCAATATCAGTCAGCAGAAGCAATCTGTATTCAAACTCCATCGAATTACACTCCAAGCTTAACCTTTTCCTCTTTGACAATGGGAGCAGGTTGAACTTTTCAAAAAAAGACTCTTATCTTTATCGGGGCAGAATAAAGAGCTGTTCTTAAAATAATAAAACACTACCCAGAGTTATATCAGATGTCCCTATCAGTTAATAGCAATTTATTGTTGAAGACCTGTTGATATTTGTAAGATATAAAAACTGTATTTTTTTTAATGAGGCTGAAGTTGGGTTCCCCACAAACTCAGGTATCAAGATAAAAAAACCTGTTTCTGACTGTTTTTTCCCTTGAGTTTGTTGAAGGTAAAAATTATTATCAATCCATGCAAAATAATGATAATCCGCTTGATCCCGGTGATATTCTGAAAAATGGGATGTATCAAATTCAAAAATTAATCACTGTTGGTGGAATGGGGGCGGTTTACAAGGGAGTAAGGAGAAATGCCGGCGGAATCAAGGTTAATGTTGCTGTCAAAGAGCTATTACCGGGGTTGGCCAAAAAACCCTATCTGGTAGAACTTTTCAAAAGTGAAGCTCGGATTTATTCAACACTTTGTCATTCAAATATTGTCAGGGTAATCGATCTTTTTGAAGATAGAACCCGTTATTATATTATTTTGGAATGGGTGGAAGGTTTTGATTTGAGAAATGCAATCAAAATATTGATTAAAAATTATCTGTCTTTCCCGGTCGAAATTACAGTATTTATTTTTTTTGAGCTGCTGCAGGCTCTTAATTATGCCCACAATATACAAATAAAATCAAGAGATATCGATGGGATAGTTCATCGTGACATCTCCCCTTCCAATATCCTGCTTTCCAATGCAGGTGAGATAAAATTAACAGATTTTGGTATTTCCAAAGCTGGATTCAGATTAAAAAAATTCAGGAAAGTCCCCGGGAAAAAAGGATATATGCCCCCGGAACAATTGGAAGGTGTTATTGGAGATGAAAGAACTGATGTTTATTCTCTCATGGTTTGTTTTTTTGAAAGTCTTACTTTAATAAATCCCCTTATTTATTTCAAAAAAAAAGGTACAATGTTAAAATTCGATGATGTCAGAAATGATGTTCCTGAATCTTTACAGGAGTTGATTATTCTCGGTCTTTCCACCAACATCGAAAAAAGACCAACCAGCGGAGAAGCTTTGAATTTTTTGAAACAGATTATTGTCAACGAACGGATACCTCTCTCCAGTATTAATTTTTCTGATTTTATCAGATCTTTAGGTAAATTATAATTATTTTCGTCGGAGTAATTTATGACTAATTCGGGAAATACCTCAAACCATGAATATTTAACTGAGGAACTGCAACAATCCAGGGAAAAAGCCATTTCCCACTGGGCTGAAAAAGAAGAATGGAAAAAAAAGTATCTTCTTCTCAAAAATTCCAAAAGCAGTGATTATGAAAAAACTCCACAGCCGGAATCAACTCAGAAAATCAATGTTTTTGTTCAAAATAAATTGGAAAAAATTTTTGAATATGCTGGAGAACTTGAAAATTTTTTTCAAAACAATTTCAATTCTTTGGTTAAAAAAGAAATTTCTGCCAAAGAAAAAAAGATAAAAACTCTGCAGAAAAAAATTGAAGAGTTGGGGCAAAATCTCAGAAAATCAGAATTGAATCGATTGCAGCAGGAAAGTGATAATG
>JAQICJ010000278.1 GCA_027858615.1 Deltaproteobacteria bacterium
AGGATTCTCCTGCTGATGATAATAAAACTTCAGTGGAACCTTCAGTTGATGACGAAGTTTACACTTCGGAATCTGTTTCGGAAACTGAACAGAAACCAGATTTAGAAGAAAAAGAAGAAGTTGAGGAAAAAGAAACCAAGAAAAAGAAAGCCAAGAAGAAAAAGAAAGCATAGAAGAAAAAGTTTAAAAAGAAAAAGATTAAAAAGAAAAAGAAAGATGATGATGAATAGAAAGATCTAATGATAAATTATTCTTGATTTTCTTCTTTACTTTCCCTGCCCCCAAATCAAGGTTTTATTTTTTGTAAGGGGAATAGTTGTCCAATTAATGCGGAGGTGTTTGATTGATTGGTATTGTTTTCCCAAGTGGGCCCGTTCAGTCGACCAGATTCAATCAAGGGTTGGAACTACTGGGCAATCTCCCTTTCAGGATTTTTCCGGTTAAACAAGCAGACACCGAATATCTTGCCGGAAATGACGCAAGACGTACCGAGAGTCTAGTCAGTGCTATCAATGACGAAGAAATTACAATAATTCTAGCTGCCCGGGGTGGATATGGTGCCATCAGGTTGGATCATAAAAGGTTGAGAACTGCCTTACACAAAAAACCCAAGCCCCTGATTGGTTTTTCAGACATCACCATACTGCTGGAATTATGGCGTCAGGCGGGTGTTGTTTCATATCATGGACCTGTTTTAACTCAACTTCCTCTTCTAGAAACTGAATCTTTACAATATGCTCTGGAATTTTTGGCTAATCCTTCTTTGAAACTTTGTAAAATGCCCAAACTGTCTCCTCTTTTTCAATGTGGCAACCAGGAGGAATTGGCAGGAGAATTATTGGGAGGGAATTTGGCAACTTTTTGTTCAATGACAGGTACCTCCTGTGAACCTGATTACAAGGACAAGCTTGTTATTCTTGAGGATGTAAACGAGCCACCTTATAAAATTGATCGCATGTTGAATCATCTTCTCCTTTCCACTAATATCAAACAAGCAAAATCACTTATCATGGGATCTTTTTCCGGCTGTCAACATCCCAAAGGTATTTTTGTAGATCTGATCAAAAAATACCATCTGAATTTGCCCTTGTTTGCCGGCTTTCCTGCTGGACACCAAAAGAGCAACTTCATCTTCCCCTATGGGAAAACAGTAAAGTTTTCCCTGGAGAAAAATATTGATTCTGTTGATTGTTAATCAGAAAGGCTGCTTTTGAATCTTTCCCTTGTGCTTCATGAAGGTGAAATTCTATGTACTCTCAGTATTGGAGGGGAATTTCTCAAGGGTGTAAGCATATTTAACAAGAAATTGATTGAGGAGATCAGTCAGGAAATCTTTACCAATTTTTCACTGGCAATAGGGAAAAATCGGCTGGAAAATCAAATTTTGAAAGATATTAAAGCCTGCGGGGAACAACTCACTTCCCTGCTTCTTCCTCGCGAGATTATCAAAAACCTTGCTCAGGCCAGAGGTAATCTGACTTTGACCCTGGATGAAGGATTATTTAACCTTCCCTGGGAATTGCTTGTTTTTGACAATGAATTTGCTTTGCATCGTTTTTATCTTGGAAGAATCTTGGTTTCTGAAAGTTCACGCAGAAAAATAAAAAAGGGGTATTTTTATCCTCTCGATCTGCTTATTGTGGTCTCCGATCCTGATCATGATCTTTCTCAGAGCTGGAAAGAGGGGGAAAATCTTTTTAATCAACTGGGAAAAGAAAAAAAATTAAAAGTCAGATATAAAACCAATCCCGGCTGTGCTGAGATGAAAAAATATATAAAACAATATGATTTGATACACTATATTGGTCATCTAGTTGATGATGGCCGGAAATGCGGTTGGAAACTTCACGACGGAATTCTTGGTGCCAGTCAAATCAGAGAAATTGGCAAAACAGGCTCGATGCCTTGGCTGGTTTTTTCCCATTCCTGTGGCGGGAACAACCACCAGGAAGGATTGGAATTTGCCAAGTCCTGGCTTTCTTCCAATACCAGACATTATATTGGAACTCTTTATGATCTGATTGATCAGAATACAGAAATCTTTCCAGCAGAGTTTTATCGGCAGTTGCTCAAGGGTTCAAGTTTTGGCAGAAGTTTGAACAAAGCAAGGGAGATTGGTATTGCCAAGGATAATCACAGAGATCCTAATCATCTTCTTTATTTTTATTGTGGGTATCCGGAAGCGGCAATTTTTTCAGATAAACATTTCAGAAGTATTGAAGAATTAAAATCAGGTAATTTTCTAGGTTTGAATTTAAGCTGGATTAAAAACTGGTTGGCATTTTTTCTGATTATAATCACACTTATAGGGTTGGCATTTGGTTATAGATATTATAAATATTTTGCAACGCAGAGAATTCAAGTAGTTTTGGACAAAAATTATTCAAAAAAAGGGTTTAATCGCAAAATTCTGTTTCAGGGATTCAGTACTGCAAATGAAAAAGAAGACAGCAAATGGATGATTGAACAATGTTATTTGAAACACCTTTCTTATTTGCCTGCAATAGAAGTTCTTGATGGCAGAGACAACAGAGAACCAAATTCTGCATATATGGAAATCAAGGGCAGGATTTCCCGCCAGCCAGGTGGTCAGTTTAATGTTTTTCTCATTGTCCACCGAACTCGGGATAACAGAATCCTGTATATTGACGATTATAAACTTGAGGATTTCGATGAAAATCAATGTATCAAGTTTTATGAATGGCTGAAGAAAGAATTTTATCAATAAAGTAAAGAGCTTTGGTTTTTAACCGGCATCTTTTCAGGAGATAGACAATTAATTTTGTAGATGAGGCCAAAATAGAGGTTATAGCAGGAAATGGCGGTAATGGATGTTGTGCTTTTCGTCGGGAGAAATATAATCCCAAGGGAGGCCCCAGTGGAGGAGATGGAGGAAAAGGCGGAGACATTATTATTGAGGCTACTCAAAGAGCCTCGACTCTGCTTGATTTTCGTTACAAGAAACATTACAAGGCAAGAAGCGGCACTCATGGTCAGGGAAACGACCGTTATGGAGCCGGTGGCGAAGATCTGATTCTCAAGGTTCCTGTGGGCACAACAATTATAGATGATGAATCCAATAAAATTCTTGGGGATCTGATTGAAGACGGTGAAACTTTGATTGCAGCCCACGGGGGCGTTGGGGGCTGGGGTAATATTCATTTTGTCTCTCCTTCAAATCAGGCCCCTAGAAAATGTATAGCCGGTGAAAAGGGGGAAGCAAAAAACCTTCGTCTTGAATTGAAATTGTTGGCACAGGCAGGTTTATTGGGATTGCCCAATGCCGGGAAATCAACATTACTTTCTTCGGTAAGTGCAGCCAGACCAAAAATAGCCAACTATCCCTTTACTACTCTTATTCCTAATCTGGGTGTTGTTCAAATTGATGGTGAACGCAATTTTGTCATGGCCGATATCCCCGGTCTGGTTGAAGGAGCTCATCAGGGAAGAGGTTTGGGCCATCGTTTTTTAAAACACCTTGAAAGAACCAGAGTGCTGGTTCATTTAATCGAATTTCCGCTGGATCCGAAATTTGGCAATCCTTGGGAAGATTTTTCCACCCTCTCCGAAGAGTTGGAGAAATATGATCCCAAACTGGCTGAATTGCCTCGAATTGTTGTTTTATCCAAGATTGATCTTTGTAATGAACCTGCTAAAATCGAAGAGTTGCGGGAGCAATTTGAAGGTTATGAATTTTATCCAATTTCTGCAGTAACCAAAAAAGGTATAAAACCATTGATGGAAGCTGTCTGGCGTAAGGTAAACTAAATTTGCCGAACAGGAGATTATTTTGTTACAAAGAGCCGTTTTTCTGATTTTTTTATTGGTTTCTACCAGTAGTATTGCCGGCAAAAAACTCACAGTTGGCAAGGGCCCTCTGCCCTCGCAGTCAAAAAGTGGGATTGCTACCAGTATTCTTGCAAAAATTCCAGGGAAAAGAGAAAAAATTGGTTCATGGATAGAATATTCTTTATATGACAAGCAAAAACAGAAGAAGATGAAATTAAAAATTGCTTTTGTAGGCAGGACTGATGGGGGGAGATCTTCCTGGATGGAAATTTCCGTTTCAGGCATGAATCAGGTAATACGGGTGAAAATGCTGTTTGAAGGTAATCCCGGCGCAAAGATGAAAAATCCCAAAAAGGCAATCATCAAGATGGGAAATCTTTACCCCATGTCCATGGCAGTGCCCAAAACCAAAAAAATGTTACCGATGATCTATCGACAACCAATGATAAAGCCGGTTATCCTTTCTCCCCGTACCATCAAAACTCCAGCAGGAGAATTCAAAGGGGCAACCGGAGCAAAGGGTATCGATCCCGGTGGCAATGTAATAGAAATCTATAATCATAAAAATATCCGTCTCAACGGGTTTTTGAAATTTGAAGACTCAAGATTCAAAATGGTTTTAATTGGTCAGGGTGAGGGGGCTCGCTCCAGGATCAAGCAAAAACCAGTTCCTTTCAGTGTTCCACATTAGTTAGTATAAGGCAAAGGATGAATTATGGCCAAGCAAAAAAAGAGACATATCATCGGAGACAAAGAGGGGAAATTGCCGATCAGCAAAGAGTTATCCCCTGAAGCCAAGAAGATGATAGAAAATTTTAATCAGGGCAATTTCAAAAAAAGTCGTTATTTGGCCAAGAAACAATTAAAACTAAAATCCGCTGCAAAAGAAGATGAAAAAGCAGCAAAAGATATTCTGGCTCGCACTGGAAATGATCTGGTTATTCTTTATCTTTCCCTGACTCTCTTTCTTCTTCTGGTATTTATATTTTTCTGGGCAATAATTAATTAGAACTATTTAGTTTTGGTTGTTTTCTTCTGGAACGCAAAAACCCCCATTTTGTAGTCAAACAAATACAGATGCCCAATTCGGGAGTACCATAAGGAAAGTTGGGGTTGCTTGGATTGTTGATTATTTTAGAGATCCAAAACGATCTTTGCGGAGGCTGACAAATTCGATACCTTTGGTTTCCCTGTACTTTGAACCTTGAGAAAACCAGGTGCGTGCCAATTTGTTGTCAGCAGGTACAGCTCCACTGAGTACATCAATATTGAAATCGAAAAGAAGGGGATTTAAAGGAGTGGTAGGACCGAGCATGATGTTGAAAGAATCAGCAGAGACATACTGCATGATTTTGCTGAAAGTTTTGTTGACTATCGAGGTTGCTGTAATCATGAGCACATCTGTTTGTGGCAGGTATTCTGAAAACATTTCCGGGGACAAGTCCTGTTCATCTTTAGGGGAAAGCTCGAATACCCAAAGATTTTTAAAAATATTCTTTTTGCGAAAACGGTTAACAAAAGGAAAATGTCCAATGACAGCAGCGTTTTTGCCAGTTCCTTTTTCTACCATAATTTCGGCAGCATTTTCTTTAGTGAATTTGTTTTTAAAAGCAGCAACATCAAGAGATGAGTTAATTGCTGCCAATCCGATAGCTGCTTCGAGAGGTAGAGGAGACTGGACTCTGGGAGCGCCAGTTCATCTGTTGTTTTGAGATGGAGAGAACCGACGTCTTTGACACTTAGACAGTAGTTTGCCCCAAGAGGGGTGGCATATCCCGTGTTCACGGGAGTTTCGATGAATACTGTGTGGGGATATATGGCAAAATGATTGATTTTTCTGGAGACAGTAGTTTGGATTAAAGTATCGATTATGTTCATGGTTTCAAGTATGCAAAGTTTTGCCCAGAACTCCACGGGAATAT
>JAQICJ010000086.1 GCA_027858615.1 Deltaproteobacteria bacterium
CTTTTTTGCAGCTTGTGTCTGATGGCTACTTCAACCGAAGCTGCAACCCCAAAAGAAATCAAACTCGCTAAAAGTCATTATCATGCGGCCAAGATCTATTTTGACCAGGAACAATACTCCAAAGCCCGCCAGATGTTTATTACGGCCTATCGCCTAAGCAAAAAGCCGGAATTGTTGTTTAATGTTGCCCTTTGTTACGAGAAAATCGACAAACTTTCGAAGGCCATCAATTTTTTTCAAATTTACATTAAAAAGGTGCCCGGTGAGAAAAAGACTATTCTAGCCAGAATAGAGAAATTGAAAAAGAAGATCAAAAATACCCATGTCATTATTAACGGAGGGGTAGTTGGAGCAGATGTCTATGTGAATTCCAGGAAAGCAGGGACAATTCCTCTTGCTGGTCCCTATCAAGTCAATCCCGAGAACGGAGTGGTCATTAAGGTAATATCCGAAGGTTATCACCCTTTTGTGGCTAAAATCGACATTACTCCGGGGACCACTTTGCCCATCACCGTCAGTATGGTTAAGGATCCTTCCTATGGCAACCAGGCAAAAAAAACCGTTAAAGCCAAAATCAAAACAAAAAAAGAATTGAAGCAAATTGCCGGTAATAAAGTCCGGTTACTGAAACCCAAACAAATTGACTTCACTCAGTCAAAACAGCTGGTTAAGGCCTCCAAGTCTTCTTCTGGTCATTTATGGTCTCACACTTTGATCGGTTTGGGAGCTGTTGCGTTGGTTTCTTCGGCAATATCCGGTGGTCTCGCTTATTACAATCTGCAAAAGACCATTGATGCTCGCAATGAATTTGACGTTGATGCTTACGATTTTCACCGCGATGAAAGCAGAAACTATGCATTTTACACAGATGTGGCTTTGGCATCAGGAATAGTTTTCATTATCAGTGGAATTATTGTTCGTATTTTTGAATCTGATACTTCCTCTGTTAATAAATCCGTCAGTTTTTATTATGATCCTGCTTTTGCGGGTATCGGTTTGGCAGGAGAATTTTAAGGGGGCTTACTCTTCTTTGATCAGCCCTTTATCTATAAGTAATTGCTTCAAACTTTCAAAAGAGAAGGGTTTTTGCAAAAACCCGGCCAGCCCTTTGCCACTAAACTTCTGAATAATTTCCTCTTCATTATAACCGGAACTTAGAATAACCGGAACCTTGGGATTGACCTTGCGGATTTCTCTGAACACTTCAGTTCCTCCCATGACGGGCATGGTTAGATCAAGAAAAATAAAAGAAATCTGGTTTTTGTGTTTGAGAAAATTCTGCACTCCTTCTTCTCCGTTTTTGCAGACAATTGGATTAAATCCTAGTTTTTTCAGAATCCGGGCAACAACTCTTCTTACCCATGGCTCATCATCTATTACCAGTACATTGCATAATTTGTTGTTGTTGTTGGACAGCTTGTTGAAGTTGTTATTGCATTCAACTTGTTCTCTGATAACGGGAAATAATACTTTGAAAGTAGTGCCTTCTTCCGGTTCTGAATAAATATTGATACTGCCTTCGTGTCCTTTGATAATTCCCATGACTGCGGCAAGACCCAAACCTCGACCTACAAATTTAGTGGAAAAGAAAGGATCGAAGATTTTGTGCAGGTCTTCTCTGTCAATTCCATTTCCTGAATCTGATATTTCCACAAATGCATATTCACCCGGTTTTGTTTTGGAGGGAGGTAGTGTTTTGTCCAGATAGTTCTGATCGCAATACATGATTCCTGTGCTGATGGTAACGGATCCATTTTTATTTTGATAGGACTCAGCAGCATTTTGAGCAATATTGAGCAACAATTGTTGTATTTGGGAAAGATCCCCACGGATCAATTTCATGTTTTTGGCAAGATTGAGCCGAATAATTATGTTTTGAGAAACAAGGGCATAGATCAATTTCTCAATGTCTGAAATTAAAGTGTTCAGATTTATGTTTTCTTCCTTGAACTTGCCCTGACCGGAATATGCCAGTAATTGTTTGGTGAGATCGATCAATTCTTTGGAAGCTTTTTTTATATCGGATATGTAGAGGTGAGCAGTGCTGTCAGGAGAAATTTCAGATTCAGCCAGTCCTGTATTGCCCAGGATTCCCATCAGTAAATTGTTGAATTTATGGGCAATACCCCCAGATAAAGACCCGAGACTTTCCATTTTCTGAGTAAATTGCAGTTGCTTGAGGAAATTGATTTCGTTTTTTTGAAAGTGTTCTTGCTGGGTGATGTCCGAGGCAAAAATAAAAAGAGAGGAGGGAGTTGCCGGAGTATTTTCTGATTGTTTGCAGAGGGCAGGAACGAGATTGATTTGGTATATTTTGTCCTTGTGACAAGTTTTAAAATTAGTTTCTTTCCCCATCCAGGCTTCTTCGAGATGTTTTTCAATGGTATTTAATTCTTCAGGATATAACAATTCTTGCAAAGAGGCAGTTGAAAAATTGATTTTGCATTTTTCAAAAAGGGATATTGTTTTATCGTCAACATAGAGAAAATTATAATTTTTATCCACTTGCATTATGTGATGGGGTGATTTCGCTGTAATAATGGAGAGCTTCTTTTGGGTATGGTAGAGATTTTTGATTCTGTTTGATTGTTTTTTGCTGTTTTTAAGAAAAGCCAGCAGGGTGTCTTTGGAGGTCAAAGAAAGTCCCATCTCCAGGGAGAAAGCTTTGCCCTCCAATTTTGCATCAAAGTGACAAAAACTGGCCTGACCGGTTACAAGTGTCTTTTCATAATATGGTTTTAGTTCGGAGAGGATAGGTTTGGGGAGGATTTCTTTAAGATTTTTTTGGGTGTATTTGTGAGGTTTGATGTTAATTTGCGAATTTGCTGGTTTAACTACCCTCAAGAGATAACCACTTTTTTCAAACTCAAGAATTAAATCTGGAAATGAGGAAAGGAAGCTTGTTTTTGAGTTGTTTTCCTTGCATTTGGGAGTTTGATTCATTTTGACCTCATTTTAAGATTTTTTTGGATTTACATCACTATAATTCCCATCACCGGAGTGGGATTTAAAAAAATCTACCGTACCTTCTGGTGAAGGGAAGCTTGTTTATTCTTGAAAAATTGTAAAAAACTGCTGTTGGATTTTACTTTGGAAATTTGGCAAGAGCCAAAAACAGTTTTCTACTGGTTTCCAACTTCAGCCCCACATTCCCAGCTAATAGCCTCCATTCTGGGATGGGAACTATTTAATATTGCTGTCTTAAGCTAAGTTTTGTTTGCAAAGGCCGGTTACTCTAAATATTTAAATAATGCTCCAGAACTATATTTTACAATATTTTTTACAATATTTGTATAAAATTATTTAAGAGTTGACTTTTTTTTAATTATTGATGAATTCAACCCCAAATTAAGCTATATTATTTTTGAACGTTTATCATTCTTGAGTTTTTGTTTGATTTATCTACATATTATATCATATTATATTTTGGATAAATGGTTAAACTATGACCATCTCAGCCTGTTCCTTTTCTGTTTCAATCAAGCAAAAATCAAGGTCTGGTCATTATGGCTTTAATATGTTTTGCAATCACAACTGTTTTTATGGAGGTTTAACTTGAAATTTTCAACATTTAGACTAATTTTTGTCTTGTTACTTGTAACTGTCATGAGTTGTGATGACAGCAGTTCCAATAATTCCAACAACACCAACAATATCAATAACACCAATAATACCAATAACAACGACCCCTACTGTGGCAATAACATTGTTGAAGGAGATGAAGAGTGTGATGACGGCAATCTTCACAGCAATGATGGATGTTCCGCTGATTGTAAATTCGAATATTCATGTGGCGACGGCATAGTAGAATACAGTGAAATGTGCGACAAAACAGATTTAGACGGGAATACCTGTGTCAGTGAAGGTTATTTGGGAGGAGAGCTTCTTTGTACTGATTCTTGTGCCATAGATGCCGAGAGTTGCACCTCTGATGCAACCGGTACTGCTTTGGTTGGATGGTATAAAATGGATTCTCTTTCCGGTCAGGAAGAAAATTTTGCCGGAACCAACAACCTGTGTCTGGTTCGTTCTTTTGGAGAAGGTGCAGTACTACGTGATATGCCGGGCAAAATCGGTTCTTCAATCTTTTTTGATGGAAGTTTTGATCTGCGGGGTTTCATGGATTGTGGTCCCGGTTATTATGGCATGGAGGAAATTACAGTTGAGACTTGGGTACAGGTTGCCAGTTACCCTTCAACTTTATCAGTTCTTGTCGCTTCCTCTTCAACCTACGATTCCACCGGTCTTGCTTTTTATATGGCAATAAACGGCAATTTCAAACTGGAGGCATCAGTTGGTTCTTGGGATAATCCTCTTGAAAGCACCAGCAATATAGGTACCAGTGACTGGAATCATGTTGCATTTACCTATGACGGTTCCAATATTTCACTTTATATCAACGGTCAATTAGACAATTCATCCCCTTTGGCCATAGGACCTGTCCCAACCTTGTCAGAAGATGAAAGCCGGGTATTTGTCGGTAGTAATTACATAGCCAATATTGCCGAAAATGATCATTTTTACACCGGATACATAGACGAGATCAAAGTATGGACAGAAGCACGCAGCGAACAGGAAATTTGTGAAGATGCAGGTGGAATATACCAAAACAACAACTGCGAAATAGGTTTTTAAAAAACCTGACCAGGTCAATTTTCTTCTTCCTCTATTCCTTTTTTCTCCCCTGTAATTTTCCACCCCCACTGCAATGCAAAACACCTATTTCCCTTCCTAAAATATACATACCAACTGAACAAACAAACCAGACCAGGTCGAAATCACGCAAAATTCAAAATTTAACAACGATATAATTCTTCCACTCCGTAATTAA
>JAQICJ010000043.1 GCA_027858615.1 Deltaproteobacteria bacterium
GGAATGGGTAATTCTCCTATATTTTTAAAAACAAAAGAACTATTTTTTGATGTAAGCTCCAATAGATTTCTTTCCTGATCAAACTGACCACCCGCAACAGACTCCAACTTCAGAGGCAAATGTCCTTTGGAGCCAACCATATTTATCTTCAAAGGAATATGTAAAGAAGAGATTTTTGCAGAATCAGGAGAAGAAGGGAGTTGCTGAGTAAATGAAAGAGAACAGGATTCTTCTGTTTCATTATAATCCATTTGCACATGCAATGCAGGCGTGCCGGCAAGACTGTACCAGTCCAGAAACTGGGAGAAATCACGTCCGGATACTTGGGCATGACAATTAATAAAATCTTCTATAATCACTGCTTTGCCGTCATAAAGATCAAAATATAGTTCCATTCCTTTCTGAAAAAGCTCTTCCCCCAAAATTGTGTGCAGCATTCTAATGATCTCGGCTCCCTTGTAATAAACTGTTATTGTATAGAAATTATTCATTTCTATATAGCTCTCAGGGCGAACCGGATGGGACATCGGGCTTTTATCCTCTGCAAATTGATAATCACGAATATATTTTGCATCCTCCAGACGTTTAACCGCTCTGGAATTAAGATCTGAAGTAAATTCCTGATCTCTGAACACCGTCAGTCCTTCTTTGAGGGAAAGATGGAACCAATCTCTGAGGGTAACTCTGTTTCCCGTCCAATTATGAAAATATTCATGAGCTACTACCGATTCTATTCCCATAAAATCAGTATCTTCCGCAAAATCTACACTGGCCAGAACATATTTCGAATTGAAAATATTGAGACCTTTATTCTCCATAGCTCCGTGGTTGAAACTGGATACAGCGACAATTTTGTAATTATCCAGATCATATTCCCTGTTGAATCGGTCCTCATCCCATTTCATAGCTCTTTTCAATGAAAGTGCTGCATATTTGCATTTATCAATATCTTCAGGATCTACATAGATTTCTATAGCCACTTTCTTTTTGGAACGAGTTGAAAATTGTTCCTTATAGCAAGCAAGATTGCCGGCTACCAGAGCACATAGATAGGATGGTTTTCTGAATGGATCTTCCCAGGTTTTATAATGTCTGTTGCCTGGAAGGTCTCCCTCTTCCAGAAGATTGCCATTAGCTAAAAGCACGGGATACTTTTCTTTGTCAGCCTCGATGCGGGTGATGTATTTCATCATGATGTCAGGTCGATCTGGAGAATAGATTATTTTACGAAAACCTTCCGGTTCACATTGAGTACAGAGAATTTCTCCAGACTGATAAAGACCTTCGAGTTGGGTATTATCAAAAGGAGAAATTCTTGTTTTTACTTTTAATACCAGATCTTCAGTACAAACAGGAATTGTAAGCTTTTCATCTTCAATTTTGAATTCGCTGGAATTCAATTTTTTTTCGTTTATGGAGAGATAATCCAGGTCCAGATCTTTGCCGTACAAAACGAGATCTTCCCGAAAATTTTCCAGTTTATTAATTTTTCCATCTCTGTACCTGAGATGATATTCTGCAGTAACCGCTGTGTTTTCGCCAAGTTCAAAAAGCAAATTAACCTGGAAAAAATCCCAATACGGTGGTTGATAGTCTTTCAAGTAAGTTGGTTGGGGAGTATTATTTTTCATAAGTTTATTCCTGAATAAAGGAGATAAAATAGAGCTGTTTCCGAAAAAGCATCCGTAAACGAAATTTAAACCAGAGAATAAAAAGAATAAATATTTTTAAGAACCGGATATCAGGTAAGTGTTGCTGCCTTTTGCATGCCAGGTTCTGAAACTGTCATCAAAAAGAGCCCATAGATAACCACCTGATAAGATGGAAACAGAAAAAAGTGAGAAAAATTCCCTCAATAAAATCGAATAATTTGAAGGTAATTCAAGTTTGCTGTTTACATATCTCAATTTGAAAAGAAACATTCCCGGGGTTTTCCCAAAAGTAACTGTAGATAGATAACGGAAAAGTGCCGGAGCTAGAGCTGAAAATAGAAACCCTCCAAAAAATTTGAGTGGGGACGTGGCAAAAACAGTACTGAGGTAATCATACCAGGCCAAAGATGTGTCAAGAGATAATTGATGAAAAGTAAATCGATAATAGATGATTAAAAAGAAAAAAATCAAAGGTGAAGAAAAAAACAAATCCAGTAATCACGCTCCAGCCCTTTTAACAAAAGAGGCAAGATAACCTGGTGCTTCTTTTCCTTTATACATCAATAAATTTATCTGAACTTGAGCAATTTCTTTGATATCTTTCATAATCATTATAATCTGTCAGTATATTTCAATTTTCACCAATCTGCCATCAAGATTTCCATTAAAAAGAGTCTTTTTAAAAGAAGTTCTCAAACCGATAGATTTTATCAATTCTCTGTTCCCTATATAAATATAGGCAGTTGAGCCGGCGCAATTCTGTTTAAGATAATCGCCGATATCAGTAAAAAATTGTTTGAGCCGATCCAGTTCTCCCATGCGTACTCCAAAAGGTGGATTAAAAATCAAGGTGTAGCCTTCAAGTTTTCCCAAATTTTTGAAATTACTAAGATGAAACTGAATATTTTTTCCTCCCGGAAGACGTCCCAGGTTTTTGCGACTGGCTCCCAAAGCTCTTTTCCTGTTATCCCCAGCTTCTATCAAACCTTCAGGTAATTCTTTAATCTTATTGTTTTGCTCATTTTTTACCAGCTCCCAAAGCTCAGAATCAAATTCAGGCAGATTTGAAATACCAGGATTTTCTCTCAAATATCCTGCAGGAATATTGGCGGCTACCATGAGAGCTTCGCCAACTATGGTTCCACTGCCACACATTGGATCTATCAATTTGTTTTTTCCACTCCAACCACTTAATTTAACAATTGCTGCAGCCAAAGTTTCTTTCATGGGTGCACCACCAGCATTATCAAGCCTGTATTTGCGTCTGTGCATATTGCCTGAGATATCGAGGCTGATTACTGCATCATTGCGATTAATATAAAGTGAGAGCCAGACATCAGGATTTTTGGGATCAACATCTGGCCGCCTGCCCTGTTTTTCGCGATAGTAATCAACAATTGCATCTTTGAACCGATAAGTGGCAAACCTCGAGTTGGATATTTTTGAATTGGCAACATTGGCAAAAATAGCAAAACTCTTTTTATCACCCAAAATATCAGTCCATTCAATTTTTTTTGCCATTTTATATAGATAATCTTCATCATGACAGGAAAATCCGGAAAGTGGAGCGAGTACTCTGGATATGATCCGGGAACAATAGATAATCTTATACAATACTTTGGTGTCAGCATTAAAATGAACACCCCTGTAAGAAATTTTAACTTCAGTTGCACCGAGTTCAACAAGCTCGGGTTTGGCCAGCTCCTCCATTTTGTGAGCAACTTGGGCAAAGTATCTGTTTTCCTGTTGATATATGGAAATTTTCATACTGACCTTTGTCTGGGAAAATAAGCTTTGGAATCAGTTCCTGCCAGTTATTTTCCTGTAAATTGATATCATTCTTCGGCTTGTAATGCATCATTTTTATTGCTAAAAGATTTTCTTGATAATTTAAGATTTTAATAAATCCCCCTCTTTAAGGAGTTAAAATGAAAATCACCCTTCTCAATGGAAGTCCCCGTAAAAATGGCAACACTCAGATTCTGCTGGAAAGAATGTGTCAAAATTTTAAAGCAGCAGATATTAAAACAGAAATCCTTCCTCTTGGCAGACATAACATCAGAGGCTGCCTGGGATGTGGTCAATGCAAGAAAAATCTTGATGAAAAATGTATCCAGACAGAAGATCCCCTGAATGAATACTTGAAAATCATTAAACATTCCGAAGGATTAATAATTGGATCCCCTGTTTACTTTTCCGGGGTAACCTCACAAGTAAAAGCCTTCATTGATCGATGCGGATATGTAGCTCGTGCCAATAATGATATGTTGAAACATAAAGTTGGTGCTGCTGTTGTTGCCGTAAGAAGAGCGGGAGCTTTGCCCACCTTCAATTCAATTAATCAATTATTTTTAATCTCCCAGATGTTTGTTCCCGGTTCGAGATACTGGAATCTTGGTCTTGGGGGGGCAAAAGGCACGGTTTCTCAGGATGAGGAAGGACTCGAGACCATGGATATTTTATCGGAAAACATGGTTCACCTTCTGCAAAAACTCCATAACTAGTTTCCATCCCAGAAGTGGGGTTTTTGGATGGTGAAGAAGTTTGCCTCAGATGCAAGGAATAACTTCGCAGACATAGTTGACACTATATCAAGAAGTTACGACAAAGCAGATGAGGTAAAATTCCGTCTCCAGACGATGACATCCATTTTTGGGACGGGAACTAACTAGTTCCGAAATTAATGATCGCAGGCATTCTCCCCTGTTTTTAAATTACCTTTAAGGTAATTTTCAACCAGAGTTACCGGGTCTTCTGAATCGACTCCAATCTCAACTTTGATCCCGTGTGAATTGAAAAGGCTGATTGCCCTGGAGCCCATCCCGCCTGCCAAAATAATATCTACATTGTTCTCTTTGAGGAAAGCAGGATAAACCCCCGGCTGGTGGGCAGGAGGGGTAAGAAATTTTGTGTTTTGGATCTTGTCGTTCTCAACTTTCACTATTGCGAAAGCTTCACAATGTCCAAAATGTGGACTGAGTTTGTTGTTAACTGTTGGAATTGAAAATATTTTATTCATTACTACCTCTCTAAAATTCTTCTAAATTGTTTTTTTCATAGGCGTTTAAAGCTGCTTTTACTGTATAATTCTGAGCTCCAATATAGACTTTTATACCAGCTCTTCCAACTACACCCTGAGCATTATTTCCAGGACCATTGCCGGTAATCAAAACTTGGGTTCCTTGTCCAATTATTTTTTGAGCCATCTTTGGTCCTGCTCCGCCGGGCAAAGACGCAATACCACCTGTATCAACAAATTTGTTTATTTTTTTTTCAGTATCATGAACACAGATGTATTTTGCTCTGCCAAATCTGGGATCAACTTGTTCATCAAGTGAATTCCCGGTGGCTGTTATTGCTATAATCATATCAACTCCTTAAATTTTTTCCATAATTCAATAAAAATTGGTTTTAACATGCTGTTCTTTTTTTCTCCGACAATTTTACCCTGGGCCAAAGATTCGCTGAATTCTCGATGCCAAGGTAATTTAGCCAGTAATTCAACGTTGTTTTTCTGCAAATATGCTTTTATTTCATTGCTTTTAGATATATTCAGATCGTTTTTATTGATCACAACTCCTGTTTCCAGATCAAATTGTTTTACTACCTCATAAACTCGCTCCAAATCATGAATCCCTGAAACAGTAGGCTCGGTTATAATTAATACATAATCCGCTCCGGATAAGGAAGAAACGACAGGACAACCAATTCCCGGGGAGCCGTCTACCAGAACGTAATCACTATTGTTCCTTGTTGCGACCTCACGTGCCTTTTCTTTAACTCTGGCAACCAGTTTTCCAGAGTTTTCGGCAACTATGCCCAAACGAGCATGAACCATCGATGTGTTGAATCTAGTAGTGGAATCGTAAATTTTGCCTGCCATATTGTCTTTCATGTTTATGGCTGCTTGTGGGCAGATTCGGGCACAATACCCGCACCCTTCACAATCAATTTGATCAATAACATGTTGCCCGTCCGTTTCTGTTATGGCACCAAAATGACATACAGTTTTGCATCTACCACAATTTAAACATTCATTTTGATCAATTTCTGCCAGTTGACCACTGTAAAACTCCTCTCCTTCATCGTATTCTATTCCAAAAAGAAGATGTAGATTGGCGGCATCCACATCACAGTCTGCCAGAGTAATTGCCTCAGATGACAAAAAGGCCAAAGAGGCGGTAACAGAAGTTTTTCCAGTTCCACCTTTTCCTGAAACGACAACAATTTCTTTCATTTGTTCACTTCCCCGATCTCACTTTTTCAATAAATTGAGAAATTTTCTCAAATTCATTTTCAACTTGAGATACTGCCCTGTAAATAAGTTTTCCCTGGGAATAGAGTTCGGCAATTTTTCTACTTTGGGGAAGTTCAGTTATCAGTGGAATGTTTTCTATTTGACAATAATCATTGATGAGGTTGAGATGGGATTCGGCTCTATTTACGATTACCCCGAATTTCTGGTTGAGTTTACGCATTACTTCCACGGAAATTTTCAGATCATTAAGCCCAAAGGGAGTTGGCTCCGTAACCAGCAGAACCAGATCAGAATCTTTAACAGCTTCAATCACGGGACAGGAGGTACCAGGCGGACTGTCAAAAATCTTGATGTAATCATCAGAATAATGTTTGTCAGTATAAGCTATGGTTTGGGCTATCAATGGAACAGCCTGTTCCTGGCCAATATCAAGTACCCCTTCAATCAAATCAAATTTTTTATGATAATAATGATTTATGAGTCCAACCCTCTCTCTTCCCATGGGAAGAGAGAGGGTTGGACACAAATCGGAACAGGCAAAACAACTATGGCATAGTTTGGGGAATACAACTACTTCATTTAAAGCTTCTATTTGAATTACAGCATTAAAATTGCAAACCTCATTGCATTTGCCACATGAAATACAAGTGCTTTTATTCCAGTGAGGAACCATTCGGGAAATGATGGTTTTGTCATAATTCTCTTTGTCAATAAAGAGAGATGAGTTTGGTTCTTCAACGTCTAAATCTGTCAGGATTATTTTGTATTTACTGGACATATAAGCAGCAAGATTAACGGAGACTGTTGTTTTGCCCGTTCCGCCTTTGCCACTGGCAATTGCGATTTTCATCGTCAACTCACTATCACGAAAATTATTCTTCGGGTTATTTGTGATTTGTAATTGACATTTAACAGTTGATAACTGTTTTTGGAGAAAGAAGTGTAAAAGAGATAATGAGGAGAGTGGAAATGAAAAGCTACTGAACCGCCTGTTCAATCATTGTTCAGACTTCAACTTCGCTTGCCTCTTCCTCTGCCTTTGCCTCTGTGCTGGCTGTGGTTACTGCAACATCTTCCGTGTCCAAAACCACCTGCAAGATCAAACAAATTGCGGGATCCACAGGAGGGACATGTTTTAACTTCCTCCTGAATACTCATTTTGAACTTATGCCCACAACTGTGACATTCGTAAATATTCTGGCGAAAGTGAACCTGACCACCGTCGATTTTCAGTTGTTTACCTTCTATAATTAATCTGGCCAATTTTTTACGGGCTCTTGTAATTAATCTGCTGAAGGTAGACCTGGATATTTCCATTTCAAGGGAGGATTCTTTGTGATCCAGCCCCAGGTAATCTGCCAGCCTGATAGCTTCAAATTCATCAAGATTCATTATAATGAATTCATTTTTTTGTACGGCTACACCTCTAGGTTTGAAAATGTCAAAGAGCGGAGGTTCTTTTACTTGTCGATTAATTGTTTTTCTCGGCACGATAACCTCTAATTTACAGATTGTACACCTGACGAGACAGGAAAAAAGCAGTTCCCATCACAAATCGGGCTCAATCTGGTTAAAATTTATAATGCACATATGTGCATCTGTCAATAACTTTTTTTATTTTTTTCTGAAACGGTAACGAATCTACCTGAGCTTTGCCAATCTGAACTTGAACAATTTATATTATTGCAGAATATTGGTTAATTACCAAATTTATTGTTTTGGAGTTCAGGTATTCTCAAAAAAATAATTCAATATCTTCACTTTTACCTGAAAATAAAGGAATTTAAATCTTCTGCATCTCTTTCAGTTTCAAAAAAATTCTGTTATAAGTCTATTGGTGTTTTCAAACCAGATTTCCACATCCGGCCATACATTATAAGGAAGGAAAATGAATAAAAAAAATACTAAAAAAGATAACAGCAGTGAAATAGAAAAAAAGAAAAAGAACAAAACTGGTTCTGAAAAGAACAAAAAATTAGCAAAAAAACAAAGCAGGTTTTTGAAATGGCTTGACAGAATCGAAAGATTCGGGAACGCCCTTCCCCACCCTGCTACAATTTTTGCCATTTTGGCTTTGTTCGTTGTTTTTGTTTCCTGGCTGGCAGCAATGTTTGACTGGAGTGCTGTTTATCCTACCACTAATCCTGATAATCTGCTTAGTTTTAAAGTTGTAAAACCCTTCAGTCTCATCAGTGCAGAAGGTTTCCGCTATATGTTCGTCAGCATGACTGACAACTTCATTAATTTCCCACCTCTTGGCTTTGTGCTTGTAGCTATGCTCGGCATCGGGCTGGCTGAAGGAACCGGATTCATCGAAGCCTTAATAAGACAGACTGTTGTCAAAGCACCGGAACGAATGGTTACAATGGTGGTAGTAGCAGCTGGCATCCTCAGCCATCTCGCTTCTAGTGTTGGCTATGTAGTCCTGATCCCATTGGGAGCCATGGTTTTCATTGCCTTCGATAGACACCCTGTTGCAGGAATTGCAGCTGCTTTTGTAGGTGTATCAGGCGGGTTTGGAGCTAACTTTTTCATTGGCTCCGTCGATCCAATTCTTGCCGGTCTCAGTGAATCTGCTGCTCAGATGCTGCAACCCAATTTTTCGGTTAACCCGGCTGTCAATTTTTATTTCATGCTGGCTTCAGCGTTCATGGTAACTATTGTGGGGACCATAGTGACTGAAAAAATCGTTGAGCCCCGACTTGGTCCCTGGAAAAAAACCGAAGTAGATGTAAAGGGAATTTCCAAGTTACAAAAGAAAGGTCTGAAATATGCCTTTTTTGCTTTTCTGGCAGTAATTGCAACCTTTATCCTGCTTGTTGTTCCGCAAAGTGGACTTTTGCACGGAGAAGGAAGTGTCCTCAAAGGTCCTTTTTTCATGGGAAGCGGTTTGATAACTGCAATTTTGATATTTTTCTTCCTGCCGGGATTTGTATTTGGTTTAGTGACCGGAACAATCAAAAACGATCGTGATGTCATCAAAATAATGATTAAAGCCATTAAAGGACTGGCACCTTATATTGTGCTTGTCTTTTTTGCAGCCCAATTTGTTTTCTTTTTCAAAAGATCAAATCTTGGCATTATCCTGGCCATCAGAGGTGCCAATTTTTTGAAGGCTGCAGGTATCTCCGGAATTCTACTCATTTTAATTTTCATTGTTTTTTCATCTTTCATGAACATGTTCATGGGATCAGCCAGTGCAAAATGGGCAATAATGGCACCGGTTTTTGTGCCCATGTTCATGCTTTCGGGATATCACCCAGCCCTTACACAGGCCGCATTCAGGATCGGGGATAGTGTCACCAATATCGTAACCCCAATGATGAGCTACTTTGCCCTCATTCTAACCTTTGTTCACAAGTACGATAAAAAAGCAGGTATAGGAACCATGATCGCCACCATGATTCCTTATTCTATTTTTCTGTTTATCGCCTGGTCACTATTGATGTCAATCTGGTTCCTCTTAGGCTTGCCCCTTGGTCCCGGCGGTCCCTTGACTATGTAGTTCCCCTCCCAGAATGGGAACTATGTAATAAGTGAATATCTTGCCAGTCATAACAGCATAACCTGAATTTCCTACCGGTTTCGGCCGGATTAAATTTAACTGGAGTCATTTATCAATGAAAGATCAAGATTCCTCTTTGTCCAAACTTCTAAGAGATCTGCAGGAACGAGAAAAGGAACTTAACTGCCTATATAAAGTCGAAGAAATTTTGAACAATCAAAATAATATCGACGACGCCTTTAATCTCATCCTCAAAGTAATTCCTGCCGGGTGGCGCTATCCGGATAAATGCAAAGTCTCCATAGAATACAGGGACAAAACTTACGGGCCCTCTGCAACCGACATTCAACTCCCTTCAATCACAGAGAATATCCAGACCGGAGAGGAACCTTCTGGAAAAATAATTGTTTTTTACGTGGAAGAACTCCCTGGAGATACTGAAACTGCTTTTCTCAAAGAAGAAAAAAAGCTCCTCGAAAATATAGCTGACAGGATCAGTAAATATATATCCCATGTCAGAAGCAAAATGTTCATGGAAGAGTGGAATCTGGCAAAGAAAGAAATTTCCGGCAAAAAGAAAGGAGAATGGAAGATAATCATCGATCTCCTCAAAAAAACGGATCCTGAAATGTTCATCTACATTTCAAGGAAAATGTCTTACCATCTTTGCTGGAATGGAATTGATGAAGCCGTTGAATATCTGCAAAACCTGGGCACAGCCACATATATTGATGAACCTGCAACTGGGGAAATAAACCAGCCTATTCCCAAGATGTATTTTGATGCTCTGAACAACGGAATTCGTATTTTTGAAATCGCTTCCAAACATTTAAACGATAATGATATTCTCCTCAATGTACAAAAATGGATCCAGGAAAACAGAATCAATTTTCTGATAAAAACACTGGTCAATCTTGACTCCTCCCTTTCAGAAGTTACCGACGCGATCAGGCGCTTTACTCACATTGTTGAATCCTATGATGAATTACCCCTCTCCACCAGGAAAACCTTGAATGTTTCCCTGGTGCATCGCTTTTTTACAGATCAACTGGAATTCATCAATATTGCTAAAAATTTTGTTGAAGTGGAAGATATTGCCGAACTTGTTCGCAGAATCATCTATCCTGCACGCAGCCGAGGCAGATTGGGCGGAAAAAGTTCGGGCCTTTTTTTGGGAACCAAGGTTATCAAAAAAATAGAAGATCAATTTCCCCTGCTCAAAAAAATTAAAATTCCCAAAACCTGGTACATAACCTCGGATACGATGCGTCATTTCATGCACTCCAATAATCTCGAGGAAATTATTGAACAAAAATACAAAGAAATAGAACGAATCAGAATAGAATATCCCCACCTGATCCAGATATTCAAAAACTCGCCTTTTCCACCGGACATCGTTCAGGCACTCTATGTAGCCCTCGATGATTTTGGAGATACCCCCTTGATTGTTCGCAGCTCCAGTTTACTGGAGGACCGGTTCCAAACTGCATTTTCTGGCAAATACAAAAGTTTGTTTGTGGCAAATCAGGGTTCTACCCATGAAAAGCTCGAAGCCCTCACCGATGCTATAGCTGAGGTTTATGCTTCCACTTTTGGCCCAGATCCTATTGAATACCGAAATGAAAGAAATCTTCTAGATTTTAACGAACAGATGGGAATCATGATTCAGGAAGTAGTTGGCAACAAAGTTGGAAAATATTTCTTTCCTTCTTTTGCTGGAGTTGCCTTCAGCAACAATGAGTTTCGCTGGTCACCAAGAATACAAAGGACTGACGGCTTGATCAGACTGGTTCCCGGACTTGGAACCAGAGCTGTTGACAGAATTGGAGATGACTATCCCATCCTCATTGCGCCCGGCAATCCCGACCTCAGAGTTAATGTAACCACAGAGGAAATTGTTCGTTATGCTCCTCGTCAAATGGATGTTATCAATCTCGAGAAAAGATCTTTTGAAACTATAGATATTAAAGAGTTGGTTATCAACAACAAAGGCGACATCCCCGGACTGGAGAATGTTGTATCAATTCTCCAGGGTGACAAAATATCCAAACCCGGCTATTTGACTGAATACGAAAATGAACAATTCGTTACCACCTTTGAAGGTCTTCGTAACGATACCGATTTTGTCAAAACAGTAAAACTCATCATGGATCAACTTCAGGAAAATCTTAACACTCCTGTGGATATTGAATTTGCTTCTGATGGCAAGAATCTTTATCTTCTGCAGTGTAGACCCCAGAGTTCAACCAAAAATTCCATTGCCTCCCCTATTCCTCAGAATATTCCAGATAATAAAGTTATCTTCAGTGCGGACAAATATGTTTCTAATGGTAAGGTTTCCAATATATCTCACCTGGTTTATGTTGATCCTGACAATTACAACAATCTTGCTACCAAAAGTGAAATGTTGAAAGTGGGTAGAGCCATCAGCAAGCACAACAAAGTACACCCCCGCAGAAAATTTATTCTCATGGGTCCCGGACGCTGGGGAAGCCGTGGCAATATAAAACTCGGGGTCCGTGTTACTTATTCCGATATCAATAATACGGCAGTACTTATAGAGATCGCTAAGAAAAAAGGAAGTTATCAACCTGAATTGTCATTTGGCACTCACTTTTTCCAGGATTTGGTGGAAGCATCAATTAGATATCTTCCACTTTACCCCGATGATCCCGGTGTCAAGTTTAATTACAGTTTTCTTAAGTTAGCCGACAACAGTCTTGCGGATTTTGCGCCAAAATTTGCCCAGCTTGAGGACACCATAAAAGTTATTGATCTGGCAAAAAGTTTTAACGGCAGCCATATCAAAGTTTTAATGAATGCAGAACTTGATCAGGCCATTGCTTACCTGAGTGGAAGCAACCAAGAAGATGAGAATGAAAGCGAATCTGACGAGCTTTTTCAATTTACTTCCGATGATCATTGGCAATGGAGACTAGAAATTGCCTCTATCATAGCCGACAAAATAGATCCTGAGCGCTTTGGAGTGAAAAATTTCTATGTATTCGGCAGCGCTAAAAATGCCACTGCCGGACCGGCAAGTGACTTGAATATGCTTATTCATGTAGAAAACAATCAGCAAAAACAAAACGAACTCCTCATCTGGCTTGAAGGTTGGAACCATTGTCTCAACGAAATGAATTACCTGAGAACCGGTTATCACACAAACGGTATTCTTGATGTACATCTGATAACAGACGAAGATATTGAAAAACAAAACTACTTCGCCCGCAAAATTAATGCTGTCCATGATCCGGCTAAAAAAATTCCCATTAAGTAGTTCTAAGTAGTTCCCGTCCAAAACCTGCTCCAGTTTAAACATATTAAGATTTTATTGAAAAAAATGTTTGAAATTTAATTTATTTTGATTAACCTCAATTACAATGGTTAAACAAATAACAATAATAAAATTTGTTTAAGCAGGTTTGGTTTTTTCTTCTTTTTGTAAACAAAAGGCAGAAGCGACCAAGTTCATTGCACTTTTCTAACTTAATCCATATTTAGATAATTTGGTTTTCAGGGACTTTTTCCTGGTCAAAAGATCTCAATACGTGAAATTATTAACAACTTCGGCAAGAACTATTTTAATAATCTGTTTTTTTACCCAACGGACTGTCTCAAATATTTTTTTTGACCGGTTACTACGGGAACAAACTTTATGTCTAATTGGAGGACTAGTGATGGCAGACAAAAATTTCAATGCTTTTAAAATGGCTCAACAACAGTTTGATCAAATAGCTGAAAAATTGCAATTAAAACAGGGAATCCGAGATCTTCTCCGTAATCCTATGAGAGAATATCACTTCAATATTCCTGTGAAGATGGATGATGGCACCACCAAAGTATTTCGTGGCTTCAGAGTGCAACACAATGATTCACGTGGACCCTGCAAAGGAGGAATTCGTTTCCATCCCCAGGAAACTGTTGATACAGTCAGAGCTCTTGCAACCTGGATGACTTGGAAATGTTCTGTCGTCGATATTCCACTTGGAGGCGGAAAAGGTGGAGTTATCTGTGATCCTCACAATCTCAATTCCAGAGAACAGGAACAGATTTGCCGGGGTTGGGTACGACAAATTGCTAAAAATGTTGGTCCACTTACTGATGTTCCAGCTCCAGATGTAATGACAAATTCTCAGCACATGCTCTGGATGCTAGATGAATACGAAGCTATCCACGGAGCTAAATTTCCTGGTTTCATCACAGGTAAACCTGTAGGTATGGGTGGTTCACTTGGTAGAACAGAAGCAACTGGCTATGGTGTTATGTACACAGTCAGAGAATCTCTGAAAAATATGGGCATCGATCCCAAAGACACATCTGCCAGTTTCCAAGGATTCGGAAATGTATCCCAATATGCAATTGAACTTTTCGAAAAAATGGGTGGCAAAGCTGTCTGTGTTTCCTGTTGGGACCAAAACGACCAAAAATCATACACCTATCGCAAAACAACCGGAATCGTTCTGGATGAATTACGTGCAATTACCGATCGTTTCGGCGGTATTAACAAAGCAAAAGCTCTTGATATGGGTTATGAAGCCCTCTCGGGAGAAGCTTGGCTGGAGCAGGAAGTTGACATTCTAATTCCTGCTGCTCTTGAAAACCAGATTACAGGTGAAAATGTCAGCAAAATCAGCAATAAGGTCAAAATTCTAGCTGAAGGCGCCAACGGACCTACTACTCCGGAAGCCGACAAAATCATTCATGAGCGCAACATCTTTGTAATCCCCGACTTTTTAGCCAATGCCGGCGGGGTCACCTGCAGTTATTTTGAACAGGTACAATGCAACATGAACTACTTCTGGTCCAGAGAAGAAGTGTTGTCAAAACTCGATCTTAAAATGACCTCAGCCTTCCATGCTGTAAGCGAATTGGCTAAAAAGAAAAATCTCTACATGAGAGACGCTGCCTATATTATTGCCATAGACAGAGTTGCCAGAGCTTGTGAAGATCGCGGCTGGATTTAATCTATTCTGTTTAAACTCTCCTGAATCTGCCCATCTTATCTTCTTCAATCCTTTAAAATTAAACCTGTATGATCAAGAACTTCCATTTCAGTTTCCCACCTTGTAATGATCATCACAGGGTATTACTTTAATAAGTGTAATTGAAAAAGGATTACTCCATATACATTTGAGAACAGGACCAACCTTGATTAGATTCCATCCCCAAAAGGAAGGTCCTCACCTGGAACGCTGAATTTTAACTAAATCTGCTTTGTCATAACTTCTTGAAATAGTATCAACTATGTCTGCGAAGTTACTGGGCGCATCTCAATTAAACTTCAGTCCCAGTCAAAAAAAACCATTCTGGGACGGGAACTAGTTAATGTAATTTCTGAGAAGGGGAAAGTGGCAGGGTGAAGAAGTACAGATGAAGAGTATTTATTTAGTTTTGGCTTTAGGAGCAGTTTTGGCTTTAGGAGCAGTTTTGGCTTCAGGAGCAGATTTGGCCTTGGGGGCAGGTTTTTTCATGGCACCTTTGCGGATAATTTTAGTTTTTATATTGGGATTTGTATTTTTTCCCTTTTCAAGAATATCCAAAAGTTCAACATCAAAAATAAGCATTTCATTCATCCCGATTTTGCCATTGGGTCGGGGACGCATGCCATAAGCAAGCTTGCCTGGAACCCAGAATTTGTATTTGGCTCCTTTTTTCATAAGGGGAATCCCTTCTGTCCAACCGGGAATCACTCTGTTAAGAGGAAACTCTGCTGGTTTTCCTCTTTTTTGGGAACTGTCAAAAACTGTTCCATCAAGCAAGGTACCAGTGTAATGAACTCTCACTTTATCTGTTTTTCCAGGACTTTCGCCTTTTCCGGCTTTTAGTACTTTGTACTGCAACCCGCTTTTAGTTTCTTTAACACCTGTTTTTTCTTTGTTCTTGCTGAGAAATTCCTGAGCTTTTTTTGTATTTTCCTCAGCTTCTTAACCCTTTTCAGGTGTTATTTTATTGGCCTTTTTCCTTTGTTCCATCATTTTTTTCATCATTTTCTGACGCAAGTCTTTTTGCACTGTCATCATCTCATTTTTATTCAACAATGGCTTTTTGCCAGAGAGACCTGTTTTCATGCCCTCCATGAAAATATTCTGGTCAATTTTAAGATTATCCTTTTTGAATCTTTGACCTAGATTGTAAGCAATCATATAACTGGCCTTGTCATCCATTGTTTTCAAATCATTTTTGCTTACCTGACTGGCAGGTATATCGGCAGCAGCCTTTTTGTTTTTGGCTTCTTTATCCGTTACTG
>JAQICJ010000083.1 GCA_027858615.1 Deltaproteobacteria bacterium
CTTCCGGAGATTTTGCTTTTTTTCCGGGACAATTCTGACAGTTGCCTTTACACTCACTGCATCTGTCAGCCTGCGCTTCGGAGGGAGAAACACTTATGAACACCGCGAAAAATGCTGGCAATAAAGACAAAACAAAAAATCGAAAATTACTATTAGATTTCATTTTAAAAACTCCTGACAAATTTTTAAACATGTTCAATAAGGGGAATCGTTATAGTCAATGAATACAAGACTGCTTCTCTTAGAGACATCTTATTTAGAGATATCTAACAATTTTGTCAAGAAATATTCTTTGTAAAAACAGATAAACACCTGATGAATAACTAGTTCCCGTCCCAGAAGTGGTTTTTTTTTTTGCTAAACCATAATCCCCCTTGTTTTTTGACTTTTTAAATTTTATTTTCCTTCAAAAGCTCCAAGATCCGAATGGTTAGGAAAATCTCGCTGCTGATATATTTGATGGGGTACATACTCATAATTCAACAGGTGATCAGGTAAAAGTTCAGAAGGAAGATCGCAAGCTTTATCCCTGACTGGAGATTGTTCATTCAGATGAAAATCCATATTTTCATAATCCAAAAATCCGGGATCAACCCCGCTAATATTTTCTTCAGCAAAAATTTCTCCATTCAAGGTACCATGAACTTCACGCCAATTACTGGAAAGATAATTGTGATGAAGACTTATTGTTCCTTCTCCGCTTGAAACAGCAAGATATTCTCCTCCGACAACATTATGAACAATATTGTTGAAAGCATTTGCATTTTCTCCTTGTGTAGAAAGTCCGAGCAAAGTTGTATTGCCGGAACGATAAGAAATTACTGTATTATTGTAAAACCACAACAATCCTTTGCGATAATTGTCAGAATTGCCACTGTCTCCACCATAATGAAGAACCTGCCCATTTTCTTCCACGTCATGCTTGATTAAGATGTTGCCATATACAAAAGTTTGGTTGTATGAGGATGAATCTATAAAATCACTGTTGCCGCTATCTACCAGATCCAGCGTTCTGTTTCCTGCCTCTATCCAGTTGTAACGAATTATTGTTCCTGCACTTCTGTCTTTCAGATTATTACCAAGACAGCCTGAACATAATGGACCATAATGATTAAATTCGAAAATTATGCCAAAAGACTCTGTATAACTGTTGTGTTCATACCAGGAATCAACAATTCCGTTGGAATGGATATAATTTTTCTGTATCAAAAGGTTGCTGGTCAAATCTCCTGCAAACAAGCCATTGCCGCTCCCATAAAGTTCGCATCCTCTTACAATAATATTGCTTCCTTCCTCCACATGAATTGAAGCTGCATTATCGGAATAATTATTATTGTTTCCACTGTCATCAGTAAAAGAATTATCGGGATGAGCCCCACTTATTATCAGATTTTCAATAATTATCCAGGCAGGAAAATCATCTGAATGGCTTACACCTCCGATTTTTATGACTGATCGGTTTTCATTCCAGTAATCAAGATTTTGTGGTGTCTGAGCATCTTCACCAGAAATATGGGGGAGGTGACCGCTAGAATCAGCCACTCCTCTTACAACCAGTGGACTGTTTTCCAAAGCTGCTGTATTCAAAACAAATTTACATCTATATGGTGTTTGTCGATAATAAATTTTTACCAAAGTTGAAGGCTGCAAGGCTTCCCATGGCACTTCGCAAGGATCGGCATATTCTTTTCCCGGTCCAACTTCGATTATTGTTTCGAAATCACTTTCGTTATTCAAATTATTTAAATTATTGAGATTATTTGTATTGTTAAGATTATTGGTATTATTGAGATTGTTGTTATTGTTCAGGTGATTGTTGTTGCTTGAATCATCACTGCAAGAAATTAGCGGAAGCAAAAAAACCACTATGACTGTCAATATTTTGTTCATTTCAATATTCCTTTGATATTTAGTTAGTTAGTTGCCAAGGGTAACTGTTCAAGATGGGACTCCAGTCTTCCTGCCATTTTGGAAAACATGAACCAAGTAATTCCTCCACTGGCAAGACCACCAATTATTGGAACAAAACGACTTGCAACCCTGGCAAAACTTTTTTTGGTAAGACGTATCCCCAGATATTTTGATACTTTTTTGGTTAAATTATACACCCCGTATCTGGTAAGAGCTTTTCGGGGCAATTTTACCGCAACCTGCCGGGACATATGGATACTCAATTTTCTGATTCCTTCACCTGCAAGACTTTGACCAAACATTACTCCTAAAAATAAGGTCATTATATTCAAAGTATCATCGTCTATCGATTGCTCCATTGAAATAATCTGAGGCCATCCGTACAGATAAGCCAGTTTTTGGGAAATCACCAGGGTATGCCAGATAAATTGGATAAGATCAGCCGGGATAGCACCAAACTGAATAGGGCCTCCCGGTAGTCCGGATAGAAAACTGAGGCCGGAAACAGTTCTTTTATGAAATACAACTGCAGCTTTGGCCAAAGATTTTAGTACCTGATTATCAATTCCAGCTTTTGCCGGAGTTGTTTCAATTGCTTTCTCCACCTGTTCATCCGGCACATATTTACTTAGATTTATCCTGAGATAGTTTTCTCTGTTTACTCTTACTCCCGGCATATTCATGGCTTTGTTAAGTATAGTCATATACTTCCCCTTGATATTTCCTTTAGTTGGATGATAACTGCACATGTTTACTCCCGCTGTTGAGCATGTTTTACTTAATTTTACGGTAGCGATGGAGGGACTTGAACCCCCGACACAGCGGATATGAGCCGCTTGCTCTAACCTGCTGAGCTACATCGCCAGAGAGTGGAAGAAAATATATAGATTAGTTGGAAATATTGTCAAGCAATAATTGAAAATTTATTTAAACTGTTTTAAAGTCCAAAATAATGAACAACAGGTTGTTCTTTTCCCGTTGGTATCTTTCCTTTTCATCACCTTTACCTGGAGCTATAATGAAAAACAATCTCTTCCATACCATATCCAAAAACATCCAAGAAAACCGAACTTTTGCTTTGGTCACTGTTATTTCTGTCAGTGGTTCAACCCCATCCAAACCGGGGTTTCGCATGGTTGTTTATTCTGATTCAACAAGTGAAGGCACAGTTGGCGGAGGTCAACTTGAAAATATTTCCATTAAACGATCAGTGGAAATGCTGGAACAGAAAAAGAAATCAGAACTGAATACATACAAGCTCGATCAAGATTTAAACATGGCTTGTGGCGGAAAGATTGATGTTTTGTTTGAGACCTTTGACAAACCAACTCTGCATCTGATTGGAGCCGGACATGTAGCTCAAGCAATTGCCCCACTGGCATTAAATTGTGACTTTGCCGTAAAAATATACGATGACAGAAAAGACTACCTGGAACTTGCCGAACTGCCGGTATCTGTGGATAAATATGCAGGAAAAATTACTGAAATCATCAATGATATTCCCTCAGATATGGGAGATTACTTTGTTGTCTTGACCTACGATCATAAATTGGATCGCCAGGCTGTTCACTCCTTGATGCAAAAGCCAAAATTCTCCTATCTTGGAGTAATAGGAAGTAAAAATAAAGCTGTAAAAATAAAAATATATCTCAAAAATCAGGGAATAGAACAGAGTAAAATTGAAAAATTGCGAACCCCTGTTGGTTTGCCAATCGGTGCAGAAACGCCGGCTGAAATTGCTGTTTCAATAGTTGGTGATCTTATCGCTTGCAGAGCGGGCAAAACTCTCCCCACATGGTAATTCCAACAATGACAGATCATATCCTTAAAAATCACAGAATAAATGCTTTGATTCTGGCTGCAGGTTCAGGCAAACGGTTTGGAGGAGCAAAAGTATTCGCAAAAGTGGGCAATCAATATTTTTGCCAGAAAATTCATCAGGTTTTATCGTCTCTGAATATTCCTGCCACTTGGATTATCAACTCTGAAGAACATATCTCAAAATTATCCAAACTTCTCAAAACAGACCAAATCTCCTGTTGTCTGAATCCTGTGGAAAATGGCGACATGTTCTCTTCAATTCGTTATGGAGCAGCCTGCCATCAATTTCACTCTCAAACAAAAGCACATCTGGAATATTTTCCGGATTATTTTTTGATCTGGCCTGTGGATTTCCCCCTTGTCTCAACTAAAACTATCAAGGCATTACTTCAATCCCATGCTCTTGCAGATTTAATTCAACCGGGTTTTAACAACAAAAACGGACACCCTTTTCTAATTTCCAGACGCAAAGTAACCCAAACACTAACTTTCAATCCAGAAAACGGAATGAGAGAGTTTTTCTCTTATTCTCCCCCCCTTCGTTTAACCATTGAAGTTAGCGATCCCAATATTCATAGCAATATCAATCACAAAAAAGATCTACCCCTTTCTTTCCCCTCCTGACAATTCCTGTTACAATTATTGTTTTTATTGTTTTAGTTTATATTGAATCAGCTTCGAAATATTCTATCTCCTCGCATTCGAGCTCATCTTCGATTTCTTCTGCTAATTCAGGTTCGCAATCATCCTCATTGTCGACGGTAGTCATCCCGCTTTTGCTGACAGACTCCCAACTTATTCCTGTTTCAGTAGTTTCAAGCACTGCTCTGGTATAAGAAAGATAGCAATTTCCTTCTGAATAACTTGATGAGGTCATATACTGTTGCCAAACACCATCTTTTTTTGCAAATGAATCGGTCAAACTGACTGAATCTTCACAACTTGATTCATCGGCATCACTGCAATCCATCCAGGCAATTATATTGTAACCCAAAAAGTTTTGGGCTTCCAGATAGAAATATGGTTCTGTGATTTCCAAATCTGTCCATTCACTACTTTCGCAATCCGATTTTGACTGATATACAACCAGTTCGTAAAGCCCGTTGAATTCACTACCTGGCTTTGAATCATCATCACATCCACTCAAAACAATTGCTGTTGCCATAATAATTTGTAAAAGTTTCATAATAATCCTTTCCTGATTACCTTTTTAGAAGGGAAGTATGGTCTGAGACAGTACTTGAGATCAATTTCAGTTTTTAAAAGGAGAAATTAAAACCTTGATCCCCAATTTCATAACCATTTTCATTTTTCTGGCACCACCTTTTACCAGAGAGTTAAGAGCCATCTTCAACTCAATTCTGGATTTTGGAACCAGTGAATTAAATTTAATTTCTAGAGTACCTTTACCATTACTAACCAGTTTTTCCAGAAAAACCTCAAATTGAGGGGGCATCTTTTTATTCTGAATTTTTTGTTTTGGAGCTTTTTGGAATATTTTTACATCTAATACCGCTGAATTATTATTTAATTTGGATAATGTATATTCATACTCGGTAGTTAAATCCAGACCTTGCATCTTTGTTTTTCTAACAGCTTTCCACTTGGCACCTACCCCTACTTTATTTTTCGGGAGCGGCACTACCATATTTTTTAACTGATTTTTCACATTGTTCATTACCTGGTTCAAATTAGCATCGTAAACAAAATCTTTGCTAAACCAGATTTTATCTACTTTGCCCTGACTGTTAACTTTAGCTATACCCTCCAGATTTTTCATGTTTTTTTTCAGGATAGCAACCGTTTTTTTATTCTCTTCTTCTGATACAGATGCTGTTTTTTTGACCTGAACCTTATCGAGTGAAAATTTATAAGTCAGTTGGTTTTTGCTTTTTTGCTGATGTTCAATTTTCATAATCATGACAATAACCGGAGCTTGTCTGGGGGGTCTTGTTCGTCCTTCGATTTCCAAACCCACTTTTGTGATCATTTCCATTTTTAGATATTCTGTGTTTTTAAAAGACAAATACTTATACCTGAGAGCAACTTTTTTTCCTTTGCCTGGATCTAAAATTTTCAATTCGGATTCGGATTCTGGATTCTTCTGCTTGTTTTCATTTTTGTGCAAAACCTCTTCGGCTGGTTTATTCTTTGACTTCTTGTTTATTTTTCTGTGCGCTTGATCACTTTTAACCTCAGAAGAATTGTTGTTGGAAGTCTTTCGGGATCTGGAATCTCTATTATTGTCATTTTTTGAGGAAGCTGTTTTAGCTGCTTCAGCCTTGGCATTATTGGCTATTTCATTGTTTTTTAATTCCTTTTTTGCTTTTATTTCATTTAATTTTTTTGAAGATTTTGAATTGTATTTTTTTTCAGGCTCTTGTTCTTTAATTGTTTTCTTCTTGTTTTCAAAATTGGAAGCAACCTGTGCCTCATCTTCAGATTTTTCAGTTTTAGAACATGCCAACACCAGGAAAAAGGTTGATGTGAATAAAAACAAAATAAATGATAAGCGTTTGTATCTCATGGTATATCCTCGCAAGTCCGTGGTTTATGCTTAGAAAGATGATTGGAAGAGGCAATAGTAAAATGATTCCTGATTTTTTTCCACAAGATAATTCATTTCACAAGATAATTCATTTCATAATTGGATATTTTTTGATGAACTTGGAAAAAATATTGTGGTATAAGATTATGTGTTCTTAGAAAACTGCAGATCAATTTAATTTAAAATAATTTTAAGTAAGAATTTCCAAAATTTAATTTTATCTGAAACGAACTTGACATCCTTTTGTAATGGTTCTAAATTAATAACTAGTCCACAACTCTGTTTTTTTATAGACTTTTCGTGTATTTATGACATCCTGCCGTTGGAGGTATCAAATCATGTTTAAATTTTTTAGTTTTTTCTTTTCACTTCTCACCTTATTCATGCTCCCAAGCAGTGCTTTTTCCTTAAATATCAAAAAGTTCAATCACCCTGCACTAACCAATAAATTTGAAGCTCGCAATTTCCTCTACAAAAACAAAGCTTCATTTGGCTGGCAGAATCTTGAATTTCAACCGAAACAAACACTCAAGCTCAAA
>JAQICJ010000123.1 GCA_027858615.1 Deltaproteobacteria bacterium
ATGTGATGTTATCCATCCCTTTAAATTCAAAAACTTCGATGAAGAAGATAAAGAACTGGGTTTTTGTAAACAGCATAAAGACTGCAAAAAATCTGTTTTTTGCAACCTCAAGCAACCTACCCGTGTCTGGATCTTTCCTCTGCAAAAACCAAATACAAACCCTCATAAACACAAAAGTTACTACCATCGCTGCTACCATGCTGTTCCAGTTCTGGTTTCAACCTATCTGCTTGAACTTTGGAATGGAAGTGTGGCTCCCGCTCACGGCTACCCGAAAATAAGCAAGGAGACCCTCGGAACTTTCCTTGGTCTTTCCTTTGATGTTCACTTGGGCAAATCGATGTTTTCTTCAAAATCCGTCAATATAAAGCCCTACTCCAAAAGGTTTCAACTTGTGGGCATCTCACAAAAAGCCATTCCCCTGGGTCTTACCATGCCCATTTCCTATGCCAAAGAGTTGAACAAGCATTTTGCCAGTAAAGATAAAGCTAAAGATGTAATCAACAAAGAAAAACATAAATTCAACACCTATTCCAGTGTTGTGGTTCATGTAAATTCCAAAAACAATATCACTACTTTTCTCGCTTACATCAACCGCCTCGGCTTTACTCAAAAAGATACCAACGCCGAAACTATTGGACTGGTTATTCTTTTTGTTACAGGCATTTTGGTCTTTATCAGTTTTGTAATTATCATCATTGCCGCCATTAATATTGCCAATACTTATTTCATGATCATTTCGGAAAGACGCAGAGAAATTGGAATAATGCGCGCCATTGGAGCAAACAGAGGCAATATTCGTTCTATCTTCATTACCGAAGCGGCAATTTTGGGCTTTGTCGATGGGATTTTGGGTTTGATTCTAGGTTTCTTAACCTCAAAATTCGTAGATTGGATTATCTGGAACGTAGTACCTGATTTCCCCTTCAAACCAGCATCGGCTTTTTCTTATCCCCTGTGGTTGGGTTTATCAACTGTTCTCTTTGGTGTGATCTTCTGCATGTTCGGAGCCCTCTTCCCCGCCAACCATGCTTCCAAAATCGAACCCTCTGAAGCTCTTTTGCCCAAATAGTTGCTAGTAAATTCCTGTCTCAACTGACAATTCTGACTATGGTCACACCATCGGCGCCTTCCCCTTTTTTTCCAGGACGATAATCCACAACAAAGGGACTTTGTTTCATCAGTCTGCGCACAGATTCTTTTAGAACTCCTGTACCGTAACCATGAATAATTGTACAGAATTTCTCGTTATTCAGCATGAGCTTGTCAATATAAGTCTCTACCTTTTCCAGAGCTTCTTCTCTTCTCATTCCGCGCAGATCAAGAGTATTGCTCCCTGTTACCCCTGAATTTTCAAATTCTTCCTCCAACTTTTCTTCGGAAACAGTTGATTTTTCTACCCGAGGAGAAAATTTGTCTGTTTTTGCTTCTTTTTTAATAACTGGTTTTTCTTCTGAATTCAATTTTTCAAGATCATCAGGAGAAATCTGAGTAGAAAAATTACCCAACTGAACCTCAACCTTGTTATTGCTTTTGCCCAGCACCCTCACCTTCTTTTTGAGAGAGTGAGACCAATATACATTGTTGACTTCAATTTCTACAAAATCAAGCTTCTCCCCGCGAAAGGGCTGTAGTGAATTTTCTACCTTCTGGTTAACCTTATCAAGGGATTTGCGATATTCTTTGAGTTTTGTTTTTGATTCTGTTTTGTTTTTGATCTTTTTTTCAAGTTTGCGCAGCAGCCTTTTCAATCTTACAACTTCCTGATCTATTTCCTGATAGGAAGTTTTTTTGATTTTATTCAATTCTCGTTTTTTCTGACGCTCCAACCTGTCTATTTCTCTTTTCTTTTCTTTGTTTTCCCTGAGTATAAAGTGGAGTTCCTCTTCTTTATCCTTGAGACTTCTTCTTTTCTGCAACAACTCTTCCAAAATGGTGTCTATCTTGTTTTCATCGCTTCCCATCAATTTCTGTGCTCTCAAGATGATTCTTCGATCCAGACCGAGATTTCCTGCAACCTTGATACCATCTGACGTTCCCGGCAGTCCAGTGATTAATTTATAGGTAGGCTTCAAAGAATCACTGCTGAAGGAAGCATTGTTAAACCTGTCATCTAAAGTGGCTAAAGCTTTCAATCTGGAAAAATGGGTGGTTACCAGAGTAGTAACCTGCTTATCGGCCAGAAATTCCAGAATTGACTGAGCCAGGGAACTTCCCTGGGCAGGATCTGTTCCCGCTGCCAATTCATCAAATAAAACCAGATCCCGGGGAGTACATTTGCGGATAATTGTATTTATTCTGACAATTTGAGCTGAAAAAGTACTGAGATGTGAAGAAATATTCTGTTCATCCCCAATCATGGTATAAAGATTATCAAAGAAAGGAATGGTTGAATTGTCTGAGGCCGGCACATGAAGCCCCATCTGCGAGATCAGAACTATTATGCCCGTGGTTTTCACTGTAACTGTCTTACCTCCGGCATTGGGACCAGTGATGATCATCACCTTGCCATCATTCACCAAAATATCATTGCGAACAACTTCATTGCTGCTTTTTAACAGGAAAGGATGAACACATTTGAGCAACTTGATTTTATTGTCATTGGAAAACCTGATGGGATTGAAATCATAGGCAACAGCCATTTTGAATGCCGCATTCCACAAATCAAAAACCAGGAGTTTCTCCTCATTGATTCTGATCTGCTCGATATCATCCAGTACTGACTCTCCCAACTGGGATAAAATACGATATTCTTCAACCTCTATTTCAGATTCTATTTCACTGATTCTGTTGTTTAATTTTATTACAGAAGCAGGTTCCACAAAAACACTGGCTCCCGTATTGGAAACTCCGTGGATAACACCTGGGACTTCACTGCGAAACTCTGATTTCACTGGAATAACAAAACGTCCCTGTCTCAATGTATGAAATTTATCCTGAATAAAGGGTTCAATTTCTTTTTGCTCCAGAATATTGTCAAGTTGAGCAGTTAATTTTTTTTGCAAAATTTGTTTGCGGTTGCGCAAACCATAGAGTTCACTACTGGCATCACTTCTAATTTCGCCATGTTCATCAATGGTATCTGCCAGCAAAGATTCCAGATAATCAAGGGAATCCATCGGTTGTATAAATTTTGACAAAGACGGAACTTCCTGATCTGCTGTTTTTTTCTGGATATCTTTTACTATTCTCAGTTGAATCGTGATCTCATGAAGTGAAGTTGCTCTGATCGTACCTCCATGTTCAAGCCGTTCAAACTGATCTTCAAGTTCTGAAAAATCACTCAGAGAAATAGTAATATTTTGATTTTTCAATTGTTTCAAATCGGAAATCAATTGAGAACGGAATTCAGCTTGCTGTTGGTCAGAAGCAAAATCTATTCTTTCAATATTTTCTTCATTGCTCTCAATCTGGCAGAAATTCTTCCAGATTTTCAAGAATTCTTTCCATTCCAGATTATTAAAAGTTTTTTCCAAATTTGATTTTTTCATAATATTATTGATCCGTAAGATGTAAATTCAACTTTATTACCTGTCTGTATCCAGCAGTTACGTTTTGATCAACTTCATTCTTAAAAGTTCCAGCCCAGCCAAGAATTTCCCTGGCTTTAATTTTGCTCCAGACACCCGTATCAAGATTAAATTCAGCTTCCATAACTCCTCTTCCCACCAATTCCACTGTAAAACCTGATATTTTTACCCTGTTTTCTGAACTGGCAATAAAACTACCTTTAATTTTGGCAATATGGATATCATTTTTATGGATTACTTGTGCAACTTTGAATTCAAATTTTCTGACCATGAGAATCTTTTTGCCCTTGAGAACTCTGGTAATAATATCTGAATTATTCCATTGCATGCCATTTTTTAAAATTTTTCTGTAAGGTTCAGGTGGAATAAAATGAGCAAACTTGTAAAGGCTCTTGAGTAATTTATTCAATTTTAAACGATCTCCACCTTCATATTTAATGGTTACAGTGCTTAAATCAGAAGAAAACAACTGGTTGTTAATCTTAATTGTTTTTAATACCTGCCCTGCATTCTTCATCTCTTTTGTTTTGAGAAGGGAATTGTCGGTGAAGGAATCAACGAGAAAAAGTTTTTTCCGGTTAAGATGTTCCCTGACTCCTGAAATATTCATTTTAAAGGAGCGAATTTCTTTAGATTCTCTTCCGATAACCAGTAAATTTTCTCTGAATTCAAGCAATCCTTCCACCGCCTGCCTGCTTTTGGGGCAAGGTTGAAAGGACATCTGCTTTTTTTTTGGTTCACCTACTTTTTTATTGGAACATCCCCATTGAAAAACCAGTAAAATAGATAGAACAAGTACAAAATAAGAGTATTGTTTTTGTTTTAACAACATCGGTGTTTACTCCTGCCTGAAACCAAGGCAGACAAAGTAAACTTCCTTGCTTTCTTTCCTTGATCCCTTTGGTTTTAAAACTTTTACTTTCCTGAAAGCTTTTCTGGCTGCTTTTAAAGTTTCATCAAAATCAACTCCCTGAAATATTTTTGCTGCCATATTTCCATTGTGAACAAGAATATCGGGAGCAAGATGCAGAATATATTGCACCAGGGCAGCACTTCTCACACAATCTGTAAAATTATTGCCAATTGTATCGGGAGCCATATCGGAAACTACAAGATCAAATTTCCTGCCCTCTTCTTGCAATAATTTTTGAAAATCAAATTCATAAAAATCTTGCTGGTAAAATTCAAAATTGCTTGATTCCGGAAAATTTATCTTTTTCAGATCAATGGCAACCAGTTTACCTGGGGAAGATAATTTTTTTAAAATATACTGAGACCAAGAACCTGGTGCACATCCCAGATCCAGAACAAAGACATCTTTGTTCAGTAATTTATGTTTTTTATCAATTTCCATGAGTTTATAAACTGCTCTGGAAAGATAATTTTCCTTCTTTGCTTTTTGATAATATTTATCGTGTCGGTATTTGCGATCATTGAATTTGCTATTCATAATAATCCTGTTCTGAACGTTTCAAAATAAAAGTCAACTCAAGCCGGAACTTCTCAAAAGTGAAAAGTGGAGAATAAATTGCTGCTGCCTTAATTTGCGATATTAATGAAAGGATTGCAAGGAGCATAATTTTTTATGTAATCCCCGCTTAAAATTGGCAAGAAATGTTTTGTTTGCTGAATAAATGCTGGAAAAAAAGAAATGGAGAGGAGGAATAAGATCTGAAAGACTAGATAGTTCCCATCCCCAAAAAGGAAGGTATTGCCTGGATGCGGAATTTTACCTCATCTGCTTTGTCATAACTTCTTGAAATAGTGTCAACTATATCTTCGAAGTTACTCCGTACATCTGAGGCAAACTTCTCATTCAGTCAAAAAAACCCATTCTGGGATTGAAACTAGATATAAACGCGCTTTTTGGCTGCATATCTGATTACGAGATAGCCGTTTTGATGTCCGGGTACACTGCCCCTTACCATAATGAGATTTTCATCTTTATCAATGGCGGCAATTTTCAGATTTTGAATGGTGACTTTTTTATTGCCCATTCTTCCGGGCATTTTCTGACCCTTGATAATGCGGGAAGGATCAAGACTGGTACCAACTGAACCACCATGTCTGAAAAATTCATGAGTACCATGAGTACTTACTGAACTACTGAAATGGTATCTTTTGATAACACCCTGAAAGCCTTTACCTTTACTGTAACCAGTAACGTCAATGGGATCTCCAACTTTGAAAACATCAGAAACAGTCAGTTCTTTACCGGCTTTATAATCTTCGGGAATTTCATCAACCCTGATCTCTTTGATAAATTTCTTGGGAGTAACATCCACTTTAAGAAATTTACCCAGATCGGGTTTATTGATTCTCTGCTCCCTTTGATCGTCAAAACCTAGTTGAACTGCGGTATATCCGTGTTTATCGGATGTTTTAACATCCAATACCACGTTGGGTCCAGCTTTAATAACTGTGACCGGTACTCTGTTCCCTTTATCGTCGAAAATTTGAGTCATACCAACTTTTTTTCCTAAAATTCCTTGTTTGATCATAATGATATAACCTTTCTTGTTCGTTCCCTTGGGAAACTGACCAGAGGAAGCCCCACAGTGGGCTTCGTAGTCGCTGATAAAACTTCAACCCTGGATAAAAGTTGAAGATAATAAAATAAGTTCAAGGTGAGTTGATAGAGGATTAACCCAGTCAAGTCAATAAAAAACTGTTCTAACCAAATACTTTTTGCCAAATAATCCAAGTCCATTATATATCCAGCCTCAAGCAGGTTTTTTCCATTTTGAATTGAAAATCTGAAAAAAAACTGTACTTTTTGCCCAACAAACAATTCTTTTCCAAAATTGCGGTTGTGTGGCAATAAGAGCAGTGTTAAATTCAAAGTCGGTATTTTCTCCTCAGCCTGTTTTCAGTCTCAACCCTGGAAATCGGCAACAAGAAAATTTAATTGATAAATCATGTTATTTACAACATTAATTTCCGGAGGATCTCATGTATCTTGGTGTAATTGGTGGCAGCGGCTTTTACGAAATAGAAAAATTGAAAATCAAAGATGAAAAACAGGTCTGGACTCCATTCGGCAAACCATCTTCTCCCTTATATTTCGGTCAACTAAACGGATTGGAACTTGTTTTTCTGGCCAGACACGGCCAAGGTCATGTTGTTCCACCCCACCAGCTCAACTACCGAGCAAATATCTGGGCTCTCAAAAGTGTCGGAGTAACCCATATTATGTCTGTAAGCGCTGTTGGTTCACTTGAAGAAAATATTCCTCCGGGAGATATGGTGCTAATTGATCAATTCATCGATGCCACCCGCAAAAGAGATCTGACATTCTATGACGATCTGGCTGTACACGTCAGTCTGGCAGATCCCATCTGTATGGATCTGGCCAATCTTACTGCCCAAGCTGCAAAAACTCTGGAAGTAAATGTCCACCAGGGTGGAACCTATGTCTGCATTGACGGTCCCCAATTTTCCACCAGAGCCGAATCTGTCATGTTTAAAAATGGAGGAGCTTCAGTGATTGGAATGACCAATGCAACCGAAGCTCGCCTGGCAAGGGAAGCCGAACTTCATTTTTGTACTTTGGCCATGGTTACTGACTTTGACTGCTGGCTCGAAGAAGAAGAAAATGTCTCTGTGGCTGCAGTTGTAAAAACCATGGAACAAAACAGCAAGAATGCAGCTGCCATTCTAACTAATCTGTGTACCCGGATTTCCCAAAATCAATTGACTCCCTCCTGCACTCTTTGTTCCAACAGCCTCGATCATGCAGTGATGACCTCATTCCAGACTCTCAGTAAAAACCATAAAGAAAAATACCAACTTCTGTTGAAAAATTACCCGGGATTTGATGATGAATAAACTGTTCATCCTGTTGATTACCCTGATTTCAATAAGCGGTTGCAATAAATTTGATTCAAAGGAAAAATCCAAACAAACCGATGAATTGAAAAAGGCAAAGGTGCTTTTGCGCCAGGGAGAATATGGCGCAGCCATGGACAGACTGGAAAAACTGAAAAGCAAATACAATAATAACAAAGTATTTTGGAACACTTACGGCATGGTTTTACGTTACAACGCCTATCTCGATCTAGATCCTTCTCTTCGCCAAAAAGAAATATCAGCCTTCAAAAAAGCTGTAGAATTTGATAGGGAATTCATACCCGCCAGAATGAATCTGGCTGTTTCTTTGTGGGAAACAGGCAACAGAAATGAAGCCACTATCCATTACCAGAAAGTTCTCGATCTCAATCCCTCTCATAAAGATGCAAAAACCATCCGGAACAGAATTAAACTGATAAATACTCAGAATTCCCCCAAAGACAATTCTGATAAAAAGAAAACCCCATGACAGGAGGAAATATGTCTTTAGTTGTAGTTGGCTCAGTAGCTTTTGATGATGTAGAAACCAGATATGGCAGAAAGAAAAAAGTATTGGGAGGCTCGGCCTCCTATTTCAGTTTCGTCGCCTCTAATTTATCTCCTGTCAAAGTGGTAGCTGTGGTAGGGGATGATTTTCCTCAGGAATATATCTCCTTGTTTGAAAACAGAAAAGTTGACATTGAGGGTCTGGTTCGCAAAAAAGGTAAAACTTTTTTCTGGAGAGGCAAATATTCAGATGATTTTACTTCCCGGCAAACCCTGCAGACTGATCTCAATGTTTTTTCCGGTTTTAACCCGCTTTTACCCGATATATACAAAAGCGCCCCTTTTCTCTTTCTGGCCAATATTCACCCGGCCCTGCAATTGCAGGTATTGAAAAGTATGAATGGAAACCCTTTTGTTGCTTGCGATACGATGAATCTGTGGATAAACACCGAAAAAGAAAAGTTGCTGGAACTAATCAAAAAAGTTGATCTGCTCACCATCAATGACGAAGAAGCCAGACTGCTCAGTGGAGAATTCAATATTATTAAAGCTGGAAAAGCAATTCAAAAGATGGGACCTGAATACTTGATTATCAAAAGAGGAGAATATGGTGCCATTCTCTTTTTATCGGAAACTCTTTTCTTTGTTCCCGCCTTCCCTCTGCTTGATTTCAAAGATCCCACCGGAGCCGGTGATTCTTTTGCCGGTGGTTTTATGGGCTATATTGCCGGGCAGGGTAAGGTTAACGAAAAAATTATCAAAAAATCCATGCTTTATGGCGCCGTCTGCGCTTCTTTTACAGTTGAAGATTTCTCCCTGGAAAGGTTGCAGACACTCTCCCCTCAACAGATCAATTCCCGCTACGACAAAATGATCAATTATATAAACCCCAACTATATCTGATTTTGCAACAGGGAATTACTTCCAGTTTCAACTGGTTTCATCTTCAATTTTAAGAACTGCAAGGAAGGCTTCCTGGGGAATTTCAACAGTTCCAACCATCTTCATTCTTTTCTTGCCCTCCTTTTGTTTTTCCAAAAGCTTTCTTTTTCTTGAAATATCACCACCATAACACTTGGCTGTTACATTTTTGCGCAAGGCTTTGACATTGACCCTGGCAATCACTCTTTTGCCGATGGCAGCTTGAATAGCTACTTCATACATTTGCCTTGGAATAAATTCCTTCATCTTGCGAATTAAAGAAAGACCCCGATTATAGGAGCGAGAAGTGTGAACAATTATGGATAACGCATCCACCGGCTCTCCGTTTACCAGAATGTCCACCTTGACCAGATCTGATTTTTCATAACCGATTGGTTCATAATCAAAAGATGCATAACCGCGAGAGATACTTTTGAGTTTATCATAAAAATCGAAAACAACTTCGGCCATGGGCAACTTGTAAGTAAGAATCATGCGATTGTGACTGTGATATTGCATATCCAGTTGTTCACCTCTTCTATCCTGGGCCAATTTGATCACACCCCCTATATGATCCTCGGGAACATGAATATCAGCCTTGATATAAGGTTCGTTGATCGCTTCTATTTCCATTACATTTGGCAACTTGGAGGGGTTGTCGATAAAGATTTCTTTTCCATTTTTGAGTTTAATTTTGTAAGTAACTGTTGGAGCTGTAGTAATCAGATCTATATCATGTTCCCGCTCCAGACGTTCCTGGATTATTTCCATGTGGAGCATTCCAAGATATCCGCATCTGAAACCATGTCCCAGAGCCAGAGAAGTTTCCAGTTCATAGACAAGGGAAGAATCGTTCAATTTTAATTTTTCCAGAGCATCTTTCAAATTATTGTAATCTTTGTTGTCAACAGGATAAAGCCCGGAAAAAACAGTAGGCTTAACCTCTTTAAAACCAGGATAAACCTCTTTATGGGGATTATTAGCAGCAGTTACGGTATCTCCTACTTTTACCTCGGCTATGGTTTTGATATTTGAAACCATAAAACCAACTTCACCGGAAGAAAGCTCTTCCACCTCCAGAGGATCTGGAGAAAAAACTCCCAACTTGGTAACTTCAAATTTATTGCCGGTGGATCTAAATTTGATCATATCTCCTTTTTTTATCGATCCAGCCCCAATTCTGATCAAGGCAATTACACCCACATAAGTGTCATACCAGGAATCGAAAACCAAAGCCTTCAAAGGTTCATCCCTGCGATCTTCCGGAGGAGGAACAAGCTCAATAATGTGACGCAGAACCTCTTCAATTCCTTCACCGGTTTTAGCACTGATCAAAGGAGCATACCCGGCTTCTATTCCGATTACATCCTCAATTTCTTCTTTAACTCTTACAGGATCGGCAGAAGGAAGATCGATCTTGTTGAGTACCGGAATAATTTCCAATTCCTGATCCACTGCCAGATAAACGTTGGCCAGAGTCTGAGCTTCCACTCCCTGACTGGCATCAACTATCAAAATAGCTCCTTCACAAGCAGCCAGTGATTTTGACACCTCATAGTTGAAATCAACATGACCAGGAGTATCGATCAGATTTAAAACGTAATCCTGATCTTTATAAGTATAAGGTATCTTTACACTTTGAGCCTTTATAGTGATCCCGCGTTCCCTTTCCAGATCCATTCTGTCCAGGAATTGGTCTTTCCGGTCCCGTTCTTCCAGCATACCGGTTATTTCCAGTATTCTGTCCGCCAGGGTAGATTTTCCATGATCTATATGTGCAATTATGCTGAAATTTCTAATAAATTTGGGATCCATATTTTACCTTGAATATATTCCTGTTTTCAAAAAACAAACAGTTTATATCATAGCCTTTTTATCGTGAACCTGAAGATGTTTGACTATAGTTTTATTTACAGGTCACCTGAAAATTGATTACCTGTCTCAGCCAAATTATCACTTCAACATCCACAGGTCGAACCCCCCAATTCTGGGATGGAAACTAATAAACCTGAAACCAAAATGCCAGAAAAAACTTTCTGAAACTAACCATGAATACCTGAATGATGTAATTTTCAATTGAAATACGCACAAGTGAAGCTTAAGAGGATGATGGCGGAAAACTAATTTAGTTGCCATTTCAAAATGGAAACTATTTTAAGGGATTATTTTCCCAATTTGTCATCAATATATTCATCGTACAGATGCCAACTATCGGAAATTTCCTTTTTGATCATTTTTTCAATTTTTTTGCCAACCAGGGGAATACCGATACTGATATTGATTTTATTGATGATATCCGTTGAATCACCATTATCTTTCAAATTGACTGTACCATTGACTTTAACCTTGTTTTTCCAGGAAGATAAATGATATTCCCATTTTGCAAATTTTTCTTTCAAGTTCCAGGTGTATTTGTAAATATTCACTTCGGTTTTGCTTTTGTTTATGCCTTTGATCCCGCGGGCATACTCAGTACAATGGAGTTCGTAAATCAACTGTTCGTCATTTTCTTCCACTTCTTTGTATTCACAATCAACTGCTTCGTTAACTCTTTTATTTCTTTCAACTTCCAATACCGGATCTGTAAGGACAGCGAGAACCTTGTCAGCGCCTACATTTACTGTTCTATTTTTTTCTATGGTTTGCATGGTAACTCCTTATTTTAAAACTTCAATCCAGACTGAATCTGGATAAAATGATGATTATCAGATGGGAACTAATTAGTTCCCATCCCAAAAAGGAAGGTTATCGCCTGAACACGGAAATTTATCTCATCTGCTTTGTCGTAACTTCTTGAAATAGTATCAACTATGTCGGCAAAGTTTCTCCGCGCATCTGAGGCAAACTTCTTATTCAGTCAAAAACCCCTATTCTGGGATGGGAACTAGTTAAACTATCACATTTATTTTTAATTTCCAAACAAGAACCAGGGGATAAAACTTATTTTCAATATATCCATCTGTAAAATACGACAAATGAACAGGGTGTGCAAATATGGACAGCAACAAAAAGGTTTTTTCATTAATAATACAAATTATCAATGTGTTACAGATGGCATCATCTTTGCTTTTATTCTCGCTGAAGCAATTGTTGAAATCATCCGGAGTCTTTGGAACGCTATTTTGCAAAGTTATCAGGATGGACCAAAGGAGAAAATAATGAGTGTATTTGTTTTATTAAGTCTGTATTTATCATCTGTTCAACTACAAACCTGCAATTTTTATCACCACTTTCCCCTTACTGTCTCCACAGTTGATCATGACAAAAACCAGATTGCCCTGCATGTTCATGATTTAACAACAAACAAATATATCTGGCGAAATCTGAAAATTACCGCTGTGGGAGACAATGTTGATCTGGCAATGGTGAGCCAAGTAAAAAAGATTGTAATAACTGGGGACAATAAAATTTATCTTCTGCAAGGTAATAAAGTTTTTCAATTCAAAAATGGTTTCAAAAGTGAAATTGAAATCCAGGAAGCCCGGGATATAACCAAACAGGGTAAAGTATTGTATTTCTTTGGTAAAAACGGAATAGGAAAAATAGAAGGTGGAAAAAAACAGATAATTTTCAATTCCTTGTATTTAACCAGTTCTACAAGATTAGCCATCTCTGAAACCAAATTATTATTCATCAATAATCTGGGAGTTTTTTCCTATTCCCAAAAAACAGATCAAGTCCGAAAAATAGATGCCAGAGGTGGGAAAAAACTTGGATTTTTTAAAAACACCTTTGTGTTTTTGAAAGGCAATGTACTTTTTCGGCAAAATTCGTCTATTCCCCTGACAGATGATGTTGATGATTTCTGGGTTACCTCAGACAGAATCTGGATAAGAAAAAACCAGCAAACCGGATATTGGCAAAATGGAAATTTTATCACCATCAGCGCAATCAGAGGCAAATCCATAAAAGTTTTCAATAACAAACTTCTGGCTACCGATAAAGGTCTTTTCCTTTGTGCCCAAAATAAGAAAAAAAATAATCGAAAAAAACTTCTAAAAATTATGAATTTGAGCAAACCCATCAAAATCAAATGCAAAATGCCGGATTTTCTGCCGGTAATACATACAATAGGCTGGAACAAAAGATTGGATTATCTGGTTCCGGCAGTCCAGTTCAGTTTTGAACAAATGCCCCGTCTTCAATTGGGACAAAATGGCCTTTTTCTAAGAAACAGCCAGAAAGTGCTTATCACTTTCAGTTGGAAATTCCCCTTCAGAAAAAGGGAACCTGCTATAATCCGAGAAAAGATAAAAATGCAGAAACTGCACGCAGCAAAAGAATTCAACAAGTATCAAAGGTGTCTAAATGCCAGGAATCTTGCCAGACGTTATCGGGAAAAAGAGGAAATACCTCTGGAAATCTTGATTAAAATAGAGGAATTACTTGCCAGTTTCCACCAAGTCAAAAAGTTCCATTCATCTAAATCCTGTTAATGAAGCCTCCTGTGGTAAATAGCATTTTTTTGCTCTGACAACCTAATAACACCTGAATTTAAAGGAGAAACTAATGTCTTTTCCCTATAAATATTTCTTTATTCTATTAATTATAAACCTGTGTCTGCCTGCAAAATTGTCAGCCAATCAAACCAGCAAAAAAATTTCGAAAAAAAGTGAAAGGAAATTTAAAACAGCTTACAAACTCTGTGCCACTTATCGCATCTCCAGCCGGTACTGTTATCCTGACAAGATAAAAATTCCCAAATTTTCAAAATTAAGTAAAAAAGTGAATACAGCACAGAATAATATATTTTAGAACTTCAATTCATTGAAAACCTCATTGAGATTTTCGGCCTTATTACCTGATATATCTATTAACTGGGGCAGATATGATGATACAGACAGAAGTTTGAGTGCGGCACCGGGTCAGGAAAACTACTGGGATGAAAACAGCGGAATCAAACAAGTTTTTCAGATAAAAGCAAAATGGGATCTCAAACGCTTGCTATTTAATCGCAATGATATTATTATATTAAAGGAAAAAAGAAAGAATTTTGAAATTATCCAAAAAAAGATTACACTCTGCAGGCGTACTTTTTTCAGATGGAAAAAGTTGCTTCTAATTTATATGATGAATCCATCGCTCAGGCTTCTTATTGAACTTGAAGAAAGGGAAGCTGTACTTGACAGACTTTCAGCCGGAGGATTCAATCTCCTTTTGAGGTAAATCATTCATGTCACAAAATCGTCGCAGTCATGTTCGCCACACTGTCAACATCGAAGTTGATCTTCAAGTGCCACAATACAACATCAAAGAAAAAGTCAAAACCCGCGATTTGAGTAAAGGGGGTTTATGCTTCAGTTTTGACAAACCCCTGAATATGAATGTTCAACTTGAATTGGGGCTTTCCCTGATCCTTGGACCGGAAGCACAAAGTGAAACCCTTCATCTGAAAGCTCAGGTTGCCTGGTGTTCCCAGGAAGATAAAGAGCAATATCAGATAGGTGCTGCTTTCAGTAACCACAAAGACGAAGAAATCAGTTCAAATATAGAAACTTTTATAGAATTTTTACAAGAGGGATTTGAAGTCAACTTAGATGAGTAAATACTGTCCACATTGTCTATCTCAGTCAGATTCAACCGATGTCTGTTCCCTCTGTCATAGTAAAATAAAATCATTCCCTAATGATTTGCCTTCTTCAATCTCAGGCTGGGATATCAAAGACTGCTTGAGAATAACCGTTTCGGGTTCCTATCTCCTGGTCAAAAAAGATAACCAGAGGGCCATGATTTTTCTGCTTAATTCTGAGGGTGATTTTTCTGAAGAAGATCTGGATAATCCAGGTCTTCCAGGAGAAATACATCCCCTTGAACGTGGCTATTATAAAAAGCGACCCTTTGTTGTTTTCCCTTTTCCAGAAAAAACGGCAGCGGGTGCCAGAACCAATCCCCGAGAGGCAGTCCAAATAATTTCATCTTTGTACAAATCTCTTCAAAAAAGAATCATCAATCAAAAAAATGCACCTGAACCACAAGAAATCGTTAAAATCAATAAAAGTTGGAAGATTCTTTCGGGGATGCCATGTTCAACTCTAACAAAACATGTTTTCAATCACTTTTCTGCCCCTGAAAAAGAAAAATTCCATCATCTCAACGATAAATCTCTCACATATACCTGCAGTTGCATATTTTATTATCTGATCAAGGGACAACCGCCGGCAGGTTTGGCTTCTCCAATTTCAAAAGATGAATACAACCTTTCTCCTCTTGACTTAACTGTATTCAGAGCCCTCTCCCCCAACCCTGAACTCCGACCCGGAAGCAAAGAATTTATCACAAATATTCAAAGTAAAATCACAGGTAAATCAAATATCGCCAAACTCGCCAACACTACCTTTGGTATTGCAGGTATCTTTATTTTACTGGCTATTGGCATCGGACTTTCTCTTCTCCTTATCTACCTGAATAGTTAATTCCCGTCCCAAAAAGGAAGATCACCCTCTGAATACAGAATTTCAAGTCGGGATGATTATTTCTCCACTGTTTTTTTGTAAATTTCAGGAATTGTGATAAAAAACAAAGGATGTGGTAATTTTTTGTTTCTCTTTGTTTAAAGTCATGACAAAAAACCAATTTAACTCCAATAATTGCAAAATACTGACTAAAAATCACATTTAGTTTTTACAACTTCAGTTTATTGCAAATTTTATCTCTAAAACACTAATTTTAAGCTTGATTTTTCCTTTTCAGAATTTGGTCAAAAATACCCATGAACTTTTTTATTATTTTTCTTCTTCTGGTTGTAGCATTTTTTCTCGGTTTTTTGATTGCCATTCAATTTGTCAACAATAATCAGGAAAATTATCCGGAAAAAGACCCTTCTGAAACTGATCAGTTGGGAAAAAAATCCTTTTCAGAAAATCCCTCTGAAATTAAAGATGAAGTAGTTCACGAAGAACAAACTCGCAAAGTAAACAAAATTGAAATTGAAGATTTGCTCCATCTTGATGGAGATGTCATAGAGGCTGAACCTGCACCCACCGTTCCTTTAGTTCATTATGAAAGAGTTTCAAAAGAATTAAAAATACTCAAACAGGAAATTCAAGCCTTCAAAGAAAAAGAAAACAATAAAGACAGTGGACACTATCCAGTAGCTTGCGATAAAGATATTTCCAAATGAGTTATAAAATGAGATTTGTAAGCAGTTTGGAACCTCGCAAAAATCAAGCTTCGAGTTTAATTGGAAAGGCTCGCAGAATAATTAAAAACTGTCAAAAAGAAGGGGTAGTCGAACTTGAAAAAGCAACCTGTGGAAAAGGGTTGGATATTCCTTTGGAAATCACCGAAAAAGCTGCTGATTTTTTATCAGAACCGGTTAGAGTTTCTCTGGAAAGAATTGTCAGGATTCAAGAAAAAATTGCCCTTAAACAATATGAAACTTTGCGGCCCAGCCATCTCAAACCAACCGCCGGCATCAAAATAACCCAAAATGTCAAACGTCTGGAAAAAATGGCTGTAAGTGCTTCGGGGGTGTGGGGAGAAGAAATACCCGAAAGCTTGGCTTCTATCTTGATTTCAGCCAGAATTGCCGGAGTTCCCGACAGAATCCTTCTGCTCAAACCCGATGAAAATGGAGGTATTTCTCCTGTTTCTCTTTATACCGCCGGTCTGGCAGAAGCTACAAAAATTTTCAGAGCCGGTGGAAATTCCGGAATGGTTGCTTTGCAATCCGGATTTCTGGGAAAAATTCCCGATAAGCACTTTCTGGTGGGAGGAGACCGAATCGAAAGAACTGTTTATCAGGAACTATGCGCTAAACATCAATTACCTGTACTTGATCTGGCTATTTTGCTTGATTCCAAATCCTCAATCGAACCGGTTATCGAAATGATGAAAGCATGGGTTCAAGATGAACCTGATTCAGCCATTCAACTTTTTTCAACTTCAAAAAGGGTAATTAATCGAATTCAAAATCATCTGGAAAATTATGAAATCAACAACGAAAAGGAATGGTGGTGGCCTGATTTCAAGAAAATTCCCATTATGATGCTCGAAACTTCCGATGATTTTATTGATGTCTTCAGAAATTGTGCAGTAAGATACATGATCATGCTGATAGAAGACTCAGACAAAATCTACAACAATCTTACCTATGTAGATCATGCTGTAAGCGGGGATGTAATTCCTTCAATGATCTCAAAAAGAGTACTCTCAGCCGGAGTTATCAACAGTGACTTTTCCAACTCCTCCCAAGGTGTTTTTGCCTTTCTCAGAACCTCCACCTTTGAAAAAATAGGCACTCAGGCAGGTAATCGCCTCAAAAACCGTTTTTCTATCCTGGATCGCCTGGATCTATAAATTTCACTTTAATTCATGAATCCAGATGGTTTTTTTCTTACCAAATGCAACCAGTGAACTGGAAAGATAAATATATAGATCCTCTGTTTTTGGTAAATTCTTCAACAAAAAACTCCTGAACTTTTTTCCCTCCACCAGTAGCAAAAACCAATTATTATCTTTGCGAGCTATTATTCTCACTTTGTTTCCATTGATTCTACCTGACACTTTAACAGGCTTGTATCCAGAAGGGAGCTCTATCGATTTTTTTCTGGACAAATTCAAAGAAAAAAACTCCAATTTTTGCGGATAGAGAATTATCCACTCTTTATTTGTCCCTTTCACATCAATAATTTTTCTTTTTTCTTTGATCTTCCTTTTTACCTTGTTCTTTATTGTTTTCAAAATCAGATAATTACAAGTTTTTTGTAAAAATTTATCCTCTTTTCCAAAAAACAATCTGTCTCTAAAGGGAATTTTTATTTTCCCCACCAAACCAATGGTAGTTCTCCAAACGGCAAGACCGTGACGATATTGTGCTGCTACATATTTTTTGGAATTAAATAAACTGAATTTTTTGATTCTGCCCGGATACCCACCTCTAAAAGCCAGAGCTTTTCCTTGAATATTGAATTTTCGCAAAGTATCGCCATTGAGAGCGGCAATAATTTTTTTATTGTCCGTTAGAAAAAAAGGAACAACCCCTTCGGTGCATCTCTTTCCTTGGCAGGTATTTCTTATATGATTTATCTGCCATTTGTTTTTTCCATTTTTAGTAATCAAACTCAAATCCATCATTTTTCCCCCGACTGCAATATTTTTGCAATCAGATGAAACATCAAAGGCATTGATTCTGGTTTTGATTTTAACCTTAATTTTCTTAAACTGGATTGGATCTCCCTGAACAATTGCTATTTTCTTAATTGGTGTTGATTTAACTCGTGCAGCTACTTCCGAATCATTTTTTTCCTTTTCAATTATTGTTTTTTCTTGTTTTTTTTCCTTTTCAATTGGTACTCTCAGCATCTTTGAATCGTTTTTGGCGCAACTGTCAACTTCTTTCCCCTTGGCTTCTTTAATGTTTTCTGGTTCATGTTTTTCAGATTCATGTTTTTGATTTTTAACACTGCTGGTTCTGCCGGTCGATTTTTCAACACAACCCCAAAGTAATAAACTGATTAAAATTAAATTCTGTTTCATAAAAAAACACCTGTTTCCCGGTTAAAAATATTGTGTAATTTTACAATAAAAGTACAAAACAAACAAATATTTATCCCCTGATCTGTTTTAAATTTTATAAATCTCTTTGTCAATTTACATAACACTGGAGAAAAACTATCCGGGAGCTATTTGGTTCCAGTCTTATAAAGCTCTTTGAGTTGCTCTTCATATCTGTCAAGGATAACTCTTCTTTTGGGTTTCATGGTTTGAGTCAGAATCCCATTTTCAATGGAAAAAGGTTCTGCAGACAGAAGTACCTTGCGGGGAATTTCATAATGTCCGTATTCACCCTCGAGATCTTTTTTAATTTCATGAAGAATAAGGGATTTTATTCCTTTTTGCTTGATTAGATCTTCAGGATCAGTAGATATGTTCTTTTTCTCGGCAAAGGGAGTAAGGGATTCAAAATCCGGGACAATCAGAGCTACATTATATTCCATTCCCGAGCCGTAAACAAAAGCATGTGAAATATAGTGATTGTGACAAATATCTTTTTCCAAAGCAGCAGGAAAAACATATTTACCATTCATAAGTTTGTATTGCTCCTTGATTCTGCCGGTTATGAACAAAAAACCATCTTCATCAAGAAAACCTCTGTCTCCTGTACGCACCCAGCCATCATCTGTAATAACTTCTTTGGTCTGTTCAGGTTTTTTTAAATATCCCTGCATTACATTGGGGCCACGAGCCAGAATTTCCCCATCTTTGCTTTCATCTTCGATTACACTCTTGTCTATTTTGATTTCTACATATTCAAGTGCTTTGCCTACCGATCCGATTCTGAAATTGCCGGGATAATTCATTGTAATTGCCGGTGAACATTCGGTAAGACCATAGGCTTCGTAAAGGGGCAGCCCCAGAGCCATAAAAAACTTTATGACTTCAGGATTTATCGAAGCACTGGCTGTAAGACAGGCTTGCACATTTCCACCAAGTTTTTTTCTTATTTTAGAATAAATCACTTTACTAACGATTTTGTGTTTGGTTGCAGAAATCAAATTGCTTTTACTTTTCAACTTGTTTTTATGCTTTTTTTCCCAACTGTTTATTCCCATATTAAAAAGATGCTTTATCATGAAGTTTTTCTGCTTGATCTTCCTGTTCAATCCTTCATAGATCTTACTGAAGACTCTAGGTACACCCATAATAATGTGAGGCTTGAGAGTTTCGATATCCTGAGCCAGAGTTTTAACTGAACCCATTATTCCAATTCTTCCTCCAAACTGCATGAAACAGAAAAGTTCAGCTGTTGCCCCATAACTATGAGCCCAGGGCAGGATGGATATGGACATGGATTTTTGATTTAAAAAAGGATAAACTCTCCAGCCAGCTCTGGAGTTAGATGTTATATTTCCGTGACTTAAAAGAACACCTTTCGGATCGCCCGTTGTTCCAGATGTATAAACAACATTGGCAATATCTTCAGCCTTTGGATGGATTGGAGCCAATGGTTTGTCTTGACCTTTTTTCTCCAATTCAATCAGAGAATCATCACCATCATCCTCAATGATAAATATTTGATCCAGGGTAGAAATAGTAACCAGAAAAGGAGCTACCGCCTCATAAATTTCCAAATTGGATACAAACAGAACTTTAATTTCACTGTTTTCTACAATGTATTTCCAGAGCTTTTCCAATTCCGATTCATACATGGGAACAAAAGACGCACCCAACCCATAAGTTGCAAGAGCTATCTGCACCCATTCTTTTCTATTATTTGCAATAACACCAACTCGGTGTTGAGACTCAACCCCGAGTTGTGCCAAAGCAGATCTTAGATGATCCACTCTTTTGGACAAATCTCTATAAGTAATCCATTGGTAGTGACCATCTTTATCTTTCTCTCCAATAAATGGATTACGAGGATGTTTTTTTACACTCCCCTCAAAAGAAGAAACTAAATTATCAGGTTTTTCGTATTTAATTTGTGTTGTTTTCATAATGGGGATTATTAAATAAAATCACCTGTAAAACAAGTTAAAAAATATTTTCCGCTCCAAAAACTTTCCCCAACCCGGTTGCTCCTTTCTGTCCAGTTCCAGTTTTAAATTTGCAAGGGAACTATCCCTCAACCCCTTGTAAAATTTTACCCCATAATAAAGCCGGTATTTATAATAAAAAATTGAGATATTTTACATTCTGCAAACAGCTTTTTGCAGGCATTTTTTCAGGTCTCTGCCTCCCTGACCTGCTTTAATCCGCTCCAGAAGAAGTTCAGAATTAACTACAACTGAACCTGCCAGATAATCAACTTTTGTTTCCCGAAAAACTTGTGGAATCATTGGCACCGTGGGTCCAACCAGAGTAACCAGTGCTTGTGGCGAAATATTGTGCATAACCTGATCAAAAGTTCCATTTACCAGAGTACTTCCAGTACAAATCACAACGTCACATTTTGGCAAAAACACAGGTTGCTGCTTCGGTTCAATAAAATCCTCTCCCGCTTCCAATTCGAAAATATAAATTTTATCAGTCTCAGATCTTAAATAATTCAAAACCGGATAAAAATATCCAATTAACCCAACTGTTTGCTTTGCAGATAAATTCAAAAACTCTTTAAAATCAATACCAAGATTGCAATTCTCCAATTTATCCGCCTGATTATACCAGGCATTTATGGCAGCAATAGTTCCTGAAGAGAAAAGAGAATTTGCATTATAAGCGGCAATCAATTCTTTTACTTTTTTCCCTTTCCACACCTGGGTAAAATAAGTGGATAAAATTTTCACTGCCTCAGGAGGCCATGGAGTCTGGGGCACAGTGGAGGCGTTTTCTCTTTTGACAAACCATTCGGGATTCAACTGATCAACTATTGCTTCTGGCAAATCATCTCGAATGAGTGGATCAAAATAATGCATAGCCACTCCTGTTTTTCCTGCAATCCTGACCAGGCAATGATCCCTGCCCACCAAAAAAAGAGATATTTCTGTTTCCAAAAACGCAGAATCTAACTTTTTTTTCATCAACTCTAAAAATTCGATAATATCACCTTCCAAATTATGAAATTTGGATTATTAGATATTTTGAGAATTAAATCAAATATTCCCTTAAATAGTTCCCGTCCCAAACAGAAATGTCACCGTTTCGAACTCGAAATTTGAATTTAATCTGCTTTGTCGTAACTTTTTGAAATAGTATTTACTTGGAGTTACTCCACGCATCTCAATCCAATTTCTTCCCCAGCCAAAAACACCACTTCTGGGATGGGAACTAAATAATTGACACCGTTATTAATTGCTGTTAATAACGGTTTGGAAATTTTCTTCTTCAATTTCCCCTGGAGCTCATTCTCAGATGTCCTTGATCCATTAAACTATAATTATTGTCGCTAAACTTTCTTTCCGAAAAAGTAATTGTATATCCTGAGTTATCAACATGTTTGTCAAAATATTTATCCTGGTGAAAATTATTTTTCTGGCTTTCGGTCAAACAATTCCTGTAACTGAACAACTGCCAGATCAAGATCAAAAGTCATTTGCCGGCATCTCATCAGACAAACCTGCCCCTGCATCTGAAAAGAAAACAAACAAACAAATACCAAATTCAAATACCAATAAAAATAAAACAAAAAAGTCACCAAAAAATCAGGACAAAAAAGTCGATTATACTATTTTGGTCAAAGGGAAAAAAACAGTCCAAGGGGATAAATTCACTTTCTCCAGTTCACAGATAGAAATGAGAGGAAATTCTTTACCCGAAGTATTAAATTCAGAAATATCACTGCAATTTTTATGGGTTCCAAAACAAGGATCCAGTTTGCAAATAAGGGGATTTGATGAAAGAAATTCATTGGTAATATTTGGTGGTATACCGGTCAAAGAAATTTTTGACGGACATTTTAATTTGGATGTTTTCAGAAATATTTTATTTGAACAAGTCACGTTTGAAACCGGTATTCCAACCTTGTTTTACGGTCCGGGAACAATGGGTGGCATCATCAAACTCAATCCCCTATCCGGGAAAGTAATTTCCAGAACAACCCTATCCATGGAAACCGGAAATTATTACAATCAAAAATTAAATGACCTGCAAATTTCCGCCAAAACTATTCAACAAACCGGAAATTGGAAATGGATGCTGGCTCTTGGTTATAACCAGAGCAACGGTTACTATCTTTCTTCCAAATTTACTCCCAATGAGGAAAACTCAATCTTTCATGAAGATGGAGAACAACGTGCAGGAAGCAAATCCACTTCTTTTTCACTGCTGGCTGCAGCCAGACGCCAGGTGGGAAGCAGTGGTCAACTATTTGCCTTTGGGGCTTTTATCAACAATCCCCGGGAAATACCTCCTTTTGAAAGTTCAAATTATACCCGATACTGGAAATATGTTGATTATGCCTCCTTTTTTGGGGGAATCCGCTATTATTGGCAAAACACCAATAATAATAAACTGTTTCAAAAATTTTCAACCAGTTTATATACACATATACATCACGATCAGATCAATGCTTATGAAGATTCACAATATCAAATCCTTACCAGCGATCCCCTGGCCTGGTTTGTTGCTTCAGCTTATAATAATAAAAGCTTTGGCAATTCCACCAAATTATTCTGGAAATTGAACCCCAAGCATATTATCCAGTTAAAAACCAATTATCATATTGATTTGCACAGCCAAAGAGAAATTCCCATACCCGAAACAGGCGAAGACATATCCTGGAATCCCTGGGAAAAATATACACAACATGGTGGAAGTGGAATTCTTGCTTATAAATATCAAGAAAAAAATTGGAGCGCATCCTGGCAAAACTCTTTTTCATTTTTGCAATTATTGCAGCAGGAAATAAACAACACCAGTTATGAAGTGGATAAAACTCCAAAGACAGCTTTGGAAAGCAGGCTAAAACTAAAGGTAAAACTCCTTGAAAAAATCAATTTCAACCTCAAGGGCGGACGCAAAGTCCTTTATCCAACTATAAAGGAACTTTTTGCCAATCACGTGGGCGGCAATCCGGATCTGAAACCTGAAACTGCCTGGATGGCTGACCTGGGGTTTGATGGGAACGGACAATTTTTCCCAAACCACCTGTGGTCATTGCGTTTTTACTATTATGACATCAAGGATATGATTCAAAAATATCGAGATTCTTTTGGTAATGTCGGTCATGCCTTGATCACTGGTTTCGAAACTCGTTCCAAATGGAAATTTCATACCAGAATTCTCACCGAAAAATTAAAATTATTTTTTGTTCTTGGTTATCGTTTTCTCTACACCAAAAATCTGGAAAACTCCCGCAGTCTTGATTATCGTTCACCTCACAGATTTATCACTTCTCTTACAGCCTCTTTTAATAAAAAATTGAAGGGAAGATTTGAAGCTATCTACACCAGTTCCCAGGTTGCCTACTGGTACAACTCTGTCGGAGGGCAATGGGAGAGAGATGATCTCCCTGGTGGTTTTTTGCTGAACTCCTATCTTGACTATAAATTCTTCCAGGGAAATCATTTCAACTCTTCCATATATTTTCGCATAAACAACCTGCTTGACATCAACTATATGACTGGCAGCCTTGAACCCAGACCAGGGCGAACCTGCCATGTCGGAATCAAAGGATCTTTCTGATGTTTTTTCAACCAAACACAAAATTTTTATCCGCCTTTTTTTTCTGGTTTTTATTCACCCTGTCCCTGACAAATTGTGATGGAAACAATCCTTCCAATAACAGTAACTTCACTTTTATGGAGGGTGAGTTTGCCGATTGTGAATATGATACTCTTAAATTTGCTGTTTCAGGAGAAGATCCTGTTGCTGTCCAAATTAACGGATTGGAAGTACAAACTTTTTACGGAGCCAACAAACTCGATGAAGACAGCGTCGAAATTGTGGAAAGGAGAGGGGTAGCACTCAAAGATATTCTGGAAGTTGCCCAAATTGATCTCCCCCGCAATACTCCGGTAAATTGTATAGCTCGAGATAATTGGGATCCTCTCAGAACCAGACTGCAAAATGATACTTCCAAGCTTCCGACTTTTGGATTTTTACTGGATTATGGTTATATCTACGCAGGAAATCCAGGAGACAAAGATCCCCTTTATCCGGAGATGGAGGGTAAAAGTCTATCTATTGATTATAATCTGGCCGGTGACGAGGATGTACCCGAATATCTGGGAGGAACTCTTTCATCCTTGGGAATATTCAGATTTCTCATGCTGGAGGAATACAGTCCGACCAAATTTGGCATCATAGAACTTGATCCTCAAGTTAACCAGTTCTAACAAATAAATCATTATTCTCAAAATCTTCGATGAATTTTTTTTGGGCATATTCTGTTACATCTTGATTGAATTGCTCAAATTGGTTCAAAAAATTCTGTCCGAATTCAGTCAAACTGGCTCCTCCTCCTTGGGGACCACCTCTTTGGCGATTGAGAATCTTAACTTTGGTGGCTTCTTCCAGCCGATTAAGAATTCGGATGGCTTTGGGATAGCTCAAAGACATTTCCTGAGCAGCTTTATTTATGGAATTATGTTTGTTTATTCCCTTGAGCAGCCAGACCAGTCCTATTCCCATGAAAGAACCTTGTTCATCGCGAAACGAAATACGAATTTTAAGTTGCATGTACATTCCTCAGTTAGTTCCCATCCCAGAATGGGTTTTTTTAACTGGATAAGAAGTTTGCCTCAGATGCGCACAATAACTTCGCAGACATAGTTGATACTATTTCAAGAAGTTATTACAAAGCAAATGAAGTGAAATTCCATATTCAGACAATGATCTTCCTTTTTGGGATGGGAACTAGTTAAATTAGGATTGAGAACAGACAATTTTATTTTTAGCATTTTATAAACCGAACCAAATTGATACAATAATCTAACTTATACAATTACTGAATTATTGTAAAATAAGGTAATATTTTCATGATGTTCAATATAATAGTCACTGGAGAACCAGCCAGCGGCAAAACCACACTCTTGAGCAACATCGCCAAAAAGTACGAACATCTGCAGCCGGCGGGAGTTCTTTCTCCTGCTACTTCTCGTCCTTTAGGCTGCGGCAAACCTGCTCAGAATTATTACCTGAAAATTATCGGGCAGCAGAAAAAATGGGATTGGGCCAAGCGAAATAAACAGCATCAATTTGAATTTTTTCATGAAAACATGAAGCAAGTAATAAACAGGGTTGAAAAATCTCTGCATAAACAACCGGCCAGTTTATTGATTCTCGATGAAATCGGCCTGCTTGAGCTTCATCTTAGCGTCCTTTCCTCACAGCATAAAAAAACAGATAATTTTTTCACAGGAATTCGGGTTCTCTCTGTCAAAAAAGCCTTTCTCAACAAAATTATCAGCAAATTCAAGCTGGATAACAACCTGATAATTGATTTGGACAAAATAACTCTCGAGGAAGCTGAAGAAAAAACGAAGAAATTTATTGGTAAACTGGAAAATCGCAAAATTGGAACCTATGCAGGATTTGCCGGTATTACCGAAGTGGGACTGGGCTCCATGCTCCATCTGTGGAAAATTCCCCTCAAGGGTCACTTTCTTGCCAGTCTCCAAAACATACTTTTGATAATTTTCGGTCAGCAAACCAAGGGCAAAGGGCTTTTTAAAATTGCTTTTTTGACAGCGGTGCTCAAAATATTTTCTCCCATGCACAGTCCTTTCAAACCCATGTTTTATATCTGGGCTCAAGGCAGTGTTTTTGCTGCAATAACTGTGTTTACAGGCTGGAACCTGCCCGGGGTTATTCTTGCTTCAATCTTCATGAGCTGGACTGTTCTGGTCTTTTCTCTGCTTTTTGATTATCTGATTTTCGGCATTTCCTTTTTTCAGGCCATGATCAATGGAGTAAATTCTCTTTTAACCTGGCTCAACCTCGAGCAGACAAATATTTTTTCCTTGTTGCTGACTGTATTCTTGTTTAAAGCTGTCCTGGCAGCAACGCTGTCCTTTCTATCCTGGAATGGATTGTTCAACAACTTTATTCACAAAATGATCCGACATTTCAAAAAGTTGATTCCTCAACGCCCTCAAAAAAAATCTGAAAAAAACTCCCTCGGTTCCAGTGCCTTTTCAGCTTTCAAAGATCTTTTCCGGTTCAGGTATTTAAGTTTCCTGCTCCTGTCTTTCTTTCTAATCATTTTCCTTACTGATATCACTCGCAATGCCTGGTTTATTCTGGTGATCAGAGCATTGAGCATCTCCTGGCTCAGTTTTTTGATTATCAGGAGAATCAACGTGGTAAAACTTGTCAACTGGCTGGATAAAAAGGGAAAATTCCAACTGGATTCTACCTTGGATCACGCTATTGATTCCATGTGGGAAAATAATTCTGTCTCCAAACACTCTCCCGGAGAAAAAATCAATCCGAAAAAAAGCTCCTGATCTCTTCCACAGGCAAATCTTCGGGCCGGGACAGATGATTTGGTTTCTTGCGAAACCAGGTTCGCTGCTGTTTTACATAACGCAAATGGGATTTGATTATGGCGGCTTTCAGTTCTTTTTTATTCAGATCTCCCTGCAAAAAAGAAACTACTTCTTTATATCCTTTGGTCTGTAGAGATCTCAATTTCGGAGAATAACCTCGAGCCAGCAAATCCTCCACTTCTTCCACAAATCCCTGATCCAACATTTGTTCAACCCTTTTTACAATTCTTTCTTTCAATATTTCTGCCGGTGGATCCAGAACATAGATTTCATATTCCCTGAAAGACGGCTGCTTTTGATGCTGCTTGTGATGAACGGAAAGAGGAATACCAGTAAGTTCAAACACTTCTATTGCTCTGATTAATCTTAGTTGATCATTGGGATGGATTTTTTCAGCCTTTTCAGGATCGATTTTCAGCAGATATTCATGTAAGGAACCTGGGGTCTTGCTCTCTTGTTCCCGCAGGTGTTTTCTCAATTTCAGATCAGCCGAGGGACCTTTAAATAACCCGGAGAGCAAAGCCCTGATATAAAGTCCGGTTCCTCCACAGACAATTACTTTTTTTTGCCTCTCTTCAATATCTAAAATAACTTTTCTTCCCAAATCCGCATATTTTCCACCGGAAAAATATTGATCGGGAGCAACTACATCGATCAGATGATGAACAGCTTTGCTCTGTTCTTTGGCGGTGGGTTTGGCTGAACCTATATCCAGATATTTATACACCTGCACCGAATCGGCACTGATTATTTCTCCGTCAAGTATCCGGGCCAATTTAATGGCGGCACCTGTTTTGCCAGCAGCTGTGGGACCTGCAATTACAATAACTTTTGGGGACTTTTGCTTATTCATGGGACTCAATTGGTGATGACTCTGTTTCTACCTGAATTTTTTGCTTTATAGAGAGCTTTGTCGGCTATCTGCAATAATTTATCACATTCGCCGGAATCTTCGGGAAAGGTGGATATCCCGATGGACACGCTCAAAAAACCAAGGGGCTGACTTTGAGCTCCGGTAACAGGCAATTTGGTTATTCCTTCCCTGATTCTTTCACCTCTGATTTTTGCTCCAACTTTATTTGTTTCAGGCAAAATAAGCACAAATTCCTCACCTCCGTAGCGTCCGATAATATCTGATTTACGGGAAGGAGGAACCTTTTCGGAACCATTGATCAGAAAATTGGATACAGTTGCCAGAACTTCATCGCCAATATCATGTCCGTGGTTGTCATTGAAGGTTTTGAAATGGTCAATATCGCAAAACAAAATTGAAAGTTGGGATTTATAACGGACAGCACGAGCCAATTCTTCCTTGAGACGGGTTTTAATATTTTTGTGATTATAAAGACCAGTGAGAGAATCACGGGTAGCTTCTTTTTTGAGCTTTTTATTGGCCTCTTCGAGCTTCCTTACAGTTTTGAGTAATTCATAACTTCTTTCATTAAGGGATTGGCGCAAAAGTTCCTTGTGTTTTTTCAACTCTTGATTGGCTTCTTTCAAGGATGAGTTGGAATATTTAAGTTCCAGAACCAGCAGTTCATTTTTCTTTTCCAGATAATAAATCTTTTCCATCTGCTGGAAAACATTGGCCATTTCCTGAATATCCCAAGGTTTTTTGATGAAATAGTTTATATGCCCCTTATTGACAGCTTTCAAAGCTATCTGAACTTCGTCCCTGCCGGTCATCAGGATGCGACCGGACCTAGGTGTGATTTCTATGGCCTTTTCGAAAAATTCAATCCCATTCATTCCACCTGGCATGAACATATCTACCAGAAGAATATCAACAGCAAGTCCACTTTGGAGTATCTGCAGCCCCTCTTCCCCTGATTTGGCTTCATGGATTTTATATTTATCGTAAAAGGCTCTTTTGATGGAAGATCTTATGTGTTTTTCATCATCAACAACCAACAGATGCTTTTCTTTGTTATCTTGTTGTTTTTTAGAATAAATATCATCCATAATTCAACCTGCAGTTGAAAAATTAATAAAAGAACCAACCAGTCATTTTTAGTTGGAAAAAATAAGCAACAATGGAATAAAACTAAAGTTTCAAATATATATGATAATATGATAAATCGGTAAAATTCAAGAAATATTTAGTTTTTCTTCCAATTCAAAATTTTTGATAGATTCTTGCAAATTTTCATAACCTGCAGTATTTTTTGGTTGCTCCAGAAGGGAGATAGTTCCGTCCGGAGACTGATTTATTAATTTGTATGTCTGTATGTCTGTTTCAATACAGGTCTGTATTTGTTTCCATCCCCAAATTCAGCCAAAGATCTGCCCTTTAAAGATTAGGGTAAAATCAGCAACTGCAGGATGGAAAATGAAAGGTTATAAAATGGATCAAAGGATTAACACACTTGCAAAAAATCTGATTAATTATTCAACCAGAATTCAAAAAGGTGAAAAGATACTTATTGAAATTACAGGAGAAAGTGCAAAAAAACTGGGAAGAGCCTGTATCAAAGAAACACGAAAAGCGGGCGGGATTCCCTTTGTTACTCTGAAGGACAGTTCGGTGATGCGGGAACTTTTGTTTGGAGCCACTACCGAACAAATTGGAAAAACCGCTGAATTTGAAATGCAGCGCATGAAGGAAATGGATGCTTACATAGCAATTCGCGGTAGTGAAAACGCAACTGAACTGTCAGATGTTCCCAGTGAAAAAATGGCAATCTACATGGACAAATGGTTTCATCCTGTTCATGCCCGCCAGCGGGTCAATAATACCAAGTGGGTTGTCCTCAGATATCCCAATCGCTCCATGGCTCAACTTTCCAACTCTTCCCTGGAAGCCTTTGAAAATTTCTACTTTGATGTCTGTTGTCTTGATTACTCGAAAATGTCAAAAAAAATGGATTCCCTGGTTAAATTGATGGAGAAAACCGACAAAGTCAGACTGGTGGGAAAAGGAACTGATCTCACCCTGTCAATCAAAGGAATTCCGGCCATAAAATGTGCTGGATTGCGCAATATACCCGATGGTGAGGTATATACCGCTCCGGTCAAAAATTCCATTAACGGCAAAATCACCTATAACGCTCCGGCTGTATATCAGGGATTTACTTACGAGAATATAAGTTTCGAATTCAAAGATGGTAAGATTGTCAGAGCCACCGCCAACGATACCGAGAAAATCAACCAGGTACTGGACACAGATGAAGGAGCCCGTTATATCGGTGAATTTGCCATTGGCCTTAATCCTTATATTACCAAGCCCATGAAAGATATCCTTTTTGATGAAAAAATCATGGGAAGCATTCACTTGACCCCGGGACAATCCTATGATCAAGCTCCTAATGGCAACAACTCAGCCATTCATTGGGATCTGGTTCATATTCAGACTCCTGAATATGGCGGAGGAGAAATATATTTTGATGATGTTCTTATCCGCAAGGATGGCAGTTTTGTAATTGATGAACTTAAAGATCTTAATCCCGAAAATCTTAAATAGTTCCCATCCCAGAATGGGGGTTATTGACTGGGGAAGAAATTGGATTGAGATGCAAGGAATAACTTCGCAGACATAGTTGATACTATTTCAAGAAGTTACGACAAAGCAGATAAATTCAATTTCCGTTTCCAGACGATGACCTTCCTTTTTGGGATGGGAACTAAATAGCTTCCGTTTTTCTGAAAAGTTTTTCAATATCATTCCAAAAAACATCAATATCCACCTGATAATTTTCTATAAATGAGTCATGGAAAGAAGCAAGGGAGAAAATACTGCTTAAAATCAAAATGAAAACGGAACTTGTTCTTGTTGTTTCTTGCAAAATATTTTTGGCTCTTGCTTCTTCCAGACAATCCCAGACAAAATCCATGGATTTTTTCCTGGTGTTTTCAAGAATCAAAGCAGCTTCTTCTCCTGATGCCATTTTTAACTGTTCCGACTGGAGCAAAGTCATTATTTCCTGATTGGAACGAGCAAATTTTAGCCGTTGTTTGAAGAAAGAACCCAGTCTAACCAGTGGATCTTTTTCATCAGGGGGAAAATCAGTCATTATCATTTTTTGAATCTTTTCCACACTTTTTTTCAATATTGAATTTTTTGAAGAAAAGTGCCTGAAGATGGCTCCTTCGGAAACACCAACATCTTTAGCCAGTTTGCGAATTGTAAAACTGTCGATCCCTTTCCTGGAGATGAGCTTGATGGTGGAATTAATGATTTGTTCCTGTCTTTTTTGTTTGGATAAACGCTGTTTCATTTTATCTCCCAGGTTGTCTTTTTGTAAATGAATCCAATAAACTGTAGAAAACGGGGATTATAACCATAGTCAACAAAGTTGCAGCTGTCATGCCCCCAATGACGGCAACAGCCAGAGGAGCAAATCTTTCAGATCCCAGAGCCCACTCTCCTGCTAGAGGAATCATGCCGACAACAGTGGAGAGGGAAGTCATCATGATTGGCCTGAATCTTACAGAAACCGATGACATTAAAGCTTCTTCCAGTTCTTTGCTTTCATCAAGTTGACGATTGATAAATTCCAACAAGATTATAGCATTATTAACAACAATTCCAGCCAGTAAAATCAAGCCGATCAACACAGGCATGGAAACCGCCTTGTCAGCTATAAACAGGCCAAAGCCAACTCCGCTTACACTGAGAACTATTGAAATCATAATCGTAAAAGGATGAACAAAGGATTTCAACTGGGAAAGCAGAACCAGATATACAAGAATAATTGAAATCAACAGAGCTCCCCCCAATTCCGTTCTTGCTTCCTGCATATCTTTATTTTCCCCTGCCAATTCCAGTTGATAATCAGTGGGAGTATCTATTTTACTGAGAACTTTTTCTACATCTGCTGTAACGAAACTTGCTGCCCGATTTGCAGTAAATGCTGTGATTTCCAAAGTATAGACCTGATCTTCCCTGGTAATAACAGGCAAGGATTTCCTTTCCTCAAGCTGTACCAGATATCTTAGAGGAATAGTACCCGAATTTTGGGGTAAAGTTACTGGATAGGAAAGTTGTTCGTCCAGATCCAGGGGATAATTTCTTTTGTACCTGACTCTCACAGGCAAAGAATCCTTGTTCTCGCGATAATATTTTCCGGCAAAGATACCTGAAGCTCCAATCTGCATCTGCCTGGCAATTTCAACAGGAGTAATTCCACTTTGATTTGCTCTGTTTCTGTCTACACTGGCGATAATCTGTTTTTTATCGAATTCCCAGTTCCTCACAGGTTTCACTACCCCTTCTACCTTGCTTATGTTTGCAAGAACCAGATCACCCAGTTTATTCAGAACTTGAGAGTCTTTACCTTTGAGGAGAATAATAATGGGAGCGGAAGTTGTAGCTCTGGCCGTATTCCCAACATCTCTCACCGTAAAAACTTTGATATTGGGAATTTTTGCAATTTTTTTCCTTAATCTCGATTGAATTTTCCACATCGACTCTTCTCTGGCGGTTCGATCGGTAAGGGTTACAGAGATTTGACCCTGCACCGGTCCCTGGGCTCCCGTTGTAGAAGAGGCTTTCATGCCTTCTTCAAATCCTGCCTGACCTTGAGTTTTAACAACTTCCTTTTCTTTTTGCACCAGCGTTTCCACTTCTTCTACAATTCGCCTTGTCTCATCCAATGAAGTTCCTGATGGAGTTTCCAAACTTATCATAAAACTACCGCTGTCCATCTTGGGCATGGTTTCCATCCCCTGATTTCTGATCATTCTTATTCCTGCAAAAAGGAGGGCAAAAGCTATCAGCAGGGTTAATATTCTTTGTTTTAAAGCATATTTCAATAAAAATTGATAAAATTTCCTGATTAAATCCATAAAATATTGAAATGGATAAATGATTTTCTGAAGAAATTTATCAAGTTTGCTTTCACCAAGTGAATAATAAGCCAGTACCGGAATCAAGATCAGTGAAACAACCACGGAACTTGAAAAAGCAAAGAGCAGAGTTTTGGAAAGAGGAGCAAAGGTTTTGCCTGTGAAACCTTTGGTAAAAAGGATGGGAATCAAAACCACGATGGTAGTTAAAGCTCCTGCTATAATCGGAATATAAACACTGTCTGTTCCTTGAATTATTGCGTCTTTTTTATCCATTCCTTCCTGATAGAGCCGGGAAATATTTTCCAGAACAACTACAGCCGCATCAACCACCATACCTACGGCAAGAATTACGGCAGTCAAAGTTACCATATTGAATTCAGTCCCGCTAATCTGCATCAAGACAAAGGTAAGCCCGAAGGACAGAGGCATGGAAACAACAGCTATCAAGGATAATTTTAGTTTGCCAATAAAAAGAAAAATTATCAAAGAAGCAAAAAGCAATGCCTGCCAGATATTGGTTAGCAGGTTTCCGATTGCTGTTTCAGTGAAGGTGGCGCTTTCTTCTCCAACAGCAAAAGAATACCCCTCATATTCCTTTTCCATTGTTTTCAACTTTTCCCTGATCTCTTTTACTATTTTTACAGTATTGGCATCTTTGCTCTTATAAACCTGTATACCGATGTATCTTTTCCCATTAATGGAAAAAGTGGAATCATCTTCAAGGGAACCAAGCTTAACCTCGGCTATGTCTCCCAATTCAACCCTGCTTCCATTTGGAAGGGGAACAGGGATTTTTTTGATCGACTCCGGATCTTTCAAACGAGCTTCGATCCTGAAACTGTATTGATTGCCCCGGGTTCTCAATTGCCCGGCTGGTAATGCCACATTATGCTTCAATAAAACCTGGGTTATAAAATTTATAGATATTCCGAGGGATTCAATTGTTTTCATATCCACATCTATATTGAGACTGGACACATTTCCTCCAAAAACATCCACAGCAGCCACACCTTTTATCTTCTGAAACTCGGTTGAAATTGATTCCTCAGCCAATTCCCTGGCCTTTTTCATATCCCGATGAGCAATACCCACCGAGGCAATAGGTCTGTCATCGGTGCTGAATTTTAGAATCTGCGGTTCTTTGATGGTTTCAGGCAACAAACTTCTAATGTGGGAAAGGGCATTTTGAATATCTATGGCAGCCTGATCCACATCCACTTCATAATTAAATTCAACCGAAACCATTGACATATTATCCTGAGAAGTGGATTTTATTTTGATTACTCCTTCAACAGAAGCAAATTCTTCTTCCAGGGGACGTGTCAGATTTTCAACTACATCTTCAGTTGAAGCACCCGGATAAATGGTAATTACATTGACCAGTGGAGGAGCGGTATCAGGAAACAATTGCATGGGAATGGTATTGTAGGCAATGTATCCAAAAACTGCCGCTCCAATAGTCAGAGCCCAAACCGTATATCGATTGGAAAGGAGAAATCTGGTTATACTCATTTTTGTATCTCCTTTTCCTTTTCAACAACAACCGGATAAATTTTATCTTGGTGCTGCAACCTGTTGATTCCGGTTATGATCACCTGATCATCTTTTTGAATCTCCCCTTTTATTCCACTGAAACCTCCGCTTGAAAGCTTGAGTTCAACTTCAATTTTGTACGCTCTGTTCTTTCTGTTTACAAAAATACTGGTTTTCTCATCTTCTGTTTTTATTGCTTTGGAAGGAACAATCCATATCTGGGGATACTGATCAATTATGAATTCTACATCAATCGATATTCCAGCTTTATCGTAAAACTGAAGTTTTTGTGGAAGTGAAATACCTGTTTCCACCAGCCTGCCTGGATATTTTGCCAGGGGGAAAACTCGGTCAACCTTTGCCTTTACCTGTTTAAATCGGTTTTTTTCACCAATCTTTTCAGGAAGATGCAAAATAACCGAAGTACCAGCTTTAATCCCCTTGAACATATCTCTTTCATTGACATTAACTACAATTTCCTGTTTTTTTGAGGCCATTTTTAAAACAGATTTGCCCGGAAATATATTCTCCCCGGGCTGAGCTAGCCATTTAACAACCTTTCCCACTTCAGTTGCCCTCTCAATTTTTCGATCCTTAACTGTCTGAATTTCTTCCAATTTGGAATAAATAGCCTTTATCCCTTTTTTTGCTGCTTTGCATTGCAGAACACTCTGATCATATTTGGCTTTTGAGATCACCTTCTGTTTTATCAAACGTGCATCGATTTTCATGTAATTGCACAAATGAGCTTTTTCCAATTTCGCTTTTTCCAATTCATAAAAAAGAGTTTTTTTCTGTTTGGCAACTTTGGGAGCTTTGATCCTGACCAGAACATCTCCTTTTTTCACATTTTCTCCTTCTTTATGGGAAATTTCACTGATACTACCGCCGATGCGGGCATAAATGATCGTTTCCCGCACAGGTTTCAACGTCCCCACGTATTCAACTTTTCTTCTCAAATCTCTTCTGGGAATAGAAGTTGTTCTGACAGCCAGAACCCGGTTGGTTTCAATTTCAATTTTTTCTTTTTCTTTGCATGAAGTCATAAACAATAATGAAATCATCACAATTTTAATAATTGTATCTGGTGTTTGCATCATAATTATCTCCAATTATTACTTTGAAAGTAAACATTCACTTACATAGATAATCAAAAAAAAGTTTTTGTCAATAACCCCTGCTTAAATCAAATTTAAGAGGAGTTATCATGCCGGTAAAATTTTTCAAAACCATAAGCTTGAGTTGTATCTATATTTTCAGCGGATATAGCAAATCAACCGAAACTTCTACCAGTCAAAATCAAACAACCAAAAAAACAAAGAAGTCTATCAGGACCTCTGTCAAACCTGCCCCTCCGAAGAAAACCAAAAAGGTCGTTTATCCACCAATTAAGTGGTCTAAACTGATTAAAATGGCTAAAAATCAGGATATAGCTGTACTTCCTGATAAAAAAGGAATCTGGTATTTGACAAACCAGAAAAGCTCAAAAAAATACGGTCTTTATTTCTATGATCTGCTCAACTCCTCTTCCCATTTGATTTTAAAAAACTATCCTGAGAAAACAGATCCGATGCTGTATCCCATAACCATTCACTATAAAAAAGATCGCCTTTCTGGTCTTCCCTCCTATTATATGGCGAATATCCAAATAAATATGGACAAACTCAGCCATTCCTTCGATTACGGCTTTTCCGTAGAAAATGAGTATGAGAAAAAATCAATCAATAAAAAGCTTGCTGATTTACAGTTGCAAAACAAAGATTTTCTCAAAACCTTAAATAAACGTGGTAAAGATCGTCAACTTTATCCCCCCAAACCTAAGGGTAAATTCAAAAAATTGAAACTTATCCATGAAGAAAATTGCAGGTGGGGCAGCAAAGAATTGTGTGGGAATGCCGTTTTTATACCCGGAACCGATATTTACACCGTTTTGATTGAACATTCCTGCGAAGATAGATGTCACAGTAAAACTATATTTTACGATGCTGATAAAAAAATCTTCATAGATCCGGATAATTTAAAAAAAACATATAAAACTCAGGTGGATACCACATCAATTAATTTTGATTAGTTGCCTTTATCTATGATTCTTTTAAATAATTTTTAATAGTTAAATCCCATCCCAGAATGGGGATTTTTGACTGAATAAGAAATTTGACTCAGATGCAAGGAGTAAATTCGCCGATATAGTTGATACTATTTCAAGAAGTTATGACAAAGCAGATGAGATAAATTGACCTGTTCAGGCGATGACCTTCCTTTTTGGGATGGGAACTAGTTAATAATCAAGGGGGATTTTGTGGAGTTGACGAATAGAGGTGGAAGTCACCCAGATGTCGTCAGGATATCTGTCGGTAAATTCAGAGGTTGTTTCAATATTAAAAGGGGCAGCAGCCGCTCCAATCAACAATGAATCAAGTTGGGAAAAATCCATAACGGCAAGAGGCAGGCTGAAGGTAAAAGATTTTTCATCAATCCACCTGGTTTCCAATTCTGCCGGAAGAACCTCCTCGCTCCAATGACAACCCGAATGTTTGGTCAAAGAAGTGCAATCAGACTGCCAGAAATGAAAACTTCCCCTGTTCCACTGCAAGGTAAATCCCGGGATTTCATTAGTTTCAGGAATCATAAACAATTCAAAGGAACCATCTTCAAAAGCAGTATAAAAATCCAGGCGCAGATGCAATTGACCAGCTTCCACTGCATATCCCAGATTATCAATATCAGCCAGACAACTTAAATCTTCCTCCCGACAGTCATTTTGAAGATCACCATCCAAATTCCAATAACGCCAGAAAATTTGCTGATTGTTGGAATTGTTTGTATTATTATCGTCGTTGGAAATAGAATTGTTTTCAACATCCAATCCTGCGTCTTGATTATAATTTTCGGTGTTATCTGAACATCCACTCCAGATAAGATTTAAAACAAAAATCAAAAATATCAGTATTCTGTTCATAAGATCTCCTTTAATAAAACAATATTACGAAAACGATATTTGTATTACCATGTTAATTTTCCAAAAGAAAGATCAGATTGATATTTTTTCGGGGAAGGAATCTTTGTTTACAATAACATCAAACTTAATTATGGTAGAATTCATAAAACATCAAACTTGATTTTCCATTAAATCAACCGGATCTCTTCCAGCATGAAAACTCTGCAGAGTTTTCACGTACTAACCTCAAAAATATCCAATTCGAATTGCCTGACCATATGATGAAAACTTTTGAACCACCTCAATCCATAAATTCTGAAAAAGCTGTTTTGGGAGCACTGATTCTTGATAACAGCACAATCAATACAGTAACTCCCATTCTGGAAACTGAAGATTTTTATTCAACCAGCCACAGTCTCATTTACAAAGCAATCACCGCTTTGGATGAAAAACAGCAACCGGTGGATCTGACTACTCTCGAATCTCAATTACAATCATCAAGAGATTTGGACAAAGTTGGAGGCATGGATTATATAGTTGAACTTTCTTCTCAGGTTCCAACCACCACCAATGCCACTCATTACGCCACCATAGTCAGAAGAAAATCCCGGATGAGAAAGGTGATTCAAGCTGCCCAGGACATAGTTTCAGAAGCCAATTCTCCCTTCAGCGAAGATATGAGTGAAGAGGAATTTTTTGATTGGGCCGGCAACATCATCTATCAAGCTTTGCAGGAAGACATATCTTCAAGCTTTAAGAACATTGACAAGGAAATCGATTCCTTCTTTTCCAAAATGAGCAAATATCAGGAAAATCCCGAATTAATGGCCGGGGTTTCCACCGGTTATACAGATCTGGATAAAATTATCGGTGGACTCAAACGGGGAGATCTAATGATTCTGGCAGCTCGTCCTTCCATGGGAAAAACCTCCTTGGCACTTAATATAGCTGAAAATGTCATTGGGCAGGATATTCCCACTTTGCTCTTTTCTCTGGAAATGAATTCTGAACAACTTACTACCCGTTTACTGGCCAGTGCCGGAAGCGTGGATCTGCACAAACTGAAAAATTTTCTCAATTCTGGAGGTAAGGGAAGCGTCGGTCATGATCTCCTTAAAAAAATGGTTAACGGAGCCAACAAACTTCATAAAAAACCACTGCTGATGGATGACACTCCAGGGGTAAACATTGCCACCGTAAGAGCCAAAGCCAGACAATGGCGCTCCAACCGAACTTATTTTCCCAGAGAAGAACCGGATAAAATAGGCTTGATTCTGATTGACTACCTGCAACTCATGCATGGAAAATCCGGAAAAAATTCCAACAGGGAACAGGAAGTTTCCGATATTTCCCGAGGACTTAAAGCTTTGGCACGTGAAGTAAATGTTCCCGTTATTGTTCTCAGCCAGTTGAACCGTGAAGTTGAAAAACAAAAAGATAAAAAACCCCTTCTCTCCCATTTACGAGAATCTGGTTCTATTGAACAAGATGCTGATATCATATTATTTTTACACAGACCTGAATATTATTTCAGAGACAAAGAAGAATTAAAAGGCAAGGCCGAACTCATTATTGCCAAACACAGAAACGGTCCAACCGGATCTATTAAATTGCACTTCATTCACGAATACACCAAGTTCGAAAATGCAGGTGGATTCAGGGATGAACAAGATTATGGCGAGTTTGAAGAATACGTACCTGACGATGAAGATCAACCATTCTGATTAAATTCAATTTTATTGCCAATTTCTATTGTTTTTGAAATAGTTATGGACAAATTTTATAATATAGGTGATTGTAACTTAATAGTATTTTAATTTTGCCCCTTAAAATTATTGCCCCGACAGATTGATCGTTTATCTCTATTTTTCATCTGAAACATCGGGATTAAACAAAATAATTCCTCTCTCATTACAGGAACTGAATAGTTCCCGTTTAAAACAAGGATAAATTATGGAAACCAAGATCAAAGAATTTTTTAAAAATTATCATAATGAAAAAAAGGAAATTCTCTCTGAATTC
>JAQICJ010000187.1 GCA_027858615.1 Deltaproteobacteria bacterium
GATCATCTTTGCCCAGAAACTCGGGATTTGCTCCTTCATCATTGCATGCTACCACAAAGGCACTTCTGGTTCTGGTTGAGCGTTTTTCAAAAATCAGTGCAATATTCTTGCCTGCCAGCAATTTGTGGCTGACACCAGCCATTTTATCCTGTTTTAGTTTCATGGATAGATTGAGCAGGTAGTTGATTTCATAGGGTGAAAAGTCCAAAAGTGATAAAAAATTTCGTCCTTTGAGATTGAATGGCATTTTTTCTCCTTTTACTCCAGAATGTAACCGTCTAATGCAATATAAATTTGGCAAAAGAGGTTATCATGTCTGTGAAGTTGCTGGTTAATAATTTGAGTGTTCAATAAATATTTATTTGAAGGTTGAATAAGAATAATATATGGATTGCCAGAAAATAAGAGTTGAACAGAAAATTCAACTCGGAAGACTCAGCCAATAAAACCCATTCTGGGATGGAAACTACTTAGAATGAAAGGGAGCCGCTTCCCTTACCTGTAATAAAGTAGTGGTCAAACAGGGTTCTTTTTTCAATTTCATCTTTGAGATGTCTCCAGATTTGAGGATGATCGGCTAATATTTGAAAAAAAGTTTTGGCAGGTATCTGAACCAATTCTACAACTTTACTCGCTTTGACAGTAGCCATGGCGGGTTTACGTTTCATTAGAGCCATTTCACCAAAATACTCGCCTTCACTGAGTACACCCAGCAGAGTTTCGTTTTGGTCTTGGCGATGGATAATTTTGACTTCTCCGAAGAGTACCAGAAAAAAGCCTCCGCTTTTTTGCCCTTGCTTGATAATATTGGCTCCGGCACTGAACCTGCGAAAACGAATATTTCCCAGATATTTGGAACGCTTTTCAGTGGAAATTAAATCAAAAAAGGGAATGTTTTTAAGCATTAATTCCTGAAGTCTTTTTTTATAGAAACTTTTGAGAATTTTAATAACAGATGGATATTTTTTACCCAGGTTGACGATGACTTTTTTGGGAATTTTTACCAGTTCTACCTCGGTGATTGTTTTGATGGAAGCATGGCGTTTATGATCGACAAGCAGGGCAAACTCTCCAAAAAAATCGAGAGCTCCCAGAGTGTTAATTAAAACTTCTTCTCCACCCGGTTTAATTTTGGTAACGTTCACCTGGCCTGACTTGATAAGATAAAGTGATTTACCCTTATCACCCTCATAAAAAACAACCTCTTCGGCCTCATATTTCTGAACATTGATCTGCTTTTTCAAAACTTCGAGCACGTGGGGTTCAAGTTCTTTAAGCAAAGGAGATTCTTCCCAAATATCAACTACCGGCTTTTCCTGAACAGGAGGTGAAGCTTGCGAATTTGCGAGTGTATCTTCTGTTTGTTCTTCTTCAAAAAAACCAAGATCCTTCTCGTCAAAAACATCAATAACCTCTTCGTTGTCAGGATTGCTTTCTTTTTTCTTAAAAAATGATTCCTGATTGGGATTGGTAAATCTGCTGCTTATTGATTGTCGCAAGGATGATTTTTGCCTGGGTATGCCCCTTGGTGGAGAAGGAATACGATTTTTGTCCGGATCGCTGAGATCGTCACTCCATTCTTCCTGCTCTTTTGTATCTTCATGATCGAGGAGAAATTCCTTCATGTTGTTGTATTCAGCTATGGGAGTCGGTTCGTCACTCATGGCAAAATCATCCATGGCTTCATTGATTTCTTTGACATCATCACTCTGGGAATCTGATTCGACGGCTTTGGATTGTTCAAAATCGGTTTCATCGTCAATATTTTTTTCTTCTTCAGAATGGGGTTCGTCTTGAGAATCTTCATTGAGTTTTTCTCCTAAAATTGTTTGCAGCAACTCGTTGAATTGTTCATTGTCCGGATAATATTCAAGCACATTTTTGCAAACAGCCTCAGCCTGCCCCCTTTTGTTTTCGTCAAGATACCCCTGGGTAACAGTAAGATATTGTTTTTTAGCTTCTTTATCTTTGTTCAGTTTACGATAAAGACCAGCCAGTTTGAGTCTAAGATCGAAACGATTTCCGTTGTCTTCAAGTTTGGCTTTGATGTGTTTAACTTCTTTGCGTAATTTTCTTTTGGAGAAAAAATCCAATCCCATATAATTATACCAAGCATTGATTGATCACGGAGTTGAACAATTTGATCTTTCCGGACCAGGGTTAATTCCAATTATGTATGAAGATCACCAGGATAATGATGATCCGAGTTGATTAAAAAATACCTGAATCTAATGTGTTGTCAATCTGATAAACACAATTTTGATTAAAGAAAAAACGATCAGAAGAAAATGATGTTCAGACATAGAATTGAATACATCTTGATCGGGAAACAATTCCGGAATGAAAGTCTTGTTCGGCACTCAGACAGGAATTGGAGATGTACTTCAATAAAAATATTTCTCTGAGCTATTTTTGAGCAGATTCTTTTTTGGAATTTTCTTCAGTACTTTTAGTTTTTTTATCAGTACTTTTAGTTTTTTTATCAGTACTTTGCTTGCCTGCTTTGCTGCGGGTTTTCTTGAGCATTCGGACAACATATTCTTTCAAACGGGGTAAGGTTTTGCTGTCACGGGCCAGAAAGATCAAAACCTGTCTTTCCCTTGGACCACCCAATTTGAACAATCCCTCTGCCATTTTCTGCAAGGCATGAATATCTCTTTTAAATTCAGGATCAGCCCGGTAAGCAAGAATAAATTCTCTAAAGGGCCGGATACATTTTTTGTCTCCTATTTCCAGAAGAGCTTTGGAGATTTCAAGTAATTCGTTTTTACTGGTCTGATGGTGTTTCAACAGCTTAATCAGAACAGGCACTGCTTCTTTGGATTCGATTTTTGCAAGCACCTTGGCCATAACTTTAACGGCTTGTGGTTTGGACTTGAGGATATAATCGTAAGGTTTTTCTAGGAGATCAAGATAAAGAGGAAGTCCTTTGGGATCATGATGTGAGATTAAATCCTCCTTGGCTCTTTGCTTGAGGAGTGGTGATGATTTTTCACTGGTGATAATTTTGAGCAACCTGCTTACACCCTTGCCCCCGACAACGGCTAAAGAAGCAATGGCAAACTTTTTGGCAAAGGCAAATCTTGTGTCTCTGTCATTAGCAATCTCGGTAAGAGAATCGAGCAAGGAAGCGGTTTGGGATACTTGGATGTTTTTTGGTTTAAACTGTCCGAGATCAAAGGTAGCACCCCGAAGCTCCTTGTTTAAGCCAGGTGCTTCAAATAATCTGCGTCCAGTTTCCAGTTCCAGACCAACCAGTTTACCCTTGGCAGTAAGATAGAAAACCATTCCATTTTTACAGAAAGTTGCAACAACATTAGTTCCAAAGTCACTTGAAACAGCCCATTTCAGACGAGCATTTCCCTTGTCATTGATTTTGAACCCGAAAAAATATTTAAAAAGATTAAAAACGAAGAGGTTGTCCTTGTAATGAACCATTCCGTCTTCAATTACGAAATTGCCGTGAAGCATCCTGACATCGAAAGCAGAATAATCAGACATTATTTTATTATAATGATCCGAAGCAAAACGTTTTTCAAATCTTTCCAGACCTGTATCAAAATCAAATTTTTTGCCTGCCTCAATTTGCTGAAGAATTTGCGGGGTCAATGCATAAACACCGGTTTTATCACCGAAGAAAATACCCTGGGAATTGCCCTGGATAAATCTGACTTCGCCATTTTTAACCTTGATGCGGGCTATTTCTTTTTTTGATTTTTTGTTGATGATGACAAGATATTGAGATTTGAAGGGAACCAGAACATGATCGTTGGTCAGATAAGGACGCCCCATTCTGCCTTGAGCTTCTATTGTCCAGATTTCATCACCATTCGCGGAATCAAGCAAGGTAAGGTGGGAAACCTGATTCAAAACACTGGTCATGGGTTTAAAAATGGAAACAAAACCAATCTGGCCATCATAAGAAGCATGCATGCCAAGGAAATTATGACGGTTTTCCAATTTGTGGCTCCACAGATGCTTTCCTGATTCGAGGGAAAGCCCCCTGACTCCATACTTTTTGTCATAATATACAACACTGTTTCTGGCTACTATATATTTAGATTTGGCATCCGGGGTATCGGTAGTCCACAAAACCTTGCCGTCTTGAGGCTGTACAGCAATAGCAGCCTTGGGCATCTTGCTCTGCATAATGATCAGTTCACTTCCGGTGGAATTGATCACTTTATTGGAAAGAAAGTCAATGTTCTTGACACTGCTTTTAACTCTGTCCGGTTTATTGGGAACGGTATCTCGATCAAAGGGACGTTGTGAACTGCATCCAAGAATAGCGACTGTCAACAAAGTGGTAATAATTGATCTTTTTATCATTATATTCCTCTATCTGAATTTTATTTGGAAAGAATTTTATAGGCAAGTTTCCTGGATCTGTTGAATTTAGTGAGACCTGAACCAGAATACTTCAATAAAACTGTCTGGGCTGCAGGAAGATTTATCCGCCCCAGAATTTTTACCAATTGAACTCTCACCGGCTCAGGTCCGAAATCTCGGCGTAAAAGCAAAGTTCCAATTGAATTGATAATTTTACCTTTTTGAGCTTTGTCATCTTCGAGTCTCAAAGCAAAAGCTTTAGCTGTGTGGATCCCCCCTATGAAACCAAGAGCATCAATAGCGGCTTCACTTTTCATCTTGAATAATTTCAACAGAGATTCTTCAGCTCTTTTTACTTTGCGTTTACCAAGATACCAAGCGGCCTTGGCACGAACTGGAACAGAATAATCTCTGAGTGCCTGCAACAGAACTTTGTCAATTTTTTTGTCAAGCTTGCTGTCTGGTTTTACTTTTAGTTTAATGAGGGAATCGAGTGCTGTAATGCGAATATCTTCATCTCTGTGTTTGGAGTAAAAAATCAAAGTATCAAAAGCTTTTGTATCACCGATATTTCCAAGAGCAATCAGCATCTCTCTGGAAATTACAGGAGGATGTCCCAGCAACAACTGTTGCATCAGAGGTTGAATGAGAGAAGTATCTTTTCTGCGACTGATCTCTTTGACAGCTTTGACAACCTTGTTGACATCCTTGTTATGAAGAAATTTGAGCAAGTCGCTTTTTGCAAGAGTTTTCCAGCGAATTTTGGCAGGTTTGGCTGAAGAAACTGATGACAAACTTAGAATTGAAAGGGTTATGAGTAAAATTAGATATTTCATGTCTGACTCCTCAACTGATATCATTTAATTAATTTAAAAATCAAAACATTTTTAACATTTTTTTGTTAAAACTAAAATGGAAAACTTATCAAGCCGGGTTATTTTTTTTCAGAAAACAGGTGATCTCAATATTTTTGTTTTTTTGAATTCTCCAAGTTCCGATCTCAGGACAATTTCACTTCCACCCAAACAGGAATTGCGAACAAATCCTTGATCTTTAAATCACAAGAATACCAGTAAATCGACAGGTATACCCGGATAGTTGATAATTAAAATGACTCTCATGTCATTGTTATCATTTTGCATTAAAAATTTTTATTTAATCTTTTTCTTTTTTGATTTTTATTCTGTGGTTTGATAGTGTACCATCCTGTTGAAAGCGAAATTCAATATTTGAATGGATCACAACAATTCATCTATGTGAATTATCCACTTGTCAGGATGTCCATATTAAACTGGTCAGTTCTTATTTTCCCCTAAAGCCAGTTTTGTATAATTTTCACAAATTAATACCTGACTTATAAGAGGAGTAGATTAATGGAAGTTTTGCACGAGGAACAATACAGAGAAATTCAAAGTGCTGTAGAACGCCTGTATCAGGATTCCAACAGCATGGCAGTTCTCCTGATCGACAAAAATGGGCAGGAAATAGCCTCTGCTGGTGAAATAGAAGGACTGGATACAACTTCTTTATCTTCCTTGACAGCTGGTAACGTCGCAGCAGCGGGAGGAATCGCCAGCCTTCTGGCGGAAAAAGAATTTACCGGCCAGTACCACGAAGGAGAACATACAAATGTCCATATCTCCATAATTGCTCAACGTATTATTCTGGTTGTGCTTTTTGATGAACGCACTTCTCTCGGACTTGTAAGATTAAGAGTCAGAAGAGCCGCTAAGTCAATCGAAGATATCCTGGGCAGAATGGACAATTCGCAGCAACAACAAAATCGACCATCTGTTTTCGAAGAAATTACAGATGAAGATATAGATAACCTTTTCAGTGATGACTAAAGGTGGGTAATGTCATTCATTAATTATTCATCCCGAGAAATAAATTGTAAAATTGTATACTATGGTCCAGGTTTATGTGGCAAAACCACCAACCTGCAATATGTGTACAACAAAACCAATCCAGATGCCAAAGGGAAAATGATCTCCCTGGCTACAGAAACAGAAAGAACTCTCTTTTTTGACTTTCTGCCTCTCAGCATGGGTGAAATCCATGGTTTCAAAACCAGATTTCATCTCTACACTGTTCCTGGACAGGTGTTTTATGATGCCAGCAGAAAACTCATTCTCAAGGGAGTTGACGGAGTTGTCTTCGTCGCAGACAGTCAAGTTGAAAGAATGGAAGCCAATCTCGAATCTCTTGATAATTTGAGAGACAATCTTGAAGATCATGGCTTCAATCTTGACGATCTTCCTTTTGTAATTCAGTACAACAAACAAGATCTTCCCAGTGCAGCACCTGTTGAAGAATTGGAAAAGCTGCTCAACACCAGAAATGTTCCTGATTTTCCTGCTGTTGCCATTAGCGGAGAAGGAGTATTTCCTACTCTCAAATCCGTTGCCAAACAAGTTCTGGTGGAACTTAAAAGGAAAAAATAAACCTTTTGCTTTCCAGTACCCGCCTGTTTTTCCGCTCACCTCATTTATCAGTTAAATTATCCGAAGGCTGAATCTGCCTTGTTGTTTATTTTCAAGCCCCTTGTGCTCCTGGACTCCTCAATGGATAATTTTTTCATTTCTGTCTTCAAATATAGCAACAATTTTATGTTTCCCTTCAAATCCGAATGTGCTTTAACAAAGTAGAATGATTTATTTGTTTAATTTCATCAATGTGATAAAATTATTAAAATTTTATGTTCGGGAACTACCTGCGACAGAATATGGGAAAGCATGCAAAAACCTGTATTTTTTCGTTCTACTGGTTTTAACAATCTGTCTTGACCTGAGGTATCATCATAAAAAATGGCAATTGATCAAACAGAAAGTAATTTCGAAAAACTTACTCTGAATAGCAGAGTCAAGCTCACATTCTGGGGGGTTCGGGGTTCTATTCCTGTACCTGGAACCGAAACCGGAAAATACGGCGGTAACACCTCCTGTGTTCAATTTTTTACCGGAGTCAATGATCCTGTTTTGATTTTCGATGCAGGAACAGGCATCATTAAGCTTGGTGAACACATAAATAACAATTACAAAAATAATGAAATTCATATTTTCATCACCCATACTCATTGGGATCATATTCAGGGACTTCCATTTTTTGCTCCCCTCTTCAATAATAAATACAAAATCCATTTCTATTCAAAAAATCGCAGTTCTTCCAGTTTGCAGGACACAATCTTCAAACTTATCGAAGAACCGCAATTTCCCTTGTCTCACCAAAAATGGAAGGCTCAAATCTTTTTTCACGAATTGAATGAAAATCGGTTAAATCTCAATCCAAACACAACCATATTTACAGCTGATTTGAACCATCCCTGGGGAGCCAACGGTTACAGAATAGAATACAAAAACTATACAGCATCCTACATTACAGACACAGCCCCCTTTGATCTCATGCTTCTAGGCAAAGAATTCATCGGGTCACCTCCGGATCCGCAATCAAAACTTTCCTCTCAGGAAAAATCCGCTCTCAAAAAAATAGAAAAAGGTGTTCTGGAACTGTGTTGCAATTCTGATGCTGTCATTTATGACACCATGTTCACCCGGTCTGATTATATTACATTTCCTCATTGGGGGCATTCCACCTTCGAGCATGCTTTTGGAATCTGCAAAGAAGCCAAAAGCAGAAAACTTGTTTTTTTCCACCATTCACCCAGAAGAAACGACCATGAGCTTGATGAAATGCTGCAAAAGTATCGACAAATTGCCTCAAAATCATCTCTGGAAATTTTTGCTGCAGTCGAAAACACAAGCTTGATACTTGATGAACCTGAAACAACCTGAATTCATCCATCATAAAATCTATTTTGAAATTCCAAATCCCTTTGGGATAGGAGGTTGAATCTAATGAAAGTTACATTCTGGGGAGTCAGAGGATTTGTTCCCGTACCCGGACGAGATACATCCGTTTACGGAGGTAATACTATTTGTCTCGGCATCAAAGGAGACCAGGGAACAAATCTGGCTATTGATGCAGGAACAGGTATTACCAACATGGGTTCTTCCTTGATGAACAAAGAATTTTCCAGAGGGGAAGGCAATTTCTCCATGATCATCACCCATACCCATTATGATCATATTCAAGGTTTCCCCTTTTTCGTGCCGGCAATGATCAAAGGCAACAACATCAAAATTTACGGCAGCAATTTATGTGAAAAATCTTTGGAGAATGTTCTGGAGAATCATCTAACTCCAATTTTTAGTCCCATGCAGACTTTGCGCAATTTTAACGCAAATATTTCCTTCAGCAGACTGGAACCGGGAAAAAGTACCAAAATAGGAAATTTTCAACTTGAGGTAACTGAACTCGCCCACAAGGTAGACTGGGCTTTGGGACTTAAACTTGAAGGAATTCAGGGCAGTCTTGGCTATGCTGCCAATGTAACCTATCAGAAACCAGCTGATTTCAAAAAAGCAATTGAATTCTTTACAGGGGTAGACGTTTTAATTCATGATGCCACTTCAACCAGACTTTACGATCAAATCATCGTTGGGGATCATTCCCAGGATGCCAGAGATGCAGTTAAAATTGCAGGCGAATCCGGAGTCAAAAAATTATATCTGACCCATTTTCACCATACCTATACAGATGAAACCCTGGAACAATTGCTGGAGTTGACTAAAAAAAGATCTGACGAAATGGGCTATAAAGAACTGGATCTCTCTCTGGCTCGTGAAGGAAACAGCTTTATTCTGTAATAATCCACAACCCTTAGTTAGTTAGTTCCCATTTGAAATAACTTTCAATTATGAACTCCATTCTGTAGGTTGCTGTAGTTTTAAACAATCTCTCCCCTATCAGGTAAACTATTTTATCAGAAGTTCCTGGAATCTTTAGATCTTTAACAAATTTCCCTGCTGCTTTTATCTTATTTTCATGTTTTTTCGTTGCCAAAGCCCTTTTCAAAGCGGTCATGTCAACGCCGGTCTTTTTTGCGTAAAGATCGAGTAAATCATTAGAGGATCTCCAGGAGGGTCCGGCAATCAACTTTTCAACAAAGGTTGCTGCTGCCTTGATTCCTTTTTGAGAAAATATTTCCAAAATATATTCAGCTTCCCTCTTTGCCTTATCTGAAGAATAAGGGAGGGGAACAATATAAAGTTGGCTTTTTTTGAGGTATTTGGCATCCACCTTTTTGATATATTTCCAAAAGTACTTGTATCTTGCAACTCCAGCATAATTAAAGGGGATGAGCATCATGATCTCCAACTTTGGTTCAGGAGATTTGTACACAGGAAAATTGGAATCAACTATCAACTTTTTAAAGGCGGCAAGTTGACCCGCTGGCACTTTGGTGCTTTTATCCTTTTTATAAAGTTGCCATCTTTTTTCACCGGTGCTGATTCTGGCAGGAACAGTTTTTTTGGCGGGAACCTTCCTTGATTTAGGCCTCTTGGCTTTCTTTGCATAATTTACTTTTTTCTTGCTTTTATTTTTGCTTGAGAAATAAAAAATGTTAAAAACCCCAATGGTTATGGCTATCCCGACAATTATAATGGGGAGAAAGGCTCCAATTCCCCTTTTAGCCTCAGACCGACGCTTCTCTTGATTTTGGTTTTTCTGGGGATATCTACGAGAAGAACTCTGCCTCCTTCTGGAAATTTGCGGGGGAACAGAATTTTCTGGTTCCAAAGAAACCTTTTCTACCTCCAACTTCTTTTGTTGTTGTTTTTTTTGAGAAGAAAAATCAACTACAGATTCTTCATTTTTAATGGTCTCTATTTTGTTGTCAAAGCTGTTGGGGTAATTTGAAAAGTCATATTGGCTGGAATCGTTTATCGATTCAAAACTTTCCTGAGCTTTCATGACAGGTTCTGTTTGAGAAAAATTCTCTTCGTTTACAAAGTCAGCAGGAGGAACAGAAGAAGAGGCCAAAAGATCAGTCGCTTTAATTTGATTGTTTTGCAACTCTGATTCATGAATACTTTCTACTAGTTCAGATTGCGTCTGGGAACTGCTGTCAAAAGAAGATTGTCCATAAATATTAAAATTGTAATCGGAAGGGAAAGCGCTATCATGACCGAATTTATCAAAACCCTCTACACTTTTTAAAAAATCATCGTTTTTGACAGCACTCGTGGAGACATATTTTTCGTTCACCTTTATTCGGTGGTTGCAATGTGTACAAACAACAAACAGGGAACCGGGGATAGTTTGAAAAGAATTGTTGCATTTGGGACATTTTAAATTGAGAAGATCTAAATCTGACATAATAAACTTACCTCAGGTTTTTAAAAACCGGAATCAAAAATCATACACGGTTATCCAGTTAGTTTTAAAGATTTCCTTTTCCAAGGAGTTATAAAAACTTAACCCCCTGTAAACCAGATCCGGTTTTTAATTTTTAACACTTTCTGGATAATCCGGACAGCCTTTTATGAAAATAATAATATTAATGATAATTAACGGTTACATTTGCTGTCCAGCGGGGGGATACTGACATGAGGAGCCTGTCCTTTGAAAACCTTGTAATCGTCACATTTGATTTTTCTAACATATTTGAGACGCAAAACTCTGAGTTTTTTCAAACTGGCCAGTTGGAGAAGCCCTTCCCCGGAAATTCCAGTGCGGGACAGATCCAGGATTTGTAGATTTTCCAGGTTTTTAAGGTGAAGCATTCC
>JAQICJ010000235.1 GCA_027858615.1 Deltaproteobacteria bacterium
AATTTGACAGCAGTTAGTTGAACAGACCGGCTCAGGGTGTGATTTAAATTTCAAGGGTGGAAAATCAATTGGACAAGTGTATTTTGGGGGCTGAAAATCGGCAGTTTTGGCGATGAAATCATGGAGAAAAGTGGAAAAAAATGAAGTGTGGGGAAAAATGGAGTGTAGGGGAGAAAGAGTTAAATCCCTAACCCGGATCGGGAAAAAAAGAGTTGATAAATGGTTCAGGTGAAGTAAAATAATGTAAATTCAGGTGAGAACCTGTTATCAACACTTCTGGAGTTTTTATGAAAATCAATGCAATTTTTATGTATTTAATGATGGGGTTGTTTTTGCCTAATGTTGTTTGGAGCCATGGTTCTCATGATGCTTTTGAAGAGCAAGCGCCTAAAAAAAGGTGTGGTGGGATTCTTCTTGCACCCGGAAGGTTGAGTCCTGAAGAATGTCCCTATGACAGTTCAATCATATTAAAAGATAGTGCCGAACCGGCTGTTTTGTTTCTTAATTTCGACGGTGGAGTTATTATCAATAAGGGGGCAGACAATCCTGAAAAGAATGAGTCTTGGATTCCTGATTCTGCGGAAGTGGATATTCCTCCTTTTGATCATGAGCCTTATTTGGACAGCTATTTTACTACTCGAGAAATGGTTCTGGATGTAATAGTTGGTTGGGCACGGTACTATTTTGCTCCTTTTAACGTAAAGGTTACCAAGGTTCGTCCAGAAGCTGGTAGTGCCTATCAAATGATGATGATAGGCGGGAATGCTTCATCTGTTGTCAATATGGGCGGAGGTGTAGTGGGGGTTTCGCCTTTTGATTGTGGCAATTCCAGCAAAGGAGATGTCAATTATACTTTTTCCGAAGATTTGGGGAACTTGGGAGATATAGTTACTACTATTGTTCATGAAAATGGTCATTCTCTGGGTTTGGCGCACATTGATGATACAGGTGCTGTCATGAATCCCTATGTTACTTACGATCCCTGGTGGATTTCCGGGGACGTTCCTGATGGTCAGGCCTGTGATGGTTCTTACTTCCAGGACAGTTACCAGGAACTTTCCAATAATCTTGGTGAAACCGCTGATGTTATGGAACCCTGGGTTGACTTTATCTATCCGGGAGATGGTGCGACAGTGCCCTCCAATCTCAAAGTGCTCCTGATTACCGGAGATGAAGATTCACTTGGTCGTTATGTAACTCTATATCTTGATGGTGAAGAAGTTGCCCAAAAAACATGGCCCTATTTTGACTTTTATATCACAGGTCTTTCTTCAGGTAAGCACACTCTTGAAGCAGTGGTGTTAGATAATGCCGAAAATACTTCCACAACTACAATCTCCGTAAAAGTAGATCTTGAATGTGCAGAAACAGAAGAAGGATGTAAACCCGGTAGATTTTCGATTGGTGATTCATGCAGCAGTTCCGCTTCCTGTCATTTGGATATGTGTGTAGTTGATTCTAATGATAACAGTTCCTGGTGTTCAGAAAGCTGCTTGCCTTTCACTTCTTCCTGTGCTCCCGGCATGTTTTGTGTTCTAGACAAAACAGAAACCAACTACTATTGTTCCCTCAAGATGGATGCCAGCCTCGAGTTGAAAACCAAATCAAAAGATCATCTTCTTACTTGTAATTCATCTGCAGGTAGACATACTCGCCTTCATTCCATCTTTATGTTGTCATTCCTTCTTCTTGGTTCTATCTGTTTTTACAGATTCAGAACTTCTTTTGCCAAAAAATCCTGATCCGGGTTAGGGAATCCAACCTCTTTTCTTCCCAAACACTTTGTAATTTTCCAGTCTCTTTGTAATTTACCAATTTTTGCTAAAAAGTTAATTTTTTTTGTGTAAATGCCGATATTTAGTTAATATGTGGCTGTTATAATTTTCAACTGCAAACTCGTACCGGTTTTTCCTGCAGGTTTTGCCAATTCACTGCGATTTATCTGAATTTGCCTTATACAAACCCAGCACTGAAAAACTCCGGACGGTTGCCTTTTGACAAAGGACTTATTATGCAATTTCAAGAACGGCAATACACTAGATATGACTACGAAGCACCTGTGATTTTCAAGAAAAAGGATAAATCCATCTGGATAACTGCCAAAATCCTTGATGTATCCCTGGGGGGAGTATTAATAAAAAATGAAGAATTGCCCCAACTTGAAGAGCTTATCGAAATCAGAGTTGTAAATCTGTTCAACGGCACTTTTATCTCCCTCGAAGGAAAAGTCGTCCGAATTATTGCACCACCGAGGGGGCCTGGGGCAGGTGTCGAATTTGTCGTTCCCGGATCCAATAGAAATCTATTGCGTCTCATAGATATACTCAAGAAAAACAAGCACCTCATTGCCAAAGGTGTTTCCGATATCAAAGAAGGTGATAATGATCCTGCAAAGGTCATCCAAAAATGCCGCGAAATCCTTGAAAACGCCCAATATCTCGATTATTATCAGACTTTGGGTCTGCCCGATGACGCAACCTTTGATGAGATAATAAAACGCAAAAAACAATTACTTGATTCGCTAGCCGTTAATATTGAAAAACTGAGTTTCAATCAGAAAAACCTGCTTCACGATGCAGTCAGTCTTGTTAAGAGATTGACCGGTATTTTGGCAAATCCTCCCCGTCGCTTGAGCTATAATGTCACCATTGGAAAGGTGTCCCGGGATTTTCTGGTTGTTCTGCAGGATAAATACAATGTAGATGTGAAGTCTCATGCCGAATTTTGGCAACAGAAATATCCCCATAAAATTGAAAGAGCCCAAGAGCTGCTTGTCAAAGTAAAAAAGTTGAAAAAAGAAGGAAATACCCAGTATCTTGAAGTTTATCGTCAATTACTGGAGTTGGCCCCATTTTTCGATCTTTAATTTGTAACCTCAATTTTATTTCATCCAAGATTACTGCATCATAAAAAATAATTTCAGCGGGTAAAATTACAAACTAACAAGAGATGGGGAGGAAATTGAAGAAGGATCGTGCTCATGATCTTGCAAAATGGCAGGACCATCCCCCTGTGCTTCGGTGGCAGGCTCCATCCATGCGTCAGGAGGCTCCGCTCTGGGGTTTTTCTATTTCAGCTTCTTTGATTTCGCCCTCACTGGCCAATTTAGATGCTTTGATGGCACTTGCGATGAGAGGTTCCGGTTTATCCTGTTCGTGTTGGGGGAAGACCGAGATGCCCATTTTAAAGGGGGGAAACTTGAAACTGCTTTGATTGAGACGCTGGTTAAGACGATTGATGAAGGTTTGAGCTCCTTCTTTGTCGGTATCGAGCAGTAAAAAAGCCAGGGTGTCTTCACTGATGCGGGCAAAAACGTCGGTGTCACGGATGAAGTTGGAAATTCGGCGTCCCAGGATAGACATCATGGAGTAGCGTTTACCTGAATCCTTGCCCAGAGATTTGAAATTGACCGCCATAACTACCAGAGAGGTTTCCAGACGGGCGCAACGTTTCATTTCTCGTTTGAGCAGGTGGGTGAACCCTTTTCTGTTGTAAAGACCAGTAAGCCGATCCCGAGTTGAAATACGCTTGATGATTTGATTGGAATCTTGCAGTTGAGCTGTGCGCAGAGAAAGACTGTGCTTGAGTTTTTGGACTTCAGGGGAATTTTGCTGCAGATAATTGATGGACAAGGCCAATAAAGCAGCCAACACCAAGGGAATCATTGATATGGGAATAATAGTACCCAAGCCGTGATATCCGGAAATCCAGCCCAGAGACAAGGTAACTATACCCATTCCGCTTAAAAGAATAAAATATCCGAGTAGTTTCATAGGCTAACAAGTAAATGAGCAAAGGTTGAAACAAAAAAATTATAACCAACAAAAAACTTACCAACAAAAAACAAATGATCTCAAAAAGAACAACGTTGGCAATGTGTTGTTATATACTGAAAATTGAAGAATAATTCATGGATCTTCAATCCTGTCAATATTTGACAAATTATAGTATTCCACAGATTTTGAACTTTTACTACAAAAAATCCCACAAAAATATAATACACCGCAAGAAAAAAGCCGTTTAATTGTCATTTGAAATTACCAAAAAACAGATTTTATGGTTGAATGCGTTATTACACTTTATGGCAGTTTTGGGTATGAAAAGCGGTTTAACCCATGGGCGGTTTTCCAAATGAGCAAGCAAAGTAACCACCGCCAAGCAAAATCTACTTATTGACACTTTGCCAATTCATGATAAAAATCTTCTGGATCGCATTCC
>JAQICJ010000257.1 GCA_027858615.1 Deltaproteobacteria bacterium
CTGTTTTTTTTCCAAATTATCCCGAACCGGGTTGCTGTTTTTTCCCCAATTATCCCGTACCGGGTTTCTGTTTTTTTCACCAAATTATCCCGAACCGGGTTGAGGATTTTTTTGTGCAATTTGCCTTTTTGGAATTAAGAAATATTTCTGAGACGATTTTTATTGGGGATCTTTAGAATGCTGGGTTTGGTTTTCATGGAGTTTGGCTTCAATCCGGTTGGAATAGATGTACCAGCGTTGAATGGCATTTTCCAATTTGAAGTAGTGGATCAAATATCCACAGGCTAGAATAAGCAGAATAAAGGAAAGGAGATGGGGAATCCACGAAGTTACCATCATGGAAAAACCAAGAACAAGAAGCAGGAAAAGGCAGATGAAAAGGGTAACGATGAGATGAATCAACCTCTCATTTTGCATGAATTTAATTTGTTTTTCATGAAACTTTTGATAGAGTTGCAACTCATCTGGATTTGTTTCCCGGTTGCATATTTCTTTAATGGAGTTTTCGTGTTCCTTCAAATATCTGGTGATAGAAATGATTCTTTTGACGGGATTATGATGGAGAAAGGTATTGAATTTCATGTCAACTTTGAGTGTAGAAAAAGAATAAGAGGGCGATTGTAATCAGGATAATTATTAAAACCACGCTAGAGAGATGAGAATCATTTTTTTTATTTAGAGGGTCGTCTTTAGGGTGTTCATTACTACTTTTGTCGTTGTTTGGTTTTTCAATTTTGTCGTTCGAATCTACTTCTTTCTTTTCGGATTTGCTTTTATTTTGTTTTGGGAATGCTTTTTCGTTGTTTTGGTCAGAATTATTATTTTCTTCATTCTCTTCAACTTCGTACTCAGTGTCTTTTTTGTCTGCCTCAGTGTTTTTTTCAGTTTTATTTTCTTGTTCAGGTTCAGGAGTATTGAAAAACTTCTCGGCTTTTTTGGGATCTGCCATGATGGCAAAATATTCCTCATCGTCCATATCAGGAATTTCTTCAGGAAGTTCAGCTCCCAGGGCACCTTCATCACTCCAATCATTGAGAAAGTCTTCATCGAAATCCAATTCGATTTCATCACGCTCCACTTTATTTTTCAATTTTTCAATATGAGGAATATTTGAAACTCTGAAAAGATTCTTGATATATTCTGAAAGTTCAAGATGGCTTGATGGAAGTGAATTGGTTCTAATGTATTTTTCAAGATCCAAAACCATGTCTAGTGCTTGTTGGTAACGGTAATCTGGATCTTTATCCAAAGACTTGAGAATGATTTTTTCCAATTCAGGATCAAAATCCTTTTTATGAACCGTAGGGGCAGGAATAGGTTTGTTGAGAATAATTTCGCGGACTTTTTCACTGTTGCCTTTGAACAGCCTTTTGCCAACAGTAAGCTCGTAAAGCATTATGCCCAGACTGAATATATCACTTCTGGCTTCCGGTTCTTTGCCTTTAATCAATTCAGGAGCCATATAGTTGATTTTGCCAGGAATTATTCCTCCCTGGGGCTTGTTTTCGTCGCCCTTGATAGCGGCAACACCGAAGTCTACCAATTTGGCAAAACCACTCATGGAAACAATAATATTGGATGGAGTTACATCACGGTGAACCAGTTGCAGAGATTTCCCTTTTTTATCTTTCAGAGAGTGGACATAGGCTAAACCTTCTCCTATCTGCATGACAATATTCAGTGCATGGTGCAGGGGAATGAATGCCTTTTTGCGAATAGATTGTCGTACAATAGACATTAGATCATGGCCAAGGATATATTCCATGACCATGTATAGTCCTTCTTTGTCTTCATCCATGTGGTAGACTTGAACTATGTTGGGATGGTAAAATTTGCCGGAGAGAATAGCTTCCCGGATGAAAAATTCTCGATAAATATGATCATCGTTTAATTCTTGGTGCAATCTTTTAACGACAACTTTTCGTTTGAACCCGTGTTTGCCTGTATTAGAAGCAAGATAGAGTTCTCCCATCCCTCCGGTAGCCAGTTTTTTTTCGATAGAATATTTTCCAATTTTGTTGTTTTTGTCTGCCATTTTGAAACCGGTAGTTGTTATCTTTGGCTGAAGTTGTTTTCAGATAAAAAGGATATTACATCATGTTTGAATAATATATAGGATTTTTTTGAATAAATTTGTTTTTGAGCATTATTGACCAGGGAATTTTTGAATTTTCTTACTTTTTCGATTTTTTTATGGATCTGGTTTTTAAAATCAGAATTTTTTTCGATTTTTTTTATTAGAAATTCTCTCATTTGTTGAAATAATTCTATTTTCGAACAGACCATAACCATGTCGTTGCCGGCAAGTAAAGCAAGGTGGGCCAGTTCATTTTCAGGATAAGAATGTAAAGCTCCCATTTCAAGATCATCGCTGATTACAAGGCCGTTGAATCCGATTTGTTGGATTAAGTCCAGAACTTTATTGGATAAACTAGCCGGATGTTGAGCATCCAGTTCGGGGAAAACAACATGGGCTGTCATCAGCATTTCATTGCGTTGGGCGAGGTTATCAAAGGGAATCAAGTGGTTGTTGCTGATTGTTTGCAGTGAACTTGGATCACGTGGAAGGGCTTTGTGGGAATCCAGCAGAGTGTTGCCGTGTCCAGGGAAATGTTTGGAGCAGGTAGCTACGGGGTTTTTTCTGAAGCCGTCAAGAAAGAAGGAGGCGTAGGCGGATACTTCTTGGGCAGTTGTTCCGAAAGCACGATCCCCAATGACTTTGTTTTTAGGGTTGGATAAAATATCCAGTACGGGAACGAAGTCAACATTGAAACCCAGTTGCATCAATTCCCTGCTTATTAATTCTCCAATTGCTGTTATGCTTTCCGGGTTGGATAATTGTGCTAATTGGCGAGCTGAAGGCCAATTTATGTTGTTAATTCTTTGAACTCTACCTCCTTCTTGATCAACTCCCAGAGGCAGGGTTGATTTTCCTTTCCAGAGAGAGACCAGTTCACGGTTAAGTTCGTGCACTTGCTGGTTATTCTGGATGTTTCTAGAAAAAAGGATAATGCCGCCGCAGTTGCCTTGGTCAAGAACAGGTTTTAGCGAATCAGGAGGACAATTTCCTTGAAAACCTAACCAGAAAAGTTCTCCTGGATCAATTTTGTTTATAGCCATTTTTTAAATATTCCAATATTCGGTTTGAGAAGAAAAAAATTTGTTGTTAATTATAAAAGTAGAGCAGCTTTACAGGCAGCACCATAGAGTCCAGCCTCGTTTTTGAGAAGAGGGGAAACAATTTCAGTTCTGGTAGTTTCATTGAGATGGATTTCATAGGATTGCAAAGATAATTTGCGAAAATTAGGAGTGCCTTCCCAGACGGTTCCACCAATAATGATTTGGTGGGGATTGAGTAAGGTAGAACAATTAGCCAGAGTCTGACCAAATATTTTTCCATTGGTGTACCAGAGTTGATCCAGAGTTTTGTTACCTTGTGCAAAAACCCTATCGGCTATTCCTGGATGAAGATTTTCCAGATTGTCAATATTAAGAAATGAAAGTGAAAGTTTTTCGTTCTGAACCAGGTTTCGGAGCCTGGTAGTAAGGTGTTTTCCACCTATGTAGGTTTCAAGACATCCGGTTTTTTCACAGCCACAAACAATATAGTTATCTTTTTCATTGACTTTGATGTGCCCTATTTCTCCGGCAAAACCGTGGGCTCCAATAACCAGCTTTTTGTCAATGACAAGGCCGGAACCAACCCCGGTTCCAATAAATATACAGAGCATTGAATCCACATTTTTACCACGGCCGTAGTTGAATTCTCCCCAAGTGATTGCATTGAGATCATTCATTATTACCAGAGGCACCTTGATTCTTTTACTGAGAATATCTCTGAAAGGAAAATTATTCCATTGCAGATTAGGAGCATTGATAACTATCATGTCTGATTTGCTCACCATACCAGCAACACCTATCCCAATTGCATCAACTTTGTATATTTGACTTATTTCATAGTAAATATTTTGGATGCAATCACAGACTTTTTCAGGTTCTCTCGATTCGAGCTCGAATTGGATTTGATGCACAAGTTTGAATTTGTGTTTATATTCAAAGATTCCGAACCTGATATTTGTGCCCCCTATATCGATACCTAAAATGGATGAATGTTTGTTTAAATTCAATTCAGTTCAAACTCCTTGCAGAAAATTACTTCTTCAGATTGTTTTGAAAAAATCACTTTATTTTTATGCTTTTTATTGGGCCAGAATAAAGAACATTTACCATTTTCATAATTGAAATGAACACAGGATTCACAACAAGCACACAATTTATATTGTTTGATCTGATGCAAGAAGAATTCATTCTGTTTGAAAATCAAAATCAAGGACCTTTGCTGGCTAAATGTACATATTTCAAAGCAAACTGAAGCATTTCAAGAGATATTCCACTTAAAGGGGATGCCCCAACCGGGTTGTTCTTCGTCAAGACACATACCCCAACCGGGTTGGTTTCTTCGTCAGGACACATGCCCCAACCGGGTTGGTTTCTTCGTCAGGACTAACACCTCAACAGAAAAGTAATTTAAAGATTAAAGGGATATTTTTTACAAAAATTAGAAGAACCTTGCCAACTATTTGGGTTCAATCTTGAGATTAACAGTAACATAAAAAAGTAAAATGATAACTAGACTGATAAAGATATTTCCATAGAGTGCAACCATGATTTCACCTCAAAAAAAACAGTTAAAAACACATTTCAACACATGTGATACAATATCCTACACTTGCATTCTTGTCAAAAAAATAATTTCCCAACCGGGTTGGGGAACTTTACCAAAAAACTGCTGGTTTGTGGCAAAAATGCTTTTTTGCAAATCCCCCTTCTGGTTACTGATATGCATAGATATTTTCCCACCTGCCAGAATTTTTCTCAAAAAAAAAGTCTATTTTTAAAAAAATAATTCGAAAATATAGGCATCAGATCCTGTCTGAAATTTTACCACAAATCTTTAATTTAAATTTCTCCCAAGGAGTATATCATGGTGCCTAATCTCGTTATGCCTAATCTGAC
>JAQICJ010000258.1 GCA_027858615.1 Deltaproteobacteria bacterium
CAACCCCGTCCTTTTATATTGATTCCCAAAAAATAAAAACAAAAGAACTTATTCCTCTACTGGAAAAAAAACTTAAATAGTTCCCATCCCAGAATGGGGGTTATTGGCTGAGTAAGAAGTTGGATTGAGATACGCGGAGAAACTTCGCAGACATAGTAGTTACTATTTCAAGAAGTTATGACAAAGCAGATTAATTCAAATGACCTGCTCAGACTGCAACCTTCCTTTTTGGGATGGGAACTAAATAACCTATAAGGTAATATCTGAAAGGTAATATCTAATGTTTAATAAAATTCTGATTACAATTTACACTATTTCAACTCTATTCTTTTTTAATAATTGTAAAAAGGAAGAGGAGCTTCCTGACAGCAATCCCGTTTCTAAAAAAACTGAAAAAGATAGTGTTGATAAAACAGCAAAACAAGGATCCTCAACCAAAATGGATAAAATACCAGCAAAAACAGCAAAGTTTATCAAAGAATTTGGCACCATCTCACTGCCTGATCCCAGAAAAGACAGGGGTATCCCTTTGATGAAAGCATTGAATAATCGAAAAACTTCAAGAAAATTCAGTTTGCAACAACTGCCATTGCAGATAATTTCGGATCTTCTCTGGGCTGCTTCGGGAATCAATAGACCTGAAGGCAAAATGACAGCTCCAACAGCAGCCAATTCCCAGGAAATTGAGATATATCTAGCCCATGAAAAGGGGCTGTTTTATTATCAACGCAAGGATCACTCCTTGAAACCTGTATTGGAAAAAGACGTCAGAGTTGAAACGGGAAAACAAAAATTTACAGACACAGCACCCCTGGTTTTAATATATGTCGGCAATTATCAGAAAATGGATCGTCCCCGCGAAAAAACCGAGTTCTACTTTGCCACTGATACCGGTTTTGTCAGCCAGAATGTTTATTTGTTCTGTGCGTCAGAAAACCTTGCCACCGTTGTGATTGGCTGGCTTGACAAAGAAAAGCTTCTTGAAGCCATGGAATTGGATTCGAAAAAGTATAAAGTCGTACTCACTCAGCCAGTAGGCTTCCCCGCTAAATAGTTCTATTTTATTTTCTTTTTTAATTTGAGAACAGTGGGGATTACACAGGCAAAAACAGCTGCTGCTTTGAGCCGGATATCTATCCCCTTCATTTTATCTTTGATAGTCCAATTATTCCAGGAACGACTGTAGGTTGTTTTGATAGACATATATCCTTTGGGACCCCTGACCTTGCAATAATTCCAGGAAGATGAATAAACTCTGTTTACAAACAATTTCGTTCTGGTTCGCGTGTCTCTGACTGTCCACCTGTTCATTGAACTGGAATAAACTGTATTGATGCGAATATTTCCCATTTTCCATCTGTTCCAAGATTTATTGTACACTGTGTTGATGTCCTTTGTTCCTTCACCGGGCAAATAAAGCTTCCATTTATCATAAGAGTTGGGATAGGTTGTTTTGAGAGTGCCACTGCCCTTGTTCAAATTGAATCTCCAACTGTCGATACTGCTGCTGTATATTGTTTTCAAAGATTTTATCAGGGAAGAACTCGCAGCCAATTTACGAAGCTTTCTGCGTCTGGCAGCTCGTTTTCTTGCCAAAATCAATCTTCTGCGTCTGGCAGCTTGTCTCCGGCGCCAATATGAATTTTTCTTGTTTTTGGGATATTTGACAGAGACTTTGGAAACAGGGTAGCTGCCCTTGAGAGGGGGATAAGTCTTTCGACTTGTTTTTTTGTCAGGATAATTAGGTTTGGAGCCGTAGTTGGTTTTGAGAACGGGATATTTTGATTTTTTAGATGAAGGAGCAACTTTGCTTTGCCTTAGTGACGGATATACTTTTGTATTTTTTTTGGTTGATTCAGTCGACTTCTCATAACTGCCATAATCATTGGCCCCATAGTCATTAAAATTGTCATCAAACCGCCGCTTTTTTTCTGCAACCGGTTCTTCTGAATTATCATCGTATTCATCGCCATAATTGTTATCGGGATAGAATTTATCTTCATTATAAGGTTTTAAACATCCACCTGAAAACATAAAGGTGATTAAAATCAGAAATTGTTTCATAATTTTCTCCTTAGTTCCCATCCCAGAAAGGGGGTTCTTGGCTGAGTAAGAAGTTTGCCTCAGATGCGCGAAGTAAACTTCGCAGACAGTTCTCGTTTCAGGATGCAGGTTATTGGCTGAGGCTGAAATTGGATTGAGATGCGCGAAGTAACTTCGCAGACATAGTTGATACTATTTCAAGAAGTTACGACAAAGCAGTTCAATTCAAATTCCGAGCCGCAGACGATGACCTTCCTTTTGGAGACGGGAACTAACTAATATGAGAGAACTGAAGGTTGAGACTCCCTCATCCTTTTAAAATTTAAGACAGTTGCAAAAAAGTGACATGCTGGCCAGAAGCGAATAATTCAAAACTTTTTTTGGAATTATTCCACCGGATTAATGATGTTTATATCAGAACCTCCGGGATAACCGTAAGAACCTACATTGTAGTAACCATATACAGTCAAACCAAAGGGCTGACTTGAAGTTACGTGATGTACTCCCTCATCCATGAGGCAGGTATATTGTTCGTAGGTTACGCCATCCCAATCGCCGATGGGAGCAATATCACACTGACTCTGAAATTCACCTAGAGAAACTCCGTCAATGGTTATATTACCACCTTCAGGTTTGGTCAGGACCATGTAATTACTCTCAAAGCTATCGGGAATGAGATAGACATATTCTTCCCGGTGCTGATCGGCAGCTGGAAATACCACAAAGGTGGGATCACCGATTCCACCTTGGGGAATATATCCCTGGCTCACCAGGAATTGACCAACCATGATGGCTCCACCCTGGGAGTTGATCACAAATCCATCATAGGCATGAAATGTTTCAAACTCGCCTGCGTTTAATGTCATAGTGTCATAAGGAGAAGCAAGACTTGTAGTTATTACAGTATTGTCTTCGGTAGCAAGAACTCTGTAAATATCCGGTTCTTTGTAACTTGGATCGGAGGATCTTACAGGACTGCGTGAAATTACAAAATTCCAGCCGAGAGCTCTGGTGGGGAACATCTGCTGTTCAAGATGATCTGTACAACAGGACTCGCCATCCCAGTTTGGAGGGTCGGGAGGCTCGGCTCCCCCAAGACCAGCACCGCGTTCGAGACTTGAAAAAACGGCAACAGGCTTGTTGGAAGCAATACGGGTACCAGTGAAATCTCCATCGTGAGGCGGAGGCATACATCCTTCCATGGAGCCGACAAATTGCAGTGATTCGAGATTAACAACATCGTTTTTATTGACAGTGAATGTAAGTTCTTCGCCTGCGGCAGTTTCCGGGATTTCAATTCCACTGTCTCCGCCTGAAGCCATAACTGCATGATTCAGGTAAACAGTAACCTGAGTATTCTCCATAGTACCGACAATGGTAACCGATGTATGATCCGGGATTGATTCCTGTTCAAACATGTCTATCCCGCATGGATTTGCTGTTGGCCATCCCATAACATAATAGTTAAAACCCAAAGATTGCTTGGGAATAAGAATTGAAGCATCATTGGAAAATTGCTGAATAATCGGATTGAACTGATAGGCAACAACAGGTCCGTCAGTAACAATTCGATAACCGTGGGGAGAAACAAAGGTGCCCGAACCACTGTATTTTTCGTAAGTGCCGTTCTGGCCCATGCATCCATCAACCTCACGTTGAGGAAGATCGATTTGAACAAGATCGTTGGGGGGCACAGTAACCGGCATGGGTAAACCGTTATCAGGAGTAACCAGCACTTCATCAACCGGTTCGCCAACCTGGGCAATATTTTTGTAAACTTCAACATTTATCGGCCAGTCATTGACGTTGGCAATGGCAATAGCAAATTGCTGGGCGGCGGCATCATTGTCGCCAACTCCAAATTCTGAATCATAGGCTTCATTATCAAGGTCAACTGCCCAGAATTCACAACCAACATTGGAAGTTGAAAGCATGTCTTCCCGGCATCGATTGACACATTCACCAAACAAGCAAGCTTCTTTAGCAGGACAGTCATGGGAGACTTCCAGTTCTTGATTATCATTGCATACAACTACTGTATCTCCATCACAATAGGTCTCACCAGGTTCACAAGCCACACAGCCTACACCTTCTTCGCAAGCCTTATCACAATCTTCCTCCACCCATTGTTCATTTGCATTGCAGGTTTTGGCAGTATAACCATCACAGACAATTTCCCCTGAAGTACATTCTCCATTGTTGATATTGTTGGAACTGTTGAAACCGCTGGTCGATTCATCGTCGCAGGCAGCAAAAACCAGTAATGAAGAAAGTAAAAACATGAATAAGTTTACCGAAATTAGCTTTGACATTAGCTTCTCCTTTAGCTTGAGTATAAACCAGTCAAAATTGTATATTGGAGGATAATTGTTCTCAGTTAATAGTCTCAAGTAACCTGAAATTCATAATTGACAAATAAAATTTTAAGCTTTTAAACATAACTTATCATAAAGTCACAAGATTTCATCCTTAAAATTAAACTTTTAGATACAATCTCAAGTTTTGCAGATTCGAGATCTGCAAAACCACAGTCTGATTATAACAAGCATGGCAAAAATAAGCATGAAAAGAGGCAATGTTCTGCCTGATTTGCTGGCAGCATTACAGGAACATCCTTCGTCATTGGAATTCAATTCTTCATTGCCGCTGTCTACATCTGCATCTGTACCAGCATCAGTATTTACAGGTTCTTCTTCAACCCTGACTGTTATCAATCCTTCACCCACAAAACCATCTTCATCAATTACCTGAAGCTTGGTTACAAAGACTCCTTCGGTTTCAGCATTGAAACTGAAGGTTGAATCGGACTCCGGTTCAGTATCCCAGACTCCATCATAATCATTGTCAAAACGATAAAGCAGATTTTGAGAAGAAGTCTGCTCATCAGAGGCTGATAAGTTAATTTCCACTGTATCTCCCACCTGTATAACCAGAGAAGTGCTGTCAACGACAGGTGGACTTGCCACAGGCGGCATTTCTCCGTAGATGGATTCATAAATTCTGAATTTGCCCCATCCCCAGATATCTTCAACCGGCAAAGAAAACTTTTCCACCACATCGGCATCAACCAAAGCTCCCTGCTGAATCCGGGATTTTATCTGCCATCCGTTTTCCTGAGGATAAAGCTCCTTGATTAAAACAGCTCCCCCGGCTACGTGGGGTGCAGCTCCAGATGTACCACCAAAAACAGTAAGATCTCCGAAATAGTTTGAATCTTCATCACAATACATGCAAGAAGCACTCAATGGATTGGCAGGTGCTGCCACATCGATCAGAGGAGTTCCGTCTATTCTGTGTCCCCTTCCGGAAAAATCACGAATTTCCCCCTGGGTTTGACCGTAATAATCAATTTCCGGTTCATCTCTTCCAGTATAAGCAGCTACCGTAACCGCAGAATCTGCAGTACCGGGAAATCCTACCAGATGCTCTTCACTTATATCTTCTTCCCAGCGAAAACCTTCAGCCCAACCGGAATCCATATCAGTACAAAATCCATGGAGAACTACGGAATTTCCTTCAGGATCGGGATGAACAACATTGAGAGTATAATCCCCTCCCGGCAAAGATATATAATTATTATTGTTATCGGTTCTCCAGATGACAATATCTGCCATAATCGTACCTCTGGCAGACTGGTCTAATACTACATAATAATAGATGTTGTCCCCAACTATTTCAACTTGAGTAGAAGAGGAACTCATATCATAAATATTGCCATCAGCATCCTGAAGATTCAAATCAAAAATAGTATCCAGATCCTGCCAGAGGAGAGTAATTTCTACATAAGCTGGAGCAGTTTGCCCTCCAGGCAGGAAAAGGGAAATATCCCGATTTTCTCCCGGCTGTATTTGGGCTTTGTAGCCTTTAAAAGAACCACCATGGTTACCGGCAGCGGCAACATGAACTGCTCCTTCACTGGAACTACTGTCAATGGCAGCTTCAACATTGGAAGACCCGTCAAGAAATTGTCCAAAGTTATTGGCATATTCATGGAGAACAACTTGGGGTTCATAACTGAGAGCCCACTGTAAAACCTGAAAATAACCGGTCTCTCCATATGCATTGCCAACAACTATTTCCGTATTTGGGGCAATTCCGGTTGGTATACTGCTTGAGATTTGCCCCCCGGCAGCAATACCACAAACTCCCGTTGCATGACTGAAATCATAATCAACTTGAATTTCATGTAAATCAACTCCCCTGACGAATTCTTTTCCTGAACTGAATATGGCCCGAATTTTTGAAGAGCCCAACTTGATAATTTTTTCTGAAGGATCCAGGATTCCGTTTTTGTTAACATCATCAACAATAAAAAAAGGTTCGCCAAATGAATCTCCCGGCTCTATAAGACCCAGAGCAGAATAATTGTCTCTCTCTCCATTAGCGTTAATATCGAGATAGAGGTAATCAGTTTCAAGGTTGAATCTTCCCACTCCGGTACTCTCCCCACCGATAAAGTTGACAACACCATAGTAGGAATAAATCCTTGCATCTATGTAATCCAGAATTTCACCTTCATCCAACTGCTGGTTATTATTAAGATCTATACCATCTGTACCCGGGGAAAAAACTCCGTCATTGTTCTGATCAAACCAGGAAAAATAACCTCCATCAGCTTTAAAGAAAGCAGGTTGGTAAGGATCAACGGCAGAATCAAGATCTGCCAGCAACATTCCCTCCCCTGACACCAATTGTCTGAATTCGTACATTTGGCTGTATCTTGAGGACAAGGTGCTGATTAAACCGGCAGTAACTTCGGTTGGAGGCTGATATCTCGCAGGTCTGTCCAATTCTATTCTTTTGATAAAATCGCTATCTTTTAGTATTTTCAATCCAATATTATCAATCTGAAGAGCAACAATATCGCCTATTCTGATAACACTGTCCCCGCGTTTGCTGATAATCAGATGTTCATTTTCAAGTTGCTGAAGGGCGGCTAAATCTCCGGCATTCTTCAATCTGACGGTAACAGGAGCAAGCTTCGGATAGAATACCTTCCTGGCTGTGTATCCGGGTTTATATATCATCTGCCGGTGTTTTGGAGAATTCAAATAGATGGGTATTCGAGGATCAATCCTGGGAGAAGAAAAAGTATCTGTTGTGGATAAAAGAGTTAGAAAAAGAAAAAAAAACATCATTATCTCCGTTAAATAAAGAGGGGGGGGGGTTGACTGGAACCAAACACTTGAAGCCGAGCCAATTCAGGAAAAATAAATACCCAGCAAAAAATGGGTAAAAAAATACAAAGCCACCAGGAAGACTCCGAAAAACAGAATTGCTTTAGTGCGCCCGGGAATAATTTCATAGTCGTCGTAAGCACTTGACAAAGAACTGCCTCCAACATTTTCGATAATCCATTTATCATGCTGAAGAACAGAAAAAACTACTTCCTCCCAATCGTTTTCCAAAACGATGTTTCTCCCAAGTTGTGGATCAAAAATTATGACCTCGCCTGGATAAATCTTTATAAGTTCAATAAACCAATCAAAAAGTTGATTAAGATCTTTGGCTGCCATCCCAGTTGGAATGTCAATTTTCCATTTTTTTCCCAGAAAATCGTTAAAATCAATTTTAATGAATGATTCAGCTGGAAATTCTTCCCACTTTTCCTTGATCTTCTCCTGAGAAGGAACTTCCTCAACTTTAAAAAACAATTTGTAAGTATAATCGATAAGCATGTGAATTATTCTTTTCAGTTTACATGAAAACAGTCAGACAAATTACCTGGATTGGGTTTACTATAAAATTCATAGTCGCAGACATAGTTGATACTATTTCTAAAAGTTACGACAAAGCGGACCAAACTAAGTTCCGTACTTCAGACAATGACCCCCATTCTGGAATGGGAACTATTTTTGGCATCAAGCATTGACAAAGATGCATAATCCTATTATATGTCAGCTTTGGTATGTTCTTAATCAGAATTGCAATGCATCAACCAACTTGGTAAAGGCAACTTGGTAAAGGTTTTCAGTTTCAAACCACCTGTTTACCGAGGTTGCTGTTGTAAATCTATTTCAACATGCTATCAATTACAATATATTCCCGATTTTTGCCCGGATTATTACTAAAATCAGATTATAACAATGCTTGGCATTTTTATAATCTTAACATATAAATCTATAATTTTTATTAACTTTTTTTAAATTAAGATCATTATTTTTGATCTCCAGCCACCCTTGACAGGGTTACATCACTGAGGCCTGCATATTTTTCTGCCCTCAGGATAAAAGGAAGTGAACCAGAAATGGCAAAAGGACCAAAACCAGTTTTAGGTAAACCATTAGAAGTAAAAGTTGACGATCGCGGACTCGAAAGAGCTATCAAGCGCTTGCGCAAACTCACTGCAAGTGAGGGAATTCTTCGAGAAATGAAACGAAGAAGACATTATGAAAAACCAAGCCAGAAGAAAAAAAGAAAGAGCCGTGAAGCCGCTCGCAGAAGAAAACGCAGAATAAAAAGATCAGGAAGATAAATTACTTTTATATCTTTGTATTAGTTTACGAATTCTTTATTCGGGACAAGATAGGGCTTATCCATGGGGGCTCGATTTATTACTTTAGGAGATGTCAGGGGTGTAGGTCCTGATTTGGTATTGCAAGCAGCTGCCGAATATGGTTCCCCCTTTGATGCTGTTGTTGTTGGTTCTCCCGAAATACTTGCTCGACGAGCCGCTCAACTTAAACTCCCAAACTATAATGGAGAAATTTTCGAACCGGAAAATTCTCCCGACAATCCGATTGCTCAACCCGGTGCTGCAGCAATTTCCTATCTGGAATATTCACTCTCCCAACTCAACAAAAAATCAAAAAAAGCGGGACTCCTTGTAACTTGTCCCATCAACAAAGCCACCATGCAAAAAGCCGGTTTTCAATTTCCGGGACACACAGAATTTCTTAAAAACAGAGCCGGTGTACCCCGGGTTTTCATGTTGATGATAAACAAAAAACTAAAGTTGATTTTAACTACTATCCATGAGCCACTCTCAAAGGTTCCCGAACTGCTTACCAGGCAAAAAGTTACACAAACAATAAAAGCCTCTGTTCTTATTTTAAAAAATGACTTTAACCTGGACAAACCAATAATTGGTGTTGCCGGGTTCAAACCCCATTCAGGTGAACAGGGAAACTACGGAACAAAAGAAACAGAAGACATAAAACCTGCTATTGATGACACGCTGAAATGGCTCAGCAAAAATTCAATTCAAGCTCAAATCTTGGGTCCTTATCCTCCAGATACAATTTTCTGGGAAGCCCAGCAGGGGAAACTGGATTTTGTGGTAACAATGTATCACGATCAGGGGTTGATTGCTGTTAAAACCACTGATATTCATTCAACTGTCAATTTTACAGCAGGTCTTCCTTTCATCAGAACCTCCCCGGATCATGGGACAGCTTTCTCCTTGGCCGGGACCGGAAAGACTGATCCTGGATCTTTCATGGCAGCCTGGGAATTGGGTCTGAAACTTCAAAACAACAGAATTGAGAATTCGCAATGAAGGAAAATAATTTCAATCTTGAGCAATTTAACAAAAATATAAGTGTGGTTATCCATAACACCAGAGGAGCAGCAGGAATTATAAATTCTTCTACCGAACTTCTGAAAAGAGAAACCAAATCAAGCAGTGTTCAAAGATATATTGAAATGATTCAGAGACAAACCCAGAAAATTCTCTGCGAAATTGAGCTTTTAAGAGAGGTTCACAGCAACCAAAAAAAGATGAACTGCAAAAAAATAAATCTAGTGGATTTCATTTTTGATCTAACTTTGGAATATAATATTGAATTCAAAATCGATAAAACCGGAAATTGCAATGATCTGACCATTGAATTCGATCCTTCCTTGATCAAAACCATCTTCAACTCAATTTTTCTTCCTCCCACTCCACTAAAACACAATTTTTTCTGCAAATTCGACAAGGGAGAAAAGCACATTTTCTTGAAGTTCCCCTGGGATAATAATTACAATGACTTGGAAAAATTCATTTGGATTCAGAAAATACTTGATAAATATCGTGGCAACATGACACTCGATGAAAAATTATGTACCATTGCCCTGCCCCATGTTGTGCCTTGTAATTAGTTAGTTAGTTAGTTAGTTAGTTAGTTCTTGAAACGGAAACTAATATAACAACTCCTCACTCAAATCTTCCCGCCATTTTCTGCTCTCCCCCTGTAAATTCAAAAAATACTCAGGATCAAAAGAGTTGTTTTCCACCATCTCCCGAAAAATGGAGTTTCCGGTAAGTAAATCCACGGCTGGAATTTCTTTGACAAATTCGTAAGGCTGGTCTCTCCAGTTGAAATATTCCGGATAAAGCTTGGCTGTTGTGGCAATAAGTGTCAGTCCCAGAAGCCAGTTTCTGGAGAAAGATCTATCCTGACAATGAATCTGAAAGCCATTGCAAATTTGACCGGCATGTTTTTGAAACATGGGCTTGAATTTCACTTTACGCAAAGCAATACCGCGGAAAACAGGCATCTTTTTTAAAAATTTTTCCTGATCCAGATAAGGTGCTCCAAATATTTCAAATGGTCTGGTAGTTCCTCTGCCCTCACTGAGATTGGTTGCTTCAAGCAGACACATCCCAGGATAAAGATGAGCAGCAGTCAAAGATGGCATGTTTGGAGAAGGCATTACCCAAGGCAGAGTTGTATCTTCATGGCACAACTCACGTTGCCAGCCCTCACACCTGATAACCTCGAAGCCTTCTTCGAATCCCTCTTTTCTGAGAAATAAATAGAGGATCTCTCCTATAGTAAGAGAATGTCGCACAGGAACAGAACGAAGACCAACAAATGAATGAAATCCTGGTTCTATCAGATTGCCTTCAGTAATTTTGCCGCCAAGAGGATTGATCCGATCGAGAATAAGCACCTGGGTATTATTTTCCAGAGCTTTGATCGCAGTTAAAAGAGCAGTCCAGACATAGGTGTAATATCTGGTACCAATATCCTGCAGATCACAGATAAGCAGATCCAGATTGGAAAAATCTTCATCTTTGGGCTGCAAGGATTCAAGATTATCTCCATACAAACTCTCAACAGGGATGCCTTGATAAAAACTTTCAACTGTCTTCACAGCTTCCATATCTTGAGCTGCACCAAACAAACCATGTTCAGGGGAAAAAATACGACTGATCTTGCATTTGATTTGTATCAACTCGTCAATAAGATGTATCAATCTGGAAGAAACAGAAGCTCCATGAGCCAATACCCCGATTTTACGGTTGGAGAGCAAGGAAAGATGCTTTTCAAACAAAAGATCAATTCCCTCTTTTATCTTAATTTTAGACATGATTTAAACTTTATCCTCTGTATTTTTTTAAAGAAGAGAAATCAGGTGAGAGGAAGGGGAACCACTTCTATTCCATTGTCTTTCAATTTGATGTCAAAAAATACCATTTCACATTCAATTTGATGGAGAACCATTCTTTCATATAGCTTGATTCTCTGTTCAAAAAGATCCTGAGAAGGAACAGGTTCTGATCTTCCTGATTTTTTCCATATTTCTTTGAATTTCGAATAGAGTTGATTCCAATAATCGTTGTATTCCATCTTTACATAGGCAACAACAATTTCGTCATCCTCAAGATAAGGCATTTCAGGTTTCGCCCCCATGTAAAGGAGATTGATTCCTTCTTTGTCGGGAGTTTCTCCAGTTTCTTCATCCATTGCTTCCCTGCCTACAAGAACGTTGAGCATCTCATTGAGGGAATTTGCAACTCCTTCTATCTCTGGTGAAATTCTGCCGAATACAAAATCGAGATCCCCAGCTGCAATCTCCTGAATACCTTCGTCAAGAGCATCGATCTTACTGTAAAAGTAGTTGAAAACGAGATATTCAACAAGAAATACAAGAATAAGGGTTATTATTCCAAACACAATTACCAAAAAACCGATTCCGTTGAAAGGTTTATGCATATCTTCGAGAGATACCATGACAATATAGCCATATTTGGCTTCATTCAAAGCAAGGTTTTGGAAGCGATAATAGGTGCCAAGATAATTCTCTCCGGCAAAATCAAATTTTTCAACATTGATATTTTTCTCAGTATCTGTGTCCTTAGTCTGAGCTTGTTTATCTGTTTTCTTTTCTTTTTGTCCAGCTGGGGTTTTATTGTTTTTTTCACATAAGGGGCTGATATCAACTGCTTCAAATCTGCCTTTGAAGGTTTTTTCAAATTCTTTGATGGCATTTGTTCCCTGAAAATTGGTGTAAAAAGCAATGTTTTTGTAGAAAAAAGAAAATTTGATCCTGCTTACCATATTGATCTGAAAAACTCTGACATCAAAAGGCCAGGCAATATTAACAGTACCGCTTACCTTACCCTGATTGTCGAAAAAGGGAATTGAGGCTACCTGATAAATTTCAGCAGGTCTCTTTTTGGGTTTGAACATATTGATGATTTCATGCTCAACTACGTCATAAACAACATTTTTCTGTTTGACAGCTTCCTGGATCAAAAGCAACTTGCCGTTTTTATTGTTTAAATAGTTGTATCCAGAAAGATTTTTGTCATTTCTGTCCCGGGTAATCACATTGCCCTGGGCATCGGTAATCGCAACCAGATGAGGTTTTCTACCCTGCAGATTATACTTTTGACCATTATATACAGCATTCAGTCCCTGAAAAAGTTTTTTGCGAAGCTTGGCAATTTGCTCGGAAAGTTGAAATAGAGACTTTTGCCTTCCTGTTCGCAATTATAATTGAGCTGCAAGATTTTTATTGACGCCAGTGCCGGATTCATATCCTGCCAGCAAAATACCGTTGCTTATTGGAATCAGACTGCCATCTTTTTGTTTTTGAACTCGATCAACCAGATGAACTCCAAGAACAACACCCAGATCATCAACTTGATATCCCTTTTTTTCAAAAGGAGCACTGACATATTTACCTGCGGATTCCCCTGGAAAGATTAAAGGTATATCAATTTTTTTGCTGTCAGTATTTTCATCCTTGTTCTTATCAGTTTCTTTTTTGGTTTGGTCTGTTACTTTTTCCTGCTTGCTGGAGGCAGCTTTTTTGGTTTTGGCGGGATATTTTTTGAGCAACTTTTTGATGAGACCGGGATTGATCCAGCCATTGACCAATTCTGGAGACACCTGTTGTCCATTGACGGCCAGCCAATGAATGGTGGATCTCTTCATTCGGCCTCGTGGTTTGGAAATCACAGCAAGAAAAGCAGGTGTTTCACCATCTTTGGAAATTAATTCCATCTGTTTTTCCATTTCGGTTCCCAACTTTTTCTGCAATTGCACATATTGCTTGTACACCTGACCGATTTCAAGTGAAGCTGAACTGACAAGAGCCTTGGAACGCATCATGTTTTCCTGCTCATTGCGTCTCATTAAATAATCGCTTTTTTTAAGTCGTTTTTGGGCTATTTCGTTTATGCTGGTAGAAACACTGGATGTAGACCACATGTAAGCCCCTATTGTAAATGCAATTACAATTACGGCTGAAATAAGACCATATTTACTTTTAAACATAAAATACCTCAACAATCGTTTATCGAAGTTTAACCTGTAAAATTAAGGTAAAACTATTGATTATAAAGAAAAGTTTGAATCAATCTGAATATTTTCCAGAAAGAAATTCCGTTTTGAGAAATTTATTGAAATTGTGAAACGGGAACCTCATCAATTAATATCAAAATC
>JAQICJ010000267.1 GCA_027858615.1 Deltaproteobacteria bacterium
TCCATATCATTTTTTGAGTAATTGAAATTATACTTTTTAAATTTTCATAGAAAATACAGGGATTACCAATTTGACAATCCTGGTGCAATGGGAACTGGTGAGTTCCCTGTTCAGAACCAGTAATTATAGCAATTAACAAATATTTTCAAATAAATAATCATTTAAAATACTTTTTATAATCTTCATTGTAATACTTGAGTATTACAGGTTTGTCCAGAGTAGAGATCTCGACATCCACAGGCTGCAAATCTGCAGGGAAAATCTTGAGACCTTTCTCCATGCCTTTCTTTAGATATCTTGTTTCCACTTCGAATTTTATCGGTTTTTTATCAAGGTTTGATCTGCCGGCAAGTACATATCCCCAATCGCCGAAAGATGGGACCTGGGCATGAATGGGCATGGTGTACAACCCTGTTTCTCTGATAGTATCGTGAATACACCAGAAAGTTCTAAGGTTGAAGTAGGGAGAAGTTGATTGAACTACAATTCCTCCGGAGCGGGTAAGCAGGTTTTTCAACTGGTGATAAAATTGAAGGGAATATAGTTTTACCAGGTTTTCACTATTGGGATCCGGAAGATCAACAACGATAACGTCGTATTTTTTTTGCACATTCCGGACAAAGATCCAAGCATCCTGGGCATGGTAATTGACTCTGGGATCATTTAAACTGTTTTTATTCAGTTCAACCAAGTGTTTGTTGGTTTTTGCAAGATTCATCACCGCTGGATCAAGATCTACCAGATCAACCTTTTTTACACCTTTATACTTGAAAATTTCACGAAGGGCCAAGCCATCGCCACCGCCAAGTACCAGAACATTTTCATGATGGGGCAGAAGTGAAAAAAGGGGATGAATCAAAGTCTCGTGATATCTGTATTCATCGTAGGAACTGAATTGAATATTTCCATTCAGATACAAACGAAGGTCAGAGCGCCATCTGGTTAATACAATCTTTTGATATTTGCTTGTTTTTGTGAAAACAATCTCATCACCATATAGTTTGGCATCAGCATAGTTCATGAAATATCTGCCAAATATCTGCAATAAAATTAAAGTGGCCAGAACAATCATACTTGAGATCAAGGACTTTTTGTACCACGGTCGCTTCCTTGAATAAAAAATCAGAATCAGAGCAAGGATTATGTTGATTATCCCAAACAATAGTGAGGAATACCACAACCCCAAGTTGGGCAACAGTAAAAGAGGAAAAAGTACCGCAGTAACCAGAGCTCCGAAATAATCAAGGGAAAGAACATTTGAGATGTTTACTCTGAGGGGATTATGGTTGGAAAGAATTCTGGTTATGAGAGGGATTTCCAAACCAGTTAATGCTCCCACAACAAAAACAAAGAAATAGAATGCAATTTGAAAAGAAGAAGAAGTTGCATAAATCAGATAAAGGGCAGGGTGAGAAATACCACCAAATAATCCAATCAATATTTCTGAAGAAACAAATGCTTCCAGGGTTCTATTATCATCAATAGCCCGGCTGAATAGAGAACCGAGGCCCATTGAAGACAGAAAAATTCCAATGGTATAGGCAAATTGAGAAACTCCGTCACCTGCAATATAGGCACCAGTTGCACCGATAACTAATTCGTAGGCAATAGCACAGATTGAGGTGACAAAAACACTGCCAAGGAGAATTATAGATTCAATCCTGTTGAGAACTGGCAATTGGTCGTTATCTGTTTTTGTTTTTTTAGTATTCAATTTTTTATCCAGATTATTTTAAAGTTGACCCCAATAATCACAATACTTACAAATGGAAAGAAAAAGTGAAAATATAAATGAAAATATGGAAAAGCCAAACCTGGGTTCAACTATTTTTCAGAATCTTTTTCAGAATCTTTTTCTTTGGCATCTTTTTTGATGCTGGCATCTTCGATTTTGTCAGTTTCATCGGGATCCTGAACGGAGGACTTGAAGTTTTTTATTGATTTTCCAAGGGCTTCACCCAGTTTCGGCAGTTTTGATGCACCGAAAACTACAATTATGATGAGAAGAATTATAAGAAGTTCGGGAGTACTGAGCATTAGATTATCCTTTAAACATGATCTGAAAAGAAATTCTGTATGATCATCCTGGGTATGTGAAAAAGCGAATCAGGTTCAAGTTTGAAATAAAGTATAACTGCAACCTTTCAAGTTTTTAAGTCATTAACCTTATTCAGTCAAGCTTGTAAACACAATGATGAAAATTAACTACCCATTTCAAAAAGGAAGGAATTCGTCTGAAAACGGTGTTATGCTCCATCATGGTTGGATTTTGAGAAAAAGTGAAGAGAAATCTGTAATTTTATTGCCAACATTGCCTGAAAGGTAGTCTGAAATACTACTTTTGTAGATTCCCTGGTTAGTGGAAGAATAAATAGATTCATTATTGAACAACTCGAGATAATTGACGCTTATTCCGGAATTTTCTATTTCCTGGCCGGAAGCAGGAGCAAACCTGGAGCAGCTCCTGTTGCTGTCCTGCAAAAAAGAGTTATAGATGAGAAAATTATCTGAATCAATCGGGGTGCCCAGTAATTTATTGTCCAATTGTACATTTCCTTCGAAAACCAATGGGAGCAAATCAAGATTCTGGTTGCTGTGATTATAATTCAAAAAAAATGAATTTAGTGGTGTTGTACCTGTAGTTGTATAAAGACTGGGAATTAAAACCGAATATCCTTGGAAATCCTGTTGTTTGAATGCAAAAGGAACAGTGTTCAGGATTTGTTCTTCTCCAGCGGTTTGAAGTTGAGAAATTGTAAAATCTGCATTGATCAGAGAATAATTAAAAGCTGCTGAGAAATCTTTTTCTGACAGGGGATCCTGTTCAGGATAGGGCTGGGCACACATTACCAAAAGGCTTTTTTGCTTGTTGAGTTCTGCCAAAGTGAGATAAATTGGAAAAAGAATATCCGGATGATAAGGATTTGGGTGGATACAAGTCAATTCTTTCGAATTGCCGGTTTTGAGATCAATAAGTTGAACTTTATTGTTAATATTAATCAGGTTTTTGTCTGTTCCGTCAAAAAGACTTTCAACTCCAGCCAGAGAAGCTGTAGCAAGCAGATTATCCCTGGTGGAAATAAGAGGGGGAAAGGAAAAATAGTTTTGAGCAAGAACAGATAGTGTTTCTACCTGGGGTTCTGCATGATTTTCAAAAGAGTACTTATATATTTTCCAATTATCATGACTGCTTTGAGCAACCAGAATCAACTGGCCGACATCGTGGGGATTATTACTTTCTTTCACAAAACCGCTGCGATCAATGCCTGCTGTATCAACCACAGTTGCAACCAGTTTTCTTTGCGGAATATTGATGATATATAAAGAGGAAGCAGTTCCAAAAACAGGGTTGAGACTTGAAGAGTTGCTCCATTGGTTGAAAATATTCCCGGCAACAGCGTAACGACTATCATCCGATATTTTGAGAAGAGAAGGCGGGTTGCTGATATTTGATTCTTCCAGAATATCGATTGCAAAAATATCTGTTGAATTGAGTTCTGAAATTAGGGGAAAAAAAGTTGCAAATCCAGCAGAATCTATGGAAATAGCTAATCTTGCATAAATCGACTTGAAAGACATTATTTCTTGAGCCTGGTTAACTGAATAAATTCTGATCGTAATTTTACTAGGGGAAGCAAGAGGTAAAACAGGCAGGTAAAAGGAAACCTTGTCTGTATTGGAAGTTGGCAAAGGTTCAACTTCGGTTATCAATTCTTCTTCATCGTTCAAGATTTGGATGGAGTAGGAATAAAATAATGAATCAGAAGATGTTATTGCAATTTTTTCACCAGGGACAACTGTGCATTCTGTTGAAATATACTCTTTGTAAATGGTCCCATGGGTTGGAGAGCAGTAATCAAAAGGATTTTGCTTCAATTTATCTTCGGTGTAGATGGAGCAACTTGAAAAAAAGATAAAACAGAAGAAAAGTAAATACACAAATTTGCTCAAAAGGGATTTGAAATTTAAAATATAATTTTTTGCTGACATGAAAAACTACCGAAATTTACATTAATTCAAGAACAACTGCAGTAATGTTGTCCTTACCTCCTCGATTATTGGCAAGTTCAATAAATTTGCCGGGAACCGAAGGTAGATCACTAGAAATGATTTCAGATATCTCTTCATTATTTTTGATATAACCATGAAGTCCGTCGGAGCAAAGGAGATAACGATCTCCTGTTTGCACTTCAAATGAAGCGGTATCGACTTCAACAAAATCCTGCTGTCCTACAGCTCGAGTTATAATATTTCTGCCTTTGCGGGTTGTTTTGGCTTCTTTGAGACTGATCAACCCTTTTTTTAATTTATAATTGAGCAAAGTATGATCTTCGGTGAGCTGGATGGTTTCTCCGGCACGGAAACGATAAATACGACTGTCTCCAACCTGACCGGTAAATAGAGTATTGTCGATGAAAAGAGCTACACTCATGGTGGTGGCCATGCGAGAAGTAGGTGATAATTGCTTGGAAAGTCCATAAACAACATAACAGGAAGACTGAATTCCGCTCTCAAGCATTCGCCTGATCTGGAATTTAAAATTTTTATCCCTGGTTTCCTTGAATTCTTCAAGTATATTTTTGTGGCGCATAATCCAGCACTGTAGATTTTCAACCGCTTCTTTGGAGGCTACTTCACCTTTTGCCTGTCCTCCCACTCCGTCAGCTACAATGTACAAGCCAAGATTATCATCAGCAAAAAAAGAATCTTCATTGTGGTCTCTTTTTTTGCCAACATCTGAAAGGCTGTATGATATCAATAACATTTATGCCTGCATATCTGAATTGTTAAAATTCATTTTTATAAAAATAGAGATATTTTTATGGATAATAGAATATTATTGCCCTCAAGTTAAGTTAAAAAAGAGTAACTGTATAATAATAATTTCCAATCGAGTTGAAAAGACAAAAAATTATGTAAAAAAGATTAAGATTGCAGAATTTACAATCTTAATCCCAGAATGGGGGTTTTTGGCTGGTGAAGAAGTTTGCCTCAGATGCGAGGAATAATTTCGCAGATATAGCCACAACTATTTCAAGAAGTTATGACAAAGCAGATGAGGTAAAATTCCGTCGCCAGACGATTACATCCATTTTTGGGATGGGAACTAGTTAGTCCGGTTTTTCATCTTGTTCATCTTCTGTTTTAAGATCTTCCGGAGAATCTGTTTTAAGATCTTCCGGCGAAATAGAAAAACAACCGCTTACAGAGTGCATTTTTGATGAATTAAGTGATTCTCTTTTTTGTTTGGAAATTTCAATAACAATTTCATCTTCATCTGCGTCATCAGAAAAAGTCTTTTTCGTGCTTTTGTTTTGTTGGACGAGGTGATTATTTCTGGGCGGGGAAGACTTTGCTAACTCTTTGTTATAAGAAGATAAATCCAGAACTCCTGTTACAAAATTCTTGTTTTTGTCATTTTCTTCAACTAGATCTGCATCAGAAATATATTCAACTTCTTCAGATAAATTCTCAGTTTGCTCAATATTGTCAGTATCTCTATCTTTGTATTCTGTATTTTGAGTATCTTCAGTTTCTTTGGTTGTATCTGATGCGGAATCAGCAGATTCTGCAGTAATCCCATTATTATTATCCTGGTTGATAAATTCCAAATCAGGATTTGTTTTGTCTTCTTTATTTGAGGATTTCGGATTGGTACTTGTTTGGGTTGCTTTGGGAAGAGACTTGGCTGGATCAGTTTTATCCCGCTCTGTCAAAGAGTACTCGGCAGTTACTTCATCTTTTTCGGGGAGAGATTTGGCTGGATCAGTGTTGTCTCGCTCAGCCGGAGAGTGTTTGGTATTTGCTTGAGTATCTTTAGGGAAAGGTTTGGCTGGATCGGTTTTATCCCGCTCAGTCAGAGAGTGTTCCAGATTGGTTTTTGAGTTGCTTTCAGAGGATTTGAAATCAGATTGGGGATCCTTGATTTTAAAAATAAAATCTCCATCAACAACTTCATCCTGTTTCTTGAATTCTTCAACGTTATCATCTATTAGATTTTTATCAGGGAAATCACAAAGGACTGCCAACTCTTCCTTGCTGAGGTTTTCGGTGTTGGAATGATTTCTGACTCTGTCAGTATTATGTTGTTTATCTTGATCAAGATGGTGATTGTATATTTTGTGGGGATGAGAACTGTCGACAGAATTATTGTTTTTATCTGTATCTTTTGATTTGAAATTTTGCTTGGATATTTGAGGATTCTGATCCGTCAGGTCAAGGTGCCGTTTTAAAAAATCAGATAATTCCTCCTGATCATCTTCCTTGTCACTTTGCTTATAGTATTCGTTGTTTTGGGTATTTTTGTCTTCTGTGTCTGTATCATCAGTTTTGGATGGAAGATTATTCAGAGAAATATAAAATTCCACATTATCAGGCTCTTCGTAATTATCTCCGATAAGATTTACCCCGACATCCTGTGGTTCAACTTCAGATAGAACATATTTCTGGAGATTTTTGTTTTTTTCTTCAATTTCAGTTTTAAAAAAAGATTTAATTTTTTTTGAAAATATTTTTGGGGAATAATTAGGAGCATATTTCTTGATGAAGTTATCCAGGTGCCGGGCAAAATCATAGGCAGTCTGATATCGTTGGAGCCTGTCTATGGTCAGTGCTTTTCTTACAATCTGAAAAAGTACAGGGTGGATGTTTTTATTGTAGTAATGCACTGGAGTTATATGACCATCTTTAACTTTTTTCAGGAGTTCAACTTCGTTCTCCGCCTGGAAAGGAGCTTGACCGGTAAGAAGTTCATATAAAACAACACCAGCACTGAAGATATCGGTTCGGGAGTCCAGTTTCCACCCTCGAGCCTGTTCAGGACTCATGTATCTGACTTTACCCTTTACTATTCCAGAACGGGTTTTTACTCTGGAAAATGAAACTTTTGCGATTCCGAAATCACAAAGCTTTATTTCGCCTTCCCAGGAAATGAGAATATTGGAAGGACTAACATCCCGGTGAATAAGATTTATGTTATTTCCATCTTCATCGGTTAAACAA
>JAQICJ010000282.1 GCA_027858615.1 Deltaproteobacteria bacterium
CTCAGATGCGCGGAGCAACTTCGCAGATATAGCCACAACTATTTCAAGAAGTTATGACAAAGCAGATGAGGTAAAATTCCGCATTCAGACGATGACCTTCCTTTTTGGGATGGGAACTATTTAATCTACACTCTTGAGAAGAGGTCAGTAGTGCAGACTCAGTCCGGATGCCAGTCTCTGCTGATCTCGTCAGTAATTTTTGAAAAAACTTTACTTGCAGGATTCTCAGGATCTGCAATTACAATTGGCTTACCTTCATCTCCGGATTCCACAACTTTAGGATTAAGGGGAACCTGTCCCAGAAAATTAACTTCCATTTGTTCTGCAGCCTTTTTGCCACCGTCTCTTTTGAAAATATCCACCACCTTGTTGCAGTGGGGACAAGTGAATCCGCTCATGTTTTCAACTATACCCAGAACATTGATATTGAGTTGCTTCAAAAAATTGACACTCTTGCGAGAATCAAGCAAAGCCACTTCCTGAGGCGAAGTAACTACTATGGCTCCATCTGCATCAGGAATATTCTGGGCAACACTGAGAGGCTCATCGCCGGTTCCCGGAGGGCAATCAATTAAAAGCACATCAACATCACTCCAATTACCTTCTCCCATGAACTGGTTGATAACTCCGATCTTGCGAGGACCACGCCAGATAATCGGCGCATCGGGATTTTCCAGAAAAGCTGAAATCGATAAAACTTTAACCCTGTCATCTTCTGGGGAAACAACCGGTTGAATATTGCCTTCACTTCCCTGAACGCGAGTTCCTTCTGTTCCCGTCATCAGGGGAACATTGGGACCGTGGATATCCACATCCATGATGCCAACCTTGAAACCTTTTTTGGCAAGGGCAAAAGCAATATTGACAGTAACAGTAGTTTTACCAACTCCACCCTTGCCGCTCATGACCAGGATTTTGTGTTTTACCTTTTTCATTTTCTCAATCGCAGTTTTGTTCATGTCTTACCTCAATTATTGAATATTTAGATTTTGAGAAATTAAATTTCTCGTTCAGATCCTGACCATTATCTAAACATGAACACCAATTAGTCAAGACTAACTATCGATTTCATTGTTGCTGCAAAAGTGTTTGCACAATTCCCTACCTGCTTTTATGTTTTATAGTTGAAAACAAGTTCAATGTCCAATATTTCAAGAGTTATTATCCAAATATGGGAGAAGTTGGAGAAGTTGGAGAAAATAAAGGGGAATGGAAACTTTACTACTTGGTGGATTTTGCCTGGAGCTGCCTGAGTTCTTTGGTTCTGTTCCTGAACTTGTTGATCGCATTTTTGAAGGTAGCAGGTGACATCATATCGACTCCCGCATCCTTGAGAATCTGGAGAGGATCTTTGGAAGATCCGGCTTTGAGAAGTCCATTGATGTATTTGTCAGCTGCTTGCTTGCCTTCGTTCAAGATTTTCTCTGCCAGAACGGTGGCAGCTATGAAGCCGTTGACATAGGAATATACATAATAGTTGTAATAAAAATGGGGAATATACGACCATTCGACTGCATAAAGCTCTTGAATGTCCATGACTCCCTGCTTGTGTCCGTGATATTTGCGCAACAGTCCGAGGTAGAGATTGTCGAGAAAGTCGGCAGTCAGAGCTTTGCCATTTTCATAAGCAGTATACATCTCATGTTCAAATTCTGCAAAAAGGGTCTGTCTGAAAACTGTTCCCCGGAAAGAATTAAGATAATGAGACAATAAATACTTGCGCTTTTCAATATCTTTCTCTTTTTTGAGCATATATTCTATAAGCAGGGTTTCATTTACAATTGAAGCCACTTCTGCATTAAAAATTACATAGTCGGATTTTGAATAGGGCTGATGCTTGTTTGAGTAAACAGTATGAAGGGCATGTCCCAATTCATGGGCAGTTGTAGTAACAGCGTCAAAATCATCATTGTAATTGAGAAGAACAAAGGGATGTACTCCGTAGACACCGGCCATGTATGCACCTGTTCTTTTGCCTTTGTTGGGATAAACATCAAGCCATCCTGAAGATTCTTTTAACGCTTCATCCAATTTGGCCATATAATCTTTTCCAAGGGGCTTTAGAGCTTCGCGAATTATTTTTTTTCCATCAGCAAAAGAAATATCTTTGGGTTTGTCTTTTACCAGGGGTGGATAAATATCATAATACCTGAGATCGTCTTTAATCTCCAACATTTCCTTGCGCAACTTCAAATAATCATAAAAGGCGTCAAGGTTGTTGTTGATGGATTTAATCAGGTTAAGATAATATTTGTTGGGTATATTTTTAGGATAAAGGGCTGCGGTGAGAGCATTCTCATATTTTCTCGCCTTTGCCTTAAATACATAATATTTTATTTGACCGGATATCATTTGAGAGAAGGTATTGCGATACTTCTTATAAACCGGCCAGAAAGCTTCAAACAGCTGCTTTCTGTCTTTTCTGATCACAGAAGAGCGATATTTGGAATACATGGCAGTTGAAAGCTCAATTTTTTCGTCCTTGCTGTTGACGATGGAGGGAAACTCCATATCTGAATTGGAAAAAGTTGAATAAGCTTCATAGGAAGAATATCCCAAATCTCCAGCCAGAGAGAGAATCTTCTCTTCTTTGGTGGAAAGCACATGGGGCCTGAGCCGAAGTAATTGGACGAAATACTGAGTATAGTCTTTCAAAGTTTTGGCTTTGCTGAATCTTTGCAATTTGGATTTGGGCAGAGCCAGCAATTCAGGTTCAACATAAGAAACCACTGTGTCAAACTTTGTAAAAAGAGACTTTGCCACTTGTTCCCGGCCGCGGTTGGTATTGTCTCTCATGTCTACATGGCTGTTGCGTGCAGCATAATAATGCAGTTTTTCCAAACGCAGACGAATCTCATTGATTGAATCAAGAACCTTTTTCAGATATTTGGCATTTTTGCCCAATTTTCCCTTGAATTTGGCCGGCCCGTCTTTTTTGTCGGCCAGCAATTTTACCAGTGCTTCTTTTTCCTGATCCCACTGTTCAATTGAAGCAAACAAAACAGATGGATCCCATTTGTATTTATCATCAATTTCATCTCGGGATTTTACAGTAACATGAGAAGGTTTTCCCTTGTCAAGTTTGGCATTTTCAACATTCATATCCTTTGTTTCCTTCTTGTCAGTTTTATTATCTTTCTCATTTTTAATCAGGCAGTCTCCGGTTCTGGAGCTGCTGCAACCTGCAAAAAACGCTATAAATGTAAACAATAAACTTATTCTCATTGTTTCTCCTTTTTGGCTAATAACCGGTAATTACTTTCCGGCATTTTTAAAACATTAAACAAACAATTTTCAAAATCTTAAAGATCAATCTCTGCCGAAATCCTGAGTCCAATAGGTGTCAACATATGAAATTCCCATATACTGCCAACTGCATTCCAGGATGTTTTCACGATGTCCCAGGTTCGGAATTCCATGGTCGATAATCCAGGCCTTTACAACTTCCAGACCATCTGTGTAGCCCCAGGCTATGTTCTCACCAATGCTGCTGCCACTGAAATAACTCCACAATCTGTCACTGAAAGATGTTCCATCGCAACTATCATGTTGCATTCCGCAATTGTCGGCCATATCATTGGAATGAGCATCAGCTGCAGCCATGAGATCTTCGTGAAGAACTACTTCATCGCAGGGTGTACGACTCATCAGATCTTCATAGGCTCCATTATCATTGCCGTTATCATAGGCATTCTGGAGAAATTCCTGGGCAAAACCTGCAGGATCCGTACGCACATAATTTGTGTAGTAAAGAACATCTTCTTCCTGCTGCAGAAGCTCAAATCCGTTGTTGGAGTTATTATCAGAGCTTTTACTGTCATCATCGCAGGCAACCAGACTGATAACAAACATAAATGCAAGAGACATCAAGAATACAGGGGATAGTTTCATTGTAAACTCCATTTTTGAAATATTAAAAGCAACCAAAGCATAACAGTCAAAGAATATATTGGAATTTAAAATTAGTTGAAAGAAAAAAATAGGAACTGACAAATGATCGGAAAAAGAGAGTTAACAAATTAGCATTTATCTGTTAACATGAATTACTATTTGTTTTACAATCTAAAGTCTAAATATTTTTATCAATCTTACTTAAATAGGAGATCAAGTAATGAAAAAAAGTATTCTTTTGGCAATTCTCTTAGGAATGATGTTTTCCACAGTTAGCACAGGTTGTTTCTGGCGAAGTCGCAGAAGTAGAAGTTGCTACCGCACCAAAAGTGGCCGTCGTGTTTGCAAAAGCAAGCGCCATGGCAAGAAAAGAGGCCGCAAACGCCGTCGCAGAAGAAATCGCTAAATCTTCATAATTATTTTCCCTGCCTGAGCCATCCTCAAATCTTAATCCGTACCTGTCAAGGAATCTGCAAATCAGTGGTGTCCTGATAATTCCCCCTGTAGAACTGCATTTACCATATTTAACTTGTATTTAACCTGGATATGGCGCGCCCAAGAGGATTCGAACCTCTAACCTCCGGTTCCGTAGACCGATGCTCTATCCAGTTGAGCCATGGGCGCAAAATTATGCGGAAATACCTCTATTTTGGCGGAGAGCGAGGGATTCGAACCCTCGGTACTTTCGTACACACGCTTAGCAGGCGCGCACCTTCGGCCACTCGGTCAGCTCTCCAAAATGTTGCGGAGGAGGAGGGATTCGAACCCCCGGTACTTTCGTACAACGGTTTTCAAGACCGCCGCCTTCGTCCACTCGGCCACTCCTCCGAAGATTAAAATCGAGATTTGTGTCGGTTTGGACATTCTCGAAGGATCTCCATCATGCCGATGAACAGCATTTTACTTACAGAGGATCAAGGGGTTTGTCAATACAAAAAATTCGAGAAGAATAATAAAGGCGGAACATCCTCATATAAATCCAAGGATAAAAACAAGCTTTGCCAATCCCCATTGCAAAGAAAAGACACCTGATTTGACTGGGAAACCAAAATTTAAAACAAACTATTCCAGCGGAACAATTCCTATTTTGATACCTTCGGTAACAGCCTCAGTTCGGTTGTTAACTTCCATTTTGGCATAGATGTGTTCGAGGTGGGTGCGAATGGTGGAAACACTTACTCCTAAAGATGCAGCTGTTTCTTTGTTGGAATAACCTTTAGCTATACATTTGAGAGTATCTTCCTCCCTGGGAGTCAGGGGAGAAACCTTTTGGGGTTTAGTTTTTTCTTCAACCACATTGGTTTTGGAGAGGGTTTCTCGAAATTTACTGAGAATCTGCCTTTACAGCTGGCATTGGATAACACAGCCCCCTGCACTGACCTCTTTGATGGCATCGACCATTTTTTGAGAGTTCATCCCCTTGTGAAGATAGCCAGCGGCACCTGCTTTGATTGCTGCCAACACTCTGTTTTCTTCGTCAAAAATTGTAAAGATGATGATTTCAATTTTGTCGTTTTTCTTTTTGATACGGCGAGTAACTTCGATGCCGTCAATTCCGGGAAGACCCAAATCCAAAAGCACAATTTCAGGCTTCAGCAGGAGAATATCCTTGACAGCTTCTTCTCCGGTACCGGCACTACCAATGAGAAGTATTGAATCCTGCAATCGAAGCAATCTTTCCTGTTGTCGGCGAATTTCCGGTTCATCTTCAACCAGATAAACTAAAATCTTTTTATCAGTCACTTGTTATCAACTCTTCTTTTCCGGCATAAAGTGAAAGGTTTCAACTTCCCTTGCAGGAAGATTGGCCAATATGGAGAGCATCTCAGGAGGCCAAGCTACCTGAAAAGCCACATTGCGATCTTCAAGATCACCAGCACCCCCTTGAGTTCTGGCTTCCTGAACATCAAGCAGAGCATAGAAGCGAGCTGCCTCAATGACACTACCACTTTCCATCTGAATATCTACCATGGTTGAATAAATGATTCCTGTTCCATCACCATTATCGGTAATTTCCCAAAATCTGATTTGCTGGGGCCAATCGAGCAAACCGCAATTTTGGACCTCATAATAACCATACCATGGTTCCATCCCCGAAGGAGCAGGACGGGGCATAACTTCGTTTTGATGGTGGTGTCCAGTGATGTGCAAAACAACATTAGGACAGGAATTCAGAATATTTCTGAATTCATCTGTTTTGCTGCCCAAATCGCGTGAACAGTGATGGCTTACAATAATTACCAATTTGTTCAAACTGACCAGATCGTTGAGTTGATCTTCAAGCCATTGCAATTCATCATCGGAAATGTAACCTGTGGCGGTGGCGGTAACTCCTCCTGCACTTGAAGTATCAAGTCCGAGCATGGCAACGGGAATTCCCGGAACAGGTTCGTCAACTCGCCAATAACTGAGATTATTGTCCAGGTTGGCTTGACTGAAGCCGTGACCCAAAGGCCCGTTGGAATCAGCGTCCATAACCCTTTGTATCCATTCTGTTCTATCGGTAAAATAGCGATCGGCATCGGGTGGAGCATAGGATGAATCGAAATAATTATCTGAAGCCGGAACATTGCAGCGTCCAGGTGTATCTGAATAACAATATGACTCGGGACAGGGTGGTTCTGAAAGACAGGTGGGTTGGGCATAATCAGAAATGTAAAAAGTAGCTGAATCTCCGGTTGGATCGGCCACAGCAAAATCCATAACGTCGAAATTGCCCAGAACCAGCAAATCATGGTTGCCTTGAACAGCGTACCAATCAACTGCGGGATCAAGCCCATCACTTTGAAAAGGATCGTGAGGATCCGGCAATCCGGGAGCAAGTGGATCGTCGTCAAGGCCGGTATCGGGATCGATGAGTTTTCCTTCGAGCACATCGACAAACCATTGAATTTCGTTGTTTTGCTTATTGTCTATGAGGTCACCGGAAAAAACAATGAAGTCCATGGGATGCACGGCAGCAAATTGGTTGATGGTTTTGATAGCTCCATTGAGAACATGGGTACTCCAGCACTCCTGGGGACGCCAGGCGGAAGCCTCGGCAATGGGACTGTGAATGGAGCGAGCCGGTGATTCTTCGTCAACAACATGGATATCGGTCATGTGACAAAAATATGCAAGTGAGGATGGAGAAACAGTTGAACCGTTAGCCACGGAGGCGGCATTTAAATCATTTCTTAACTGATGAGATTCGCCGAACCCCTCTTCCACTTTGCCAAAAGCATGTCTTAAATCTTCGAATTGTTCAGTGGCGGCCAATACTCCTGTGACCGTGACCGTAACTGTAGTGGGAGGTCGTTCAGGAGGCGGAGAAATAGAGTCGTCACCACCATCCCCGTCGATATCAGCATCGTGGATATCAGCATCGTGGATATCTCCATCGTGGATATCTCCATCTGCATCCACCCCGGCATCGGAATTATTGCCGGTAGAGGTATCACTGCAGGAAAGCATTGATAATGATACAGTGGAGAGGGTTGATGCAGTTAAAAACTGCCTTCTGGTCTGAGGAAAGAGATTTTTGAATTTATCAGACATTTTGGTTTAAACTGTTGAAAACAGGAGAGGGAAATACCTGTCAGATGTTGAAACGTCTTCTGAACCAGAATAATCCGGCAAACATCATGATGATGAAGGGGATAATTCCTGCGGGATTGCTGCCGGAATGAACAGTGGAGCAACTGCAGCCGTCGGGAGCAGTACTGGTAGTGCCTTGCGGATCGCCATCTTCTTCGATGCCGCCATCTTCTGTTCCTTGGTTGGGGTCAAAGCAAACTCCGTTAACACATTCTTCACCATCTGGGCAAAGATTGGGTGCATTGTCTATTTCGCCGTCGCAATCATCGTCCTGACCGTTACATTCTTCAGTTGAAGGAACCGGGGCACTGCATTCGCTCCAATTACCGTTATTACAGATTTTAACGCCGTTTCCACAAATGGTTTCGCAGGTTGCAGTAAGGCTTTCGTCGATTTGGCCGTCGCAATTGTCATCGGTGGCATTGCAGGTTTCGTCGACAGGCCAGAAGGCATTGCGGCATTCACTCCACACGCCCTGAGAGCAAAGTTGAGTACCTTTCTCACAAGCACCGGTATCGATACCGCATTCACGGGTACTACCATTGATACAGGAACAACCTTCGTCAATTACGCCATCGCAATCATTGTCGATATCATCACAGTTTTCGTCTTCAGGCTGCTGGGCATCACAACCAATCCACATGCCGTTGTCACAATATTCGGTTCCACTGCCACAGGCTGAACTGCAGGCTCTGTAGAGATTTTCGTCGATCTGACCATTGCAATTGTTGTCAATACCATCGCAAATTTCGGATGTAATATCCAGGGCAATAGCGTCGAGAACTTGAGTCAACTCGGGACCATCATCAGTTTGATAATAACAACGATTGGAACTGTCTACAGTGGCTGCAGTTGGATCACACCCGGTTCTTTCCATTCCGCCTTCGGCTGCCATGTTATGCAGAGCCACAGCATCTACTCCGCCGGAAAAACCGATAACTGCTGTATTGACGTTCATTGCGGACAGATCCATGACACTGTTAACAGCATAATACCGGGTTGCGGGATCATATGGATCACACCACTGCCAACCATCGGTAATGAAAATCACGTAGTTTTCGGAAGTGTTGTCGGCAAGGGGTGAGTAGGAAGCCACACCATCAAGAGTTTGATACATGGGTGTATAATTGCCGCCACAAGGAGGAGGATCCATGAGTTCGGTTATGATATCGGCTGATGAACCTGGGGCTACATCTACTTTTACTTCGCCGATTGTGCATTGATTTACCCCGGGAAATACGTTGATGCCAAAGTCGATAAGCCCTTCGTAATTGGAAACCAGGGTAGAAATTGCTTCTGTAGCCCAGTACCATTTTGTCTGTCCGTCAATAGTCGCGGGATTACCGTCGTAACAAACCATGGAACTGGATTTATCGAGAACTATCAGCACTTTGGGAGGAGTGCAATTTTGAGCTTTTGCCATGTTGGGCAAAACTGAAAGCATGAATGCAAATAAAACAATTAATTTTTTCATAGTGACTCCTATGTATTTTATTTAGTTCCTTTCCCTAAAAGAAAGGTCACCGTCTGAATACGGAATTTGCCTCGATCTGTTTTGTTGTAACTTCTTGAAATAGTATCAACTATGTCTGCGAAGTTACTGCGTGCCTCTCAATCAAATCTCTCACTCAGATAATAACCCCATTCTGGGATGGGAACTATTTAAAAATTTTATTATTTTAATAAAATCTTTGACAGTGAAACAAGTATAGAATAATTTCACCTGATTTGGAACAATAAAGTTGATACTCAACAATATTATTTAGCAAAGAAAAAGATTAAAGCAAGCTGATTTCTGTCTTAATAATATTTAAGACAGATACAAACCAACCGATTAAAATCGGTTGGTAAAAATATTTAATTTATCAACAAATTTATTTTATTCAACTGAAAGTCCTGTTATATTAGGTTGAGTTTGTTTTCTGGTGATCACCCTGCACAAAGACTGATAAAGTCTGATTCCATTTCAGGCAAAAGCTTTGGAGCACAAATTACCATTCGACAATACAATAAAAATGCATTTTATTAAGTTTTCGCTGATTCAGTCATCTAATTCTGACTTGACAGCAAAGGGTTTACTTTCTATTTCTTTAACTTTGATCACTCATTCAAAATTATTCACAGGTAATTTCAAACAACCATGAACCAGAACAATCTTTCCGAAAATCAACAGCAAAACCCTTGGAAAGCCAATATAGGACTAGGAGGTTCTACTGCTATTGTAGTTGGAAGCATGCTCGGCATTGGTGTTTTCCTGGCTCCCCAGATTGTCGCAAAACATGTCCCCTCTCCTTCCTGGTTTCTTCTGGTCTGGATTATCGGTGGCATAATGGCCTTTGCCGGCGCCATGTGTTACGGAGAGCTTGGTTCCAAGTATCCCAAAGCCGGTGGCGATTACACCTTTCTCAAAGAAGCCTATGGCAAACCAGTGGCTTTCCTCTCCGGATGGACAGCTTTAACTGCCACTTTTTCAGGTTCCATTGCAGCAACAGCTGTGGGTCTTGCCCAATATTATATCGGTCCCCACTTTGGTTCCTGGTTCACCGATCCTCTTATCAGTCTCGGACCAGCATCTATTTCATGGTTGTCTCTTACCGCCATTGGACTGATCGCTGTTTTCACTTTAATCAACATAGTAGGAGTTTCATTTTCCTCCACAATTCAGGGAATTGTTAGTTTTACACCTTTGATTATTCTTTCGCTGGCTGCCATCTATTCTCTCTCCAGAGGCAATTCCTCTTCTCCTCTGGGCAGTATCAGCAACACAATCAACAGCGACCACTCACCATTACCTTCTGGACTCGGTTCAATATCCATAGATAACTTGGCATTGGCTTTATTGCCGGTGTTTTTTGCCTATTCAGGCTGGAACGCATCCAGTTATGTAGGTGGAGAAATCAAAAACGGCAAAAAAATCCTGCCCCTTTCCCTGCTTCTGGGAATAAGCCTCATAGCCTTTCTATACATTCTGCTTAATCTTCTTTTTCTCAAGGGTGAAACAATCAACTCCCTCCGCCAAATTCCAAATATTTTGGAACCAGCTGCCCTCAAGGCTTTTGGCAGACTCGGAGTTCCGATTTTTATCTCGCTCACAGGTTTTGCCATTCTGGGGTCCCTTAACAGCACCATTATGACCGGTCCAAGAATCTACCATTCCATGGCTGCAGACAAATTGCTTTTCAAGGCCGTGGGCAAACTGTCCAAAACCAGCAGAACCCCCTTTAACGGATTGCTGATACAGGCTGTTATCGCCAGTACTTTTGTGGTTATGGGAGGATTCGAAGATATTCTCAAATATACAACCATAATGATTATCGCCTTTTCTGCCATTACTGTATTTGGAATCTTTATTCTCAGACGCCGAACCCAGGAAGATAATCATTTTAAAACCCCTTTTCATCCACTATTCCCAGTTATTTACCTGGTTATGGCTGTGGCAATCATTGCTACAATCGCAATTACAGATCCCAAACAGCTTATTGTTTCAGCTGTCATGACTTTCATCGGTATAGCAAGTTATTTCATCTTTCATCGAACCGTTTTCAAAAGAGGCAAAATTGATCAGAACTAAATTTTATCTTCACTTTATTGTATTTTCCCTGGTTTTCTCCTGCAGCAACTCAGAACAAAAAGACAACTATCCAAAAAACAATCCTGCAAAAAAACTTAAAAAAACAAAACCTGACAAACAAAATAATTCAACTGAACCAAAACAAAACAAAATAG